>CAYPSE010000008.1:26033-31495 GCA_964413305.1 uncultured Rubrivirga sp. | reverse complement strand
CCAAATGGGCGACCACCAAGCACAAGAAGGCGGTCATCGACGCCAAGCGAGGCAAACTCTTCGCCAAGTTGATCAAGAACATCGAGGTGGCCGCGCGGCAAGGCGGCGGCGACCCCGCCGGCAACCCGACGCTCTATGACGCCATCCAAAAGGCGCGCAAGTCATCGGTTCCGCTAGACAACATCGAGCGCGCGATCAAACGCGGTTCGGGTGCCGAAGCAGGCGGATCGGATTGGCAGACGATCATGTACGAGGGTTACGGACCGAATGGCGTTGCCGTGTTGATCGAGTGCCTCACCGACAACCGCAACCGTGCCGCCGGCGAAGTGCGTGTGGCCATGACGCGCAACGGTGGATCGATGGCCGATCCGGGGTCTGTGTCCTACATGTTCAACCGCAAGGGCGTGATCATCGTCCCCAAGGCAGATGGCCTCACCGAGGACGATCTGCTCATGGCGGTACTCGACGCCGGTGCGGAGGAAGTCAACGATCTTGGTGAATCCTTCGAAGTGGTGAGCGAGGCCACCGACGTAGTGGCGGTTCGCACCGCGCTGCAGGGCGCAGAGATCGACTACGACTCCGCCGAAGCGACGTTCCTTCCCTCGGTGACCGTCGAGCTCGACGAGGACGGTGCGACCAAGGTCTTCCGCTTGATCGAGGCGTTGGAAGACAGCGACGACGTTCAGAACGTATACGCGAACTTCGACGTCAGCGACGACGTCATGGAGAAGGTGGGTTAGTCCGTGACCGGCGACAACCCGGTAGGCGCACAGCTGCGTGGCTGGGATGCCGCCACTTTCCGCACCGCTGCGGGTGACCCACGGATGCGCAGCACCGTAGTGGCACTTGCAGTACTCGACTCCACACCCGATTGGCAGCGGCTGCGCACGCGCCTGGAGCGGCTGACCCATTTCGTGCCGACCCTGCGGATGCGTCCGCTCTATGGATTGTTCGGTATCTCCGCTCCGCGGCTGGCTTTGGATCCCGATTTCGACATCGATGTCCACGTGCACCGCTATCGCTTACCGGAGGGCAGCGGATGGTCGGATGTCCTGGCGGATGTGCGCCGAATGTCGCTGACCGACTTCGACCGCAATCGCGCCCTTTGGGAAGCGGTACTGGTCGAGGGTCTACCCGGAGGCGAGGCCGCCTTCGCCCTCAAGTTGCATCACTCGATCGCCGATGGACAGGCCACCGTGATGATGGCTTTGTCGCTGTTCGAACTCGGCGCCGATCCGAACCCCGACGATCCACCCACTCCGGAGGTTCCGCGAGGAGCCGATGTGAGCTTGCTGGACATCGCGCGGGCCAACATGGAGGACAACCTCGCGCGCCTGCGTGAGGGGGCCGAGGGCGCACTTCGTGCTGGGGGGCAGGTGGCGCTGCAGGCCCTTGGTGATCCCGGAGGCGCGGTCAACGTCGTTCGCCAGACGGTGGAATCCATCGGGAAGGCGCTGTCGGTTCCCGAGGCACCGCTGTCGCCGGTGTGGACCGAGCGAGGAACCACCTATCACTTCGGGGCCTTCGAGTTCCCCTTCGCGGGCTTGAAGCAGGCGGCGAAGTCCCGCGGTTTCAGTGTGAACGACGCCTTCATGGCGGCAGTGACCGCGGGCGTCGATCGCTATCACGAGAGATACGGTGCCGCGGTCGAAGAGTTGCGGGTCAACGTTCCCATCAGCCTGCGCGGCGACGCCGGTGATCGAAGTGCCCAGGCGTCCAATGCCGTTGCCATCGCACGATTCGAGATCCCCGTGCATGGGCTGGGCGTTGATGAGCGGATGGCCACGGCCCATGACCTAGTCGACACCTGGCGTGGGGCACCTGCCATGCGCATGGCAGATCCCCTCGCTGATGTGAGCTGGTTCGTGCCCGTCCCGGTTCTCGCGCACGCGGCCAAGACTTCGGACATCACCACCAGCAACGTTCCCGGGCCACCGATTCCGCTCTACTTGGCGGGTGCTCGGATGGTGGCGGCATTCCCGCTCGTCGCGACCATCGGCGCGGCTGTCAACGTCACGATGGTCACCTACGACGGTTCGGCCTGCATCGGGATTTCCACCGACGATCGGTGCGTGGTCGACCATGGTGAACTGGTCGAGGACCTGCGCTGGGGATTCGAGCTCGTGACCGGCGATGTGGTGGGGCCGGCCGACAGGTATTCCCGGCCGGAGGGCTAGTGCCGCTGTGGCCTCGTCGGAATGCGGGCGAGCCGAACGGCCGATGACCGGCGCGCCCACGTGTGGCTGACACACCGCCGGGCTAGCGTATCCGTACAGGTGTTCGATGCGGTTCGCGTGTCGACTCAAGTGTGCGGGAGTAGATGGCGTGGTTGCGGATCGTCGTGTCCTCGGCGTGGACCCGGGCCTCACCCGCTGCGGCGTGGCGGTGATCGATGGTGCTCCCGGGCGGAGGGTGAGCCTTCGTTTCATCGGCGTGCTGCGGACCGATGCCGATTCGCCCGTCGAGATTCGCCTTGCGGAACTCGAGCGGGGGTTGGAAGCCCTCGTGTCCGAGCATGCCCCCGATGTGGTTGCGGTGGAGCGGGTGTTCAGTCAGCACAACGTTCGCACGGCTATGGCTACGGCCCAAGCGGCGGCCGTTGCCCTTTTGGTCGCAGCCCGTCGAGGTATCGACGTCGCCTTGCACACACCGACCGAAGTCAAGGCCGCGGTCACCGGTAACGGTCGGGCCGATAAGTCGCAGGTCACCGCCATGGTTACCCGAGTCTTGGCCCTGACGGAGGCACCGAAGCCAGCCGATGCCGCCGACGCCGCAGCTATCGCGATATGCCAGGCCTGGCGCGGAGCGGCTGCGCTGCGTTTGGAGAAGGCACGCATCGAGCAAATGAAGGCGACGGCATATCGATGATCGATCGAATTCGCGGAACCGTTGTGGCGGTGGGGGTCGACCACCTGTCGGTCGACCTTGGGCCTATCGCCCTTCGGGTGTTGGTGCCACCCCAGGTGAGCACGGATCTGCGCCTAGGCGGCGAGGTGCACCTGCACACGGCTCTGGTCGTGCGCGAAGACGGCTGGACGCTGTACGGCTTCACCGAAGCCGAGCACTGTCAGGTTTTCGAACAAGTGCAGACGGTCAGCGGCATCGGACCGCGGATCGCTCTGGCCCTGGTGAGCGTTCTCGGTCCCGAGGATCTGCGGCGGGCAGTCGAGGCCGACGATCTTGCGGCCCTCACCAAGGTTCCGGGGATCGGCAAGAAGGGTGCGCAGCGCATCGTGCTCGAGTTGAAGGATCGACTCGGACCGTCGATCGCGGGTCCGGCGCCTGCGGGTTCCCGGGGCGATGGATCGTGGCGAACAGCGGTGGCCGCCGGCCTCACCTCGCTCGGCTGGAACTCACGGGAGGCCGAGACGGCGGTGGAGCAACTATCAGCAAGGCTGGGCGACATCACCGATGCCGATGATCCCGACGTGGGGACGTTGCTCAAAGAGGCACTACGCAGTCTGGACCGATCGTGAGCGTCTTGGATCCTGGGGCGGACGACGACGATTACGTTCTCGACGGTGCGCTGCGTCCCACGACCCTCGTCGAGTTCGTCGGACAGGACCGAGTCAAGAGTCAACTCGGTCTGGTCCTGGAGGCCGCGCGCAGGCGCGAAGGGGTGTCCGATCACGTCTTACTGAGCGGTCCCCCCGGCTTGGGCAAGACCACCTTGGCGGCGATCATCGCCAGTGAGTTGTCCGCGCCCATCCGGATGACCTCGGGGCCGGCGCTCCAGCACGCCGGTGATGTGGCAGCGGTGCTGTCGAGTTTGCAGCCTGGTGAAGTTCTTTTCATCGATGAGATTCATCGCACCGCACGTGCCGCCCAGGAGATGTTGTACGTCGCGATGGAGGACTTTCGCGTTGACGTAGTGGTAGGCAAAGGTCCTGGCGCCACGGCGATTCCGTTGGATATCTCGCCCTTCACCTTGGTTGGAGCCACCACCCGCGCGGGGTTGCTGCCAGGTCCGCTGCGCGATCGCTTCGGCTTCACCGCGCACTTGGACTTCTACGATCCGGTCGACTTGGAGCGGATTGTCCGACGCAGTGCCGGATTGCTCGACGTCACGATCACCGACGAGGGCGGATCGGAGATCGCTGGACGCTGCCGCGGTACTCCTCGCATCGCCAACCGCTTGCTTCGTCGGGTCCGAGATTGGGCGCAGGTGCATGGCTCGGGTGTGGTGGATGCGGACGCTGCAATGTCGGCCTTGGAGTTATATGAAGTTGATGCGGTGGGACTGGATCGCATCGATCGCGCCGTGCTGGAGGCCATCGTTGATCGCTTCGGTGGGGGACCGGTGGGCTTGAGCACCCTGGCGGTAGCCGTAGGCGAGGAACCGGAAACCATCGAGACGGTCGCCGAGCCGTTCTTGGTGCGCCTCGGCCTACTCATGCGCACCCCTCGTGGCCGGATAGCTACCGCCGCTGGCTGGCAGCACATCGGGCGCACCGCCCCGATGGATGCTCCTGGACAAGGTGTGCTGCCCTGGGCAGATGACCTGATGGACGAGCCCCCCGGCAAGGGTCCCGGATAAGCAGAGGGGCACCGTCGGAACGCAGGGACGGCTAGGTACCCTCGTCTCCACCGGAAATCCCGGGGCGCGTGTGCAGCCTGGCACGGGTGGACACAAGAGACTCAGGAGTGATTCGTGGACCTCGTGGCCCTCGCACCCATCCTGCTACTGGTAGTGGCCTTCTACTTCCTGCTCATCCGTCCGCAGAAGATGCGGCAGCGACAGCAGGCGCAGATGGTTTCCGCACTCGCTCCGGGAGCCCAGATCATGACCACTGCAGGAATGATGGGGACCATCGCCGTGGTGGCTGACGACGAGATCAGCCTGGAGATTTCCCCGGGCGTTTTCGTTCGGATGGTGCCCGCGGCGGTTGCCCGGGTCATCGAGCCGGCACCAGGGACGGTCGCCGATGCGCCGCCGGAGGCTGGGCCCGAACAGTCCTGATCCGGCTTCGTTCCACTTATCTGTTTTCGCTGAAGGAGACCTGTGGCACCACCCGCGACATCCAAGCCCGGGCGATCGTTGATCGCCCTTGTGGTGCTGCTTATCGGCAGTGCGCTGTGGGCCTTCTGGCCTGGAACGGACTCCTCGGTCCGACTGGGACTGGACCTGCAGGGTGGCACCCAGGTGGTCATGGTTCCCCAGCCGGTGGTCGAAGGCACGGAAATCACCGAAGAGCAGTTGGCGCAGTCCGTTGAGATCATCCGAGCGCGCGTGGACGGTCTCGGTGTTGCGGAGGCCGAGGTCACGACCCAGGGGTCGGGTAACTCCGCGGCCATCGTCGTATCCGTTCCCGGTGTGGGGCAAGACCGCGTCGTCGAACTCGTGCAGCGCACCGCATTATTGAACTTCCGCCCGGTGTGGAATGTGCTCAGCCCGTTCCCTGCGGATGAGACCGACGCTGATGCCGATGCAGCCACCGGCGAAGAGGTCCCCGACGGCGAGA
>CAYPSE010000008.1:0-25933 GCA_964413305.1 uncultured Rubrivirga sp. | reverse complement strand
CTCCGGCCGACGGCGAGACTCCGGCCGACGGCGAGACTCCGGCCGACGGCGAGACTCCGGCCGACGGCGAGACCGCCGATCGAGGCGGAGCGCGCACTGCGGAGATCGTCCAGGCACCCGAGAACAGCCCTGAGTTCCAGGCTGAGGTCGATGCGCTCAACTGTCTGGACCCGGTGAACCTCGCAGGGGGCACTCCCGATAACCCGGAGCAATGGTTGGGTGCCTGCGACCAAAGCGGTGCGCAGAAGTACGTGATGGAGCCGGCGTTCATCCAGGGTGTGAACGTCACGGACGCCAATGCGGAATTGACGCAGCAGGGCATCGGCTGGGTCGTGACATTGCAGTTCGACTCCGAAGGCGCCGGCGCGCTCGCTAACGCCTCGACCGCACTGAGTGCTCTGCCCGAGTGTGGAACAGGTGCAACACCGTGTAATGCCTTTGCGATCGTGCTCGACGGCGTAGTGGTCTCGGCTCCGCGCTTCAACGAACCGATCATCGGCGGACAGGCGCAAATCGAGGGTGACTTCAACGCCCAGGAGGCTCGTGACCTTGCGAACGTCCTGAAGTACGGCGCACTGCCGGTCACTCTCGAGGTGGTGGATGTCACGTCCGTCTCGGCAACGGTGGGCGGTGACCAACTACGAGCCGGCATCATCGCCGGTTTGATCGGCCTGGGATTGGTCAGTCTCTACCTGCTGCTGTACTACCGCCTGCTCGGCGTGGTGGCGATCGTCTCCCTGGCTGTGGCCGGAGCGATCCTGTACCTAGCGATCGTGATCTTCTCTAAGACGATCGGATTGACGCTCACGCTCGCAGGTGTGGCAGGTGCCATCGTTGCGGTGGGTATCACCGCTGACTCCTTCATCGTCTACTTCGAACGGATGCGCGACGAACTTCGTGACGGACGTACTCTGCGGCAGGCCTGCGACAGCGGTTGGGTTCGTGCGCGCAGGACCTTGCTCGCAGCCGACTTCGTCACGCTCCTCGCAGCAGTGGTGCTGTACTTCCTGTCGGTGGGCAGCGTCCGAGGGTTCGCGTTCATTCTGGGTCTGACAACTGTCATCGACCTCATCATGGCGTTCTGGTTCACCCATCCGATCGTGGTGCTGCTCGGTCGCACGAAGCTGATGCAAGGTGGATCCAAACTGACCGGCTTGGATCCGGACCGCATTGGTGGCAACAGCGTGATCGACTCCCTGGCCGGTCAGTCGAGGCGCAAGCGGCGGGACGACTACCGGGAGCGCAAGGCCCGCGAGGCGGAAGCTCCCGATGCCGAGGGTTCCAGCGCCGAGGAGCAGGAAGCGGAGGTTCGGTCATGAGTGGATTCGGACAGCGCCTGTACCGAGGTGAGGTGTCCTTCGATTTCATCAGCAAGTGGAAGACCTGGTACACGATCTCCGCTGTGCTCCTCATCGTCGCGATCGGGGCGCTGCTCGTTCGCGGCTTGAACTTGGGAATCGAGTTCCGGGGTGGCGCGGACTTCGCCATCCCCAACGCAACATGCTCGGTGGAAGATGCTCGCGCGGTTGCCGAAGCCGAAACCGGCGGACAGACGATCGTCACCGTGGCTGGCTCGGGCACGATGCGGGTGCAAACGATCCCCCTGACCAGCGCGGAATCCATCGCGTTGTCCGAAGTGCTCGGTGAGACGTGTGGAGTGTCCGGCTCCGACATCACGGTCCAGGTCGTGGGTCCCACCTGGGGTGCCCAGATTTCGACCGCCGCACTGCAGGGCCTGGCCATCTTCCTGGTGCTCGTCACGATCTTCCTATCGATCTACTTCGAATGGCGGATGGCCATCGGTGCCCTCGTGGCACTCGTACACGACCTCGTGATCACCATCGGCATCTACGCCGCGTTCGGGTTGCAGGTCACCCCGGCCACCGCCATCGGTGTCCTGACGATCCTTGCGTATTCCCTCTACGACACCGTGGTGGTCTACGACAAGGTGAAGGAGAACACCCGAGGGATCGCCGGCCAGTCGATCATGACCTACGACGAAGCTGCGAACCTGGCGGTCAATCAAACGGTGGTCAGATCCATCAACACTTCGATCACTTCTTTGCTGCCGGTCTTGGCGATCATCGTGGTAGGAGCTGGTCTGCTCGGAGCCGGCACGCTGCTGGATCTCGCGGTGGCACTGGCGATCGGTACCGCAGTGGGCACCTACTCGTCCCTGTTCATCGCCACTTCGGTGCTCGCCCAGCTCAAGAGCCGTCAGCCGGACATGAAGGCATTGGCGGCTCGGGTGCAGGCCCGACGCAAGCAAGCCGCGAAGGGGGTGGCGTCGAAGAAGACCTCCGGCGATGGTGAGTCGGCCGACGACCACCCGAAGTCGTCGGTCAGCATGTCTCCGAGTGCTGCTGCATCGCCGGAGCAGTTGCGCGAATACGCGCGCACGCACACCAGCGAGCGTCAGCAACCCAAAAGGCAGTCGCGACGTAAGCGTCGTTGATCCAAGGCCGACGTACACTGAGCCTCGACCAGGAGGTGAACGTGGCTAAGAACATGCCTGTTGTCACCGAGCCTGGCTCGGACACCGGTGGCCTGCGTCACCGATTCGCTCGGTTGGCTGGCCCGCGTTCTAACCACCCCGAGCTCGAGCCCGTCCTGCGTGACCTGAGGCGCTACCACCCCAAGGCGGATACCCGCCTGGTAGCCCGTGCGTATGAGATGGCCGCCTACTTGCACAGAGATCAAAAGCGGCACTCCGGTGAGCCGTACATCACCCACCCGCTTGCCATCACCGAGATCCTGGCGGATCTGGGAATGCCGGGCCCCACGCTGGCTGCCGCCTTATTGCACGACACCGTCGAGGACTGCGGGTACTCGCTGGATGCGCTGCGCGAGGACTTCGGCGACGAAGTCGCCCTCCTCGTCGATGGTGTGACCAAACTCGACAAGGTCACCTACGGCGAAGCTTCGGCTGCGGAGACGGTGCGCAAAATGGTCGTGGCCATGGCTCGCGACATTCGGGTTTTGGTTATCAAACTTGTTGATCGCCTGCACAACATGCGGACACTGCAATGGCTCCCCGAGGAAAAGCAGCAGAAGAAGGCCAAGGAGACCTTGGAGATCTACGCACCACTCGCGCATCGTCTGGGAATGAACACCATCAAGTGGGAGCTGGAGGACCTGTCCTTCGCAACCATGTATCCGAAGATGTACGAGGAGATTGTCCGCCTCGTGGGGGATCGGGCTCCATCTCGGGAAAAGTATCTGACCCAGGTCATCTCCGACATAGAAGGGCAGTTGAAGTCCAGCCGCATCAAAGCGAGTGTGACTGGACGCCCCAAGCACTACTACTCCGTGTACCAGAAGATGATCGTGCGGGGCCGTGACTTCAACGACATCTACGACCTCGTGGGCGTTCGGATCCTGGTGGAGAGCGTTCGCGATTGCTACGCGGTCCTGGGAACGATCCACGCACAGTGGAGTCCGGTGCCCGGTCGCTTCAAGGACTTCATTGCGATGCCCAAATTCAATATGTACCAGTCCTTGCACACCACGGTCATCGGTCCGGATGGCAAGGTCGTCGAGGTGCAGATCCGCACGCACGAGATGCACCAAGCAGCTGAACTCGGAGTGGCAGCTCACTGGAAGTACAAGCAGTCCGATAACGGTCGCTCCAGCGCGGACGACTTCGCATGGCTGCGGCAACTGCTCGACTGGCAGCGGGAAACGGCCGATCCGAGCGAATTCCTTGACTCCCTTCGCTATGACCTCGGATCGGCAGAGGTGTACGTGTTCACTCCCAAGGGCGATGTCATGGCCCTGCCCTCCGGAGCCACGCCGGTCGACTTCGCCTACTCGGTGCACACGGAGGTGGGTCACCGCTGTGTCGGCGCGCGGGTGAACGGCAAACTCGTCCCGCTGGAGTCGCAATTGGCAAGTGGCGACGTCATCGAGATCTTCACGTCCAAAGCAGACGGGGCCGGCCCGAGTCGCGATTGGCTTAACTTCGCTGCATCGCCGAGGGCCAGGACCAAGATCAAGGCGTGGTTCTCCAAGGAACGACGCGACGAGGCCATCGATAACGGTAAGGACCACATCGCGAGAGCGATGCGCAAGAAGGGTCTGCCGCTGCAGAGACTGATGACGAACCAGGCCCTTTCGACGATCGCCGCCGATCTCAACCAGGCCGACGTGACCGCCCTGTACGCATCGGTCGGCGAAGGGCGCATCTCCGCAGCCACCATCGTTCAGCGTCTGGTGGATGCCGCCGGGGGGGTCGATGGGGCTGCCGACGATGCTGCCGAGACGATCACCCCGGCACCGGGCCGGCGAGCATCGACCTCGCACGACGTCGGTGTGGTGGTCAAGGGCGCCGACGACTTGTGGGTGAAATTGTCCCGGTGCTGCACACCCGTGCCGGGCGATCCGATCATGGGCTTCGTCACGCGAGGCTCGGGTGTGTCAGTCCATCGTGAAGACTGCGTGAACGTACCCAACTTGCGCGATCAACCCGAACGCGAGGTGGAAGTCGAGTGGGCACCCACACCGTCGAGCGTGTTCTTGGTCAACATCCAGGTCGAGGCCCTGGACCGTTCGCGACTCCTCGCGGATGTGACCCGCGCGCTGTCCGACACTCACGTCAACATCCTGAGTGCCTCCGTGGCAACCACACGAGATCGGGTGGCCACCTCGCGCTTCACGTTCGAGATGGCCGACCCGAAGCATCTGGGTTCAGTATTGAAGGCCGTGCGCGGCGTGGAGGGTGTTTACGACGCATACCGCGTCTAGAAATTCGGTACGACGCGTACCGCGTCTAGGAAGAAACCGATGATTCAGCGTGCGATGCGCTGGGCCGCTTCGAGGAGTGCGCGCGTGCTCTCGATGGCGTCGGTGAGTTTGCGGACCGCTGCATCGTCACCACGTCTTTGGGCGGCGGCGAGGTCGGCCTCCTGGCGTGCGAGCGCGTCGGTGAACGCATTGGCGGTGGATTCGGCGCGAGCGCGCTTCTCGGGGTCGTCGCGCTCCCAGGCACTCGATTCGGCTTTGCGAACGGCGTCTTCGACCTTCTTCAATCGGCCTTCGAGGCGTGCGCGCTCGTTTCGGGGAAGATCACCCGCCTTATCCCACTGTTCTTGGATCGAGCGCAACTGCTTCTTGATGGATGAAAGGTCGGAGTCGCCGGTGATGGGTACAAGTGCCTCAGCCTTGACGACCAGGGCTTCCTTCACCTCGACGTTGGGAGCCAGTTCCGCATCCTTGGCAGCGTCGGCGGCTTTCATGGCGTCGTAGAAGGAATCTTGCGCCGCCTTGAACTTCTTCCACAGCTTGTCCTCGTCTGATCGAGATGTGCGGGGCGCGCGCTTCCAGTCGTCCATCAGTTTCTTGAGCGATCGGGTGGTGGGACCCCAGTCGGTCGATTGAGCGAGTTTCTCTGCCTGCGCGATGAGTTCGCGCTTTCTGGCCACCGCTTCCTTACGCTGCACATCGAGTTCGGCGAAGTGCGCCCGGCGGCGTTTGTCGAAAGACGCCCGTGCGCCACTAAGGCGCTTCCACAATTCCTGTTCGAGTGCCCTGTCGGATCGGGGGAGCGCCTTCCATTCCTCGACCATGGCGGCGAAACGCTCGGTCGTGGCCTTCCAGGCGGTGGAATCGGCAAGCTTCTCGGCTTCCGTCACGAGTTCGGTGCGTGCGGCTTTGGCCTGCTCGCGCAATTTCTCACGGTGCTCGGCCTGGCGGGCTGCTGCTGCCTGTTGCTCGGCCTCGGCGGCAGCGACTTTGCGTTCGAGTGCTTCGACATCTCCTACGAACGATCGCTCGGCAAGGCCTGCCTTGACTTTCTCTATGACCGCGAGGGCTTGATCGGGCTTGGCTCGACCGTCGGCTAGGCGCACGGTGATGAGGTCGATCTCCACCGTGAGGTCGTCGTACTTTCGTGCGAAGAACGCCAGGCCCTCCTCGGGGGTGCCGGCCGCGTACTGCCCGACGACCAGTTCACCCTCGGGCGCCTTCAAGTAGACGGTGCCATCGGGGTCTACGCGACCGAAGGCCATGCTCGGGCTGGGGGTGGCCGGTGCGGGTGCCGAGGGCGAGGACGTGGGACGACGTAGCGCCCCGGGGGTGGGAATCGAAGGAACGCTGCCTTGGGCGTCGTCGCTCATCTCGTCACCTCCTGTCCCGCTTCCTGTCCTGCTTGGCTCGTGGTGGTCCGTTGCGCCCGTGGTCCCGGGCCGATGGTCGGCCAGAGGTCAGTCTGTCAGTGCATAGGCGTGTGGCTAGCCGGCGGCACTAACTGTTGCAGATTCGATAACCACGGGCTGCGCTGGCAGACCGTCGCCGCCACCATCGGCGGTCCCGGCGGCTGCGATTGCCTGGATTACATCCAGACCCTGGGTGATTTGGCCCCAGATCGTGTAGCCGGAGGGCAAAGTGGTGTCCTCGTAGACCAGGAAGAACTGTGAGCCTGCCGTTCCCGGGCCGGCGTTGGCCATCGCGACCGTTCCGGCCGGATAGTTCGCCTCACCCTCGTCAGGCAGATTCTCATCGGGCAGCTGATAGCCCGGGCCGCCGGTTCCATTGCCCGCTGGGTCGCCGCACTGCAGCACGAAGATGCCGGCGGTCGTCAGCCGGTGGCACGCTGTGGCGTTGTAGAAGCCGGTGTCGGCGAGGAAGGCGATCGATGCGACGGTCGCTGGTGCGTCGTCGGCGAGTAGATCGATCACGATGTCGCCGCAGTTGGTCGTCAAGGTCACGGTGCCCGACGTGGCCGATCCGGGATCGGGCGCGGTGTCGAAGGACACATCGTCCGCCCGCACCGGCACGGGCTCCGAGCAGGCGTCCACGACCGGTTCACCCGCTTGGATCTCGTCGGCCAGTTGGTCGACCGCTTCGTCGATCGTGTCACCGGACTCGGCGACGGTGTCGTCGTTACTGCCGAGCAGCGAGATGACCGCCCAGCCGCCACCGGCGAGGACGAGCGCGCCGATGACCACGATCGCGATGAGCCGCTGACGGGACTTGGCCTTGGCCTCCCGCTCGGCGCGACGAGCCTGCTGCCGCTCGAACTTGGCGCGGGCCACTTCACGTTCGCGTCGATTCGACGAGGTCATGGGTCTCCTGGTGGTGAGTCGGTTTGATCGGACGTGCCGGCGCACGAGTCTAAAGGCATGCTTCGGCGTGGCTAGGCTGAGAGGGCTGTGGCCGGTATGGGATGCGCAGGCCGATCTCGAGCAAGAGTCCGAAGCATGGGTCCGAAGCAGGAGGAACGTTGTTCATCAGGGGATTCGCAGCGGGTTCGTGGGCCACGAACTGCTACGTCCTCGCCTCGGCCCCCGGCGAGCCGTGCATCGTCGTCGATCCCGGTCAGGCGAGCATCGACCGCGTGCACGAGATCGTCCAGGAGAACCGCCTCATGCCGGTAGCCGTGGTGTTGACGCACGGACACGTGGATCACGTATGGAGCGTGGCTCCGGTTAGCCGGGATTTCGATATCCCGGCATACATCCACACCGCCGATCGGTATCGGCTCGCCGATCCGGCCGGCAGCAGTCTGGTTGCAGCCCGCGAACAGTTGCTGGCCATGACCAAGGACTCGCTGGAGTTGACCGAGCCATCGGATGTTCGACTCTTGCCAGAAGGCGGCGCCACCGTCGAGATCGCCGGAATCAGCCTCGGTGTCCGCCACGCACCCGGACACACCGAAGGTTCGGTGGTGTTCGAGGTGCCGCGCGTCGACGACGCCGACGTGCTGCTATCCGGGGACGTCTTGTTCCAGGGCTCCATCGGTCGCACGGACCTGCCCGGAGGCAGTTCTGCTGCGATGGATGAAAGTCTTCGCAGCGTCATCTGGCCCATGGACGATCAGGTGGTGGTGCTGCCGGGGCACGGTTCGCAGACCACCATCGGAGCCGAGCGCAGGACGAATCCATTTCTTCAAGCGGCGGCCGCTGGCGCTGTGAGCGATCCTCCGACACGGGGCATGTGAGGGGGTAGCCGGTCGTGGTCGAATTCCAAGCACCCAAGGGAGTACCGGAGTACTTCCCCCCGCGTTCGACTGCGTTCCTCGCGGTACGTGATGCGCTGGCATACCCTGCGAGGCACGCTGGTTACGGGTATATCGAACTTCCCGTCTTCGAGGACACTGCACTCTTCATCCGCGGCGTTGGGGAGAGCACCGATGTGGTGAGCAAGGAGATGTACACCTTCACCGACCGCGGGGACCGCTCCTTGTCGCTACGGCCGGAGGGTACCGCCGGGGTGATGCGCTCGATCGTGGAAAACCGGTTGGACAAAGGGTCGCTTCCGGTGAAGTTGTGGTACGCCGGTGCGTTCTTCCGGGCCGAGCGCCCCCAGCACGGCCGCTACCGGCAACTGCAGCAGGTGGGGATCGAAGCGGTGGGAGGGGACGATCCGGCGCTCGACGCTGAAGTTATCGCGCTGGCCGACGAGGCCTATCGGCGACTTGGGTTGCGGCAGTACCGGCTCGACCTCACGAGCCTGGGCTGCGCGCAGTGTCGACCGGCCTACCGGGAAGTGCTGATGGGCTTCTTATCCGAGTTGGACCTCGATGAGCCGACGCGGGCGCGCGCCGCAGTCAACCCACTACGAGTCCTGGACGACAAGCGGCCAGAGGTGATCGAGCAATTGACGAACGCGCCGTTGATGGTCGATCACTTGTGCGCGGATTGTTCGTCGCACTACGACTCCGTGCGTGGTTTCTTGTCCGATGCCGAAGTGGCATGGCAGGAGGCACCGCGTTTGGTTCGCGGGCTCGACTACTACACCCGTACCACCTTCGAATTCACGCACGCACTGCTCGGCGCCCAATCCGGCATCGGTGGTGGGGGCCGCTACGACGGCTTGATGGAGTCCGTGGGCGGCGACTCACTGTCGGGAATCGGCTTCGGCTTGGGAACCGATCGAACCCTGCTGGCCTGCGAAGCAGAGGGACTAGAGGTGGGCGCGGGTCCGCGCGTGGACACCTTCGTGGTGCCGATCGGCGATCGGGCACGTCATGTTGCGGTGCACCTGCTATCGGTCCTGCGGGAAGCGGGCGTCCGCTGCGACATGGCGTACGGCAGCAGAGGTCTGAAGGGATCGATGAAGGCCGCCGATAGGAGCGGCGCGCCCGTGGTGCTCATTATCGGCGAGGACGAAGTGGGCGCCGGGAGCGTCCAGGTGAAGGATATGCGGCAAGGAACCCAGCAGACCCTGTCCCAAGATGAGGTGATCGATGTCGTTCGTCGGTTCACCGTGGAGGAAACAACGTGATCAGAACCCACCGTGCCGGCACACTGCGTGCGAGCGACGCTGGATCCACTGTGACTGTCGCCGGTTGGATCGCTTCGCGTCGTGACCATGGTGGTGTGGCCTTCATCGACCTTCGCGATGCCTCCGGTCGCGTCCAGGTTGTGATCCGCGAGCCCGACGTAGCGCACCCGTTGCGCGATGAGTTCTGCATCCAGGTCACCGGCCAGGTCGAGGTCCGGCCGGAAGGCAACGAGAATCCCGAGCTGCCCACCGGGGAGATCGAGGTGGTGGCCGATTCGGTCACGGTCCTCTCCACCTGCGCTCCCTTGCCGTTCCCGATCGACGACCGAGTGAATGTGGGCGATGAGGTTCGCCTTCGTCACCGTTACCTCGACCTTCGACGCACGCGCCCGGGGGAGGCATTGCGGATGCGCTCGCGGGTGAACCAGATCGCTCGTGACGTCCTCCTCGATCGTGACTTCGTGGAAGTCGAGACCCCCACTCTCACGCGTTCCACCCCCGAAGGTGCACGTGACTTCCTCGTGCCGGTGCGCCTGCAGCCGGGCCACTGGTACGCGCTTCCACAATCTCCGCAACTGTTCAAGCAACTGCTGATGGTGGGCGGGGTCGAGCGCTATTTCCAGATCGCTCGCTGCTATCGCGATGAGGACTTCCGGGCCGACCGCCAGCCGGAGTTCACCCAACTCGACATCGAGATGAGTTTCGTCGAGCAGGCCGATGTGATCGACGTCGGTGAAGCGGTCGTCCGTGCGCTGTGGTCGCAGATCGCCAAGGTCGAGATCGGCGACATCCCGCACATGACGTATGCCGAGGCGATGCAGCGTTACGGCACAGACAAGCCCGACCTTCGATTCGGGTTGGAACTGGTAGACCTCACCGACTACTTCGCGGGCACGCCCTTCCGGGTATTCCAGGCCGACTACGTAGGTGCTGTGGTCATGCCCGGGGGCGCCGACCAGCCGCGGCGTCAGTTCGATGCCTGGCAGGAGTGGGCCAAGCAGCGCGGTGCCAAGGGGCTGGCGTACGTGACCGTGGATGCAGACGGCAGCCTGGGCGGCCCGGTGGCCAAGAACCTCAGCGACTCCGAGCGGGAGGGCCTCGTTGCCGCGGTGGGAGCTCAGCGCGGTGATGCGGTGTTCTTCGCCGCTGGTCGTCCGAGCGAGGCGCGCGCACTCCTCGGTGCTGCACGCGTGGAGATCGCCGAGCGCTTGGAGTTGATCGACCATTCGGCGTGGTCATTCGTGTGGATCGTGGATGCACCGATGTTCGAAGCTGTCCAAGACGACACAGGTGCGTGGGTGTGGACAGCGGTGCACCACCCCTTCACCTCACCGAATGCCGAATGGATCGAGCGGTTCGATGAATCCGAAAGTTCACCCGGTGAGGCGCTTGCCTGGGCGTACGACCTCGTGTGCAACGGCAATGAGATCGGTGGCGGGAGTATCCGCATCCACGATGGTGCCGTCCAGCGACGTGTGTTCGAAATTCTCGGCCTGGGCCAGGACGAGGCGCAGGAGAAGTTCGGCTTCCTGCTCGAGGCGTTCCAGTACGGCCCGCCCCCGCACGGCGGCATCGCCTTCGGTTGGGATCGCATCTGCATGCTGTTGGCCGATGCGGACTCGCTGCGCGACGTGATCGCCTTCCCGAAGACCGGGGGCGGACAGGATCCGCTTACCGGAGCGCCCACGCCGATCACCGCGCAGCAGCGCACCGAAGCCGGAATCGACGTCGATCCGTTCGCACTCGCCGCAAAGAAGGACTGAACCAGATCGGTAGGTGCCGTGACCCTGTTCGATGACCGGGAACTGCCCGATCGGCCCGATGCCCCGCTGGCGGTGCGTATGCGACCGCGTTCGGTTGCCGAGGTGGTCGGCCAGCAGGCGGCCTTGGCCGAGGGCTCTCCGCTGCGTTCGCTGCTTGCATCCCCTGACCGTGGCGCGGTCTCCGTCATCTTGTGGGGTCCACCCGGAACCGGAAAGACCACGTTGGCCACGTTGGTGTCACGGGAGTCCGGCCGGGTTTTCACCGAACTGTCGGCCGTCACAGCCGGGGTGAAGGACGTGCGGGCTGTGATCGATGAAGCGCGAGATCGATTACGACTTCAACAGCAGGGCACCGTGCTGTTCGTCGACGAGGTGCATCGCTTCAGTAAGAGTCAACAAGATGCGCTCTTGCCGGCCGTGGAGAACGGATGGGTCACGCTCATTGCTGCCACCACGGAGAATCCGAGCTTCTCGGTGATCGCACCCTTGCTGTCACGAAGCATCGTCGTCACCTTGCAGCCGCTGACGGATGCCGACATCGAGACGCTTGTGCGCAGGGCCGTCGACGACCCGCGCGGACTGGGTGGTTCAGTCCGGGTCGCTGACGAAGCCATCGAATTCCTCGTTCGCATCAGCGCCGGCGACGCCAGGCGCGCACTCACGGCCCTGGATGCCGCGAGTGCGAGTGGTGCCGAGGTGGTTGATCTTGCCACTGTGGAATCCGCCGTCCAGCACGCTGCTGTCCGCTACGACCGCGACGGTGATCAGCATTACGACGTCATAAGCGCGTTCATCAAGAGCATCCGGGGGAGCGATCCGGATGCGGCACTGCATTACCTGGCCCGGATGCTGGAAGCCGGAGAAGATCCCAGGTTCGTGGCGCGCCGGCTCATGATCTTGGCCAGTGAGGACATCGGCATGGCGGACCCGAGCGTCCTGCAGACGACCACGGCCGCAGCACAGGCCGTGGCCATGATCGGCATGCCCGAGGCGCGCATCATCTTGGCCCACGCGACCGTCCATGCGGCCCTGGCCCCGAAGTCCAATGCGGTCTATCGGGGCATCGATGCGGCTATCGCTGACGTGCGTTCCGGGCGCATCGGAACGGTGCCGATGCATTTACGTGACGCGCACTATCCGGGGGCCGCGGCACTCGGTCACGGAACGCAGTACGTCTACCCGCATGATGTTCCGGGCGCGGTGGCCGAAGCCGTGTACCTTCCCGAGGCCCTGCGCGGAGCGCAGTACTACCTCCCGACCGAGCACGGCGCCGAGTCTCGCTGGGGTGAGATCGCGCGACGGTTGGCCGATCGCCGTTCGGGTCGCCGGGACGCCACCGGCACTACGGACTCCACGGACCGCACGGACTCCTAGCCCAACGACGGCCCGCCGGGCAGATGCATAGGCTTGCCCTCGTGCGACGACTGGTGTGGACGGCCCTCGGTGCCGCCGGGGGTATCTGGGCCTACCGCAAGGGCAGCGTCCTGCTCGATCAGGCTCGCGAGCAGGGAGTGGCACTGACCGTTCAGCAGGTGGCCCTCGCCGCGACCCAGACCGTGAATCAGGTTTCTCGTTCGCTCAATCACCGGTCACGTACGTCGGACAGCGATGCGTCCGGTGATGGAACGAGCGAACGCTGATGGATTCCGCAGATATCCGTACACGCTTCCTGCGCTACTTCGCTGAGAACGGGCACGAGATCGTCCCGTCGGCGTCGTTGCTCCTAGACGACCCCACGCTGTTGTTCGTGAACGCCGGGATGGTCCCGTTCAAGCCGTACTTCCTGGGAGAGGCTCCTGCGCCGTACCCCCGTGCCACCAGCGTGCAGAAAGTGGTGCGCACCCTCGACATCGAGGAGGTCGGCAAGACGACCCGGCATGCGTCCTTCTTCCAGATGGCAGGGAACTTCTCATTCGGGGATTACTTCAAGGACAAGGCGATTCCCCTCGCCTGGGAGTTGCTGACCAAGCCGGTGGCCGACGGCGGATATGGGTTCGATGAGTCTCGGCTGTGGGTGACCGTCTATTTGGACGACGACGAAGCCATCGACATCTGGCATACGAAGGTGGGGCTGCCGCTGGATCGCATCCAGCGCCGCGGACAAGCGGACAACTACTGGTCCATGGGAGTCCCCGGCCCCTGCGGCCCGTGTTCGGAGATCTACTACGACCGTGGCCCGGACTACGGCGCCGAGGGTGGACCGATCGCCGATGAAAGCAGGTACCTCGAGGTTTGGAACCTCGTGTTCATGCAATTCGAGCGGGGCGCAGGACCGGCCAAGGAGGACTACCCGATCCTGGGTGAACTGCCCGCCAAGAACATCGACACCGGCATGGGCTTGGAGCGGATGGCTGCGTTGTTGCAGGGCGTGGACAACATCTACGAGATCGACACCACCCGCACCATCTTGGACAAGGCGAGCGAGCTCAGCGGTGCCCGTTACGGACACTCCGAGAAGGACGATGTCGCCCTCCGCGTGGTGGCCGACCACGCTCGCACCTGCACTTTCTTGATCGGCGACGGTGTGATTCCCGGCAACGAGGGTCGTGGTTACGTGCTGCGCCGCTTGATGCGACGTGTCATCCGCAACATGCGCATCCTCGGCGCCGAACAGCCGGTGATGAGCGAGTTGGTCGACGCGACCGTTCTGGCAATGGCACCGCAATACCCGGAGTTGAACGACGAAGTCGAACGCATCCGCAGTGTGTCGATCTCCGAGGAGGCGTCGTTCGATTCCACTCTGCGCACCGGGACCACGCTGTTCGAGACTGCGGTCGAGCAGGCCAGGAAGTCCGGGTTCGCGGTGCTGCCAGGCGATAAAGCGTTCTCCCTGCACGACACCTATGGGTTCCCGATCGACCTGACCCTGGAGATGGCCGCGGAACAGGGGCTGTCGGTCGACGAGGAGGGCTTCCGCACGCTCATGACCCAGCAGCGTGAGCGCGCCAAGGCCGATGCCGTATCACGCAAGAGCGGGTTCGCTGCGACCACCGCCTACCGCGACATCCTCGAATCCGGCGGGTCGACCACCTTCGTCGGCTACGACCAGGTGGTGGGAGAAGCGACCGTTCTGGGGATCGTCGCCGATGGCGAAACCAAACCCGCGATCGGCGTTGGTCAGCACGCCGAGGTGATCGTGGACCGCACCCCGTTCTACGCCGAGGCCGGCGGTCAGTTGGGCGATCACGGGACCTTCGTATCCGCAGATGGCTCCACCTTCGAGGTCTACGACGTTCAATCGCCGGTTCCGGGGCTGTTCATCCACCGCGGACAGATGCGCGAGGGTGAATTGACGCAAGGCGACACCGTCGTAGGACACGTCGATATCCCGCGGCGCAAGGCGATCTCCCGCGCCCACACCGCGACTCACATGATCCACCGAGCCTTTCGTGAGCAGTTGGGGGAGACGGCCACGCAGATGGGATCGGAGAACGCACCGGGTCGGTTGCGATTCGACTTCCCAAGCCCCGAACCCGTGTCGGGAGCGATCCTGCGCGACGTGGAGGCGCGGGTGAACGAGATCTTGATCGAGGATCTCGACGTCCACGCTCAGGTGATGACACAGGACGAAGCCCGAGCCATGGGCGCGATGGCGTTGTTCGGTGAGAAGTACGGCTCCGAGGTTCGAGTCGTGTCGGTGGGGGACTGGGCACACGAGTTGTGCGGTGGAACGCACGCGCAGCGCTCCGGCCAACTCGGTGTTGTCTCGTTCTTGTCCGAGGGATCCATCGGAGCCGGCATCCGACGCGTTGAAGCACTTGTGGGTGTGGATGCCTACCGGCATCTGGCTGCCGAGCACGTACTGGTCCAGCGGCTCTCGGATCTGGTCAAGGCCCCTCGCGACGAGGTGCTCGAGCGCATCGAGCGGACAGTCGCATCGCTCAAGGACGCCGAACGAGAACTCGCCCGGTTCAAGACCGCCGATCTGCTGTCGGAGGCCGACGCCCTGATCGGTGAGGGAGTCCAGGCGGGCGCGGTGCGCCTGCACGCCTTCCAGGCACCTGCCGGCGTGGGCGGCAAGGAATTGCGCGACATCGCCCAGCACGCGAAATCTCGGGCCGGCAAGGACGCGCCAGCCGTGTTCATCGGTTCGGCTGTGGCCGACGGCTCGGTTTCGGTGATAGTCGCGTGCACCCCTACCGCGATCGCGGCGGGGGTGCGTGCCGGTGAGGTGATCGCGGCGATGAACGAGCGCCTCGGGGGCCGCGGCGGCGGTAAGGACGACATGGCGCAAGGAGGCGGTGGCGACCCCGCGCAACTCGATGCAGCCGTTGCCGACGTTCTCGCGATGCTGCGTTCGCGCTAGGGACGGCCGCATGCGCAAGGGTCGGCGACTTGCCTTGGATCCCGGATCGGTCCGCGTCGGGGTGGCTGTCAGCGACGTCGACGGGATCTTGGCCTCTCCGCGAGATGCGATAGCGGCAGGGGACCTCGCGGCGGTGGGCGTCGTCGTCGATGAGGTGGAACCGATCGAGATCATCGTCGGCCTGCCGGTGGGACTCGATGGGCGCGAGGGGGAATCGGCGACCAAGGCGCGAACCTTCGCGGCCGAGGTCACCCGGGCCACTGCCCGTCCCGTGCGATTGGTGGATGAACGCCTCTCCACTACGCAAGCCCAGCGTGGCCTCCACGATCAAGGGCGCTCGGTGCGCCAGAGTCGTGACATGATCGATAGTGCCTCGGCAACCGTGGTGCTCCAGCACGCACTCGACGCTGAGCGCGCCACCGGCAGACCCCCAGGGCAGGTGCACGAAGAGCGATGACCCATATGGACGAATTCTTCGACGACGAGGAAGCCTTAGCGCCATCCCGCAACGCAACCAGCGTGGCTCGACGAGTCACCGGGATCGCGGTCCTGCTCGCGGTCGCAGCTCTCGCGTGGGGAACCTGGTCTTTCGTGTCCGGGCTCGGCGGAACTGGCACCGCGGAATCGGAATTCGCCGGTGAGGGTGTGGGCGAAGTGCAGGTGGTCGTGGCGCGCGGCGACACCCTCACGACGATCGGTCAGACGTTGGCAGATGCGGGCGTGGTCAGCAGCGTGAAGTCGTTCACCGACGCAGCGCAGGCCAATGAAGCTGCGGCGTCGATCGGTCCGGGTACGTACACCCTGCGGCTGCAGATGGGTGGTGACAACGCCGTTGCGTTGATGCTCGATCCGATCTCGCGGGCAGACAGCAGATTGGTGCTACCCGAGGGGCTTCGATTGCCGCAGACCGTCGAGGCGGCGGCGCAAGCCTCGGGGCTGCCGTCGTCCGAATTCCAGCAAGTGCTCGAAAACCCCGGGGTGCTACCGCTGCCGTCCTGGGCTGAGCAGCGACCGGAAGGCTTCATGTTTCCGGCCACCTACGACCTCATCGGTGATGAGACAGCCGAGCAGATCCTCAGCACGCTCGTGGGGCGTTTCGACCAGTCCGCAGAGTCCTTGGACCTGGTGGCTCGCGCGGAGGCGATCGGTCGTACTCCCTACGAGGTGATGATCGTTGCTTCGCTCGTGCAAGCCGAAGTCCTGCCCGAGGACATGCGCAAGGCAGCGGCGGTGATCTACAACCGGCTCGATGCGGGCATGCCCCTGCAGTTCGACTCGACCGTCTCGTACGCGCTCGGCATCACGGAACTTCAATTGTCAGCTGAACAGTTGGCCACCGACTCGCCCTACAACACTTATCAGGTGGAGGGGTTGCCGCCCACGCCGATCAATTCACCTGGCGACGCTGCAATCGAAGCGGCACTCGATCCCGCACCGGCCAAGTGGCTGTACTTCGTCACGGTCAATCCGGAAACGAAGGAAACCAAATTCGCGCGAGACTACGACCGCTTCTTGAAACTCAAGGATGAGTTGCGCGACTGGCTCGCGGAGAACGGCTGATGCCACGGGCGGCCGTTCTCGGCTCACCGATCCAGCACAGTCTGTCTCCGACCCTCCATCGAGCGGCGTACCGATGCCTAGGTCTGGAGTGGGACTACACCGCGATCGAATGCACCGCGGATCGGTTTCCGGCTTTCTTCGCCGAACTCGATGATCAGTGGCGCGGCCTGAGCCTGACCATGCCGCTGAAGGAGGTAGTCCTCGAAGTTGTCGAGGACGTGGATGCGTTGGCGCGTGACGTGCACTCGGCCAACACCGTCTATCGCTTGGATGCGGGCGCGCCCTGGCGTGCGACGAACACCGATATCGAAGGGATGGCACGGGCCCTCCAGCAGGCAGGCATCGCCTCGATCGATTCCGGGACGATCCTGGGTGCCGGTGCCACGGCGCGCAGTGCCGTAGCGGCCTTAGCGCGGCTCGGGGTTCGCAGCGTGGGGATCCACGCACGGCGGCTCGATGCCGCGCAGTCGGTAGCGGCCTTGGCGGAGGGTCTGGGACTGGAAGCTTCGTCGGCCGACCTCTCGCCGGTGGTCGTGGACCGTGACGTGGTCGTGAGCACACTGCCGGCCGATGCCGCCGCGCCGTGGGCCGAGGTGATCGGTCGATCTCCTCATGTTGCACTGCTGGATGCCAGTTACCACCCCTGGCCCACCCCATTGGCCGCTGCCCTCCAGGGGCACGAGGGTGCCGTCGTGGCAAGTGGACGCGACATGCTCATCTGGCAGGCGGTGGCCCAGGTGCGATTGATGACCGGGATGGACTTCGACGATCTCGAGATGGCCCAGGTGATGCGCTCCGCACTGGCGGAGTAGCGGGCGCCTCGGTGGTTATCCACAGCCTCGAATCGCACCTTCAATTGGCCAGCTGCGGCTTCTAGCGTGTGAGGGTGAGCGCTTCTTCGCTGCCCGACTTCATCACCGTCGCCGCGTGGCTGTGGTTCGCCGGGTGGGCTATCGCCCTCGCGGTCGTGGACCTGCGCGAGCACCGCCTGCCCAACCCGATGGTGGCAATCGCCTTCGGTGGGTGTGCGCTCACGACCGTCGTCGGAGCGCTCGTGCGGAGCGCTGCCGGGTTGCTCGGAGGAGCGGTTGGTGGGGCCCTCGTGGCCATGGCCGCCTTCGCGATCGCGCATGTGATCGGCGGCATGGGCATGGGCGACGTGAAGTACGCGGCGGTGACCGGATGGATGCTCGGCACCATCGGCTGGTCCGCCGTGTGGTGGGGCCATGTGCTGGGCTTCATGGCGGCGGGGGGAGTCGTCGTTGTCGGGTTCTTGCTGCGCCGTGTGAATCGGCGAAGCGCACTTCCCTTCGGACCGTTTATGGGTCTGGGCACACTCGTGGTCGCCGCGACGACGCTCACCTGACGGCCGGTGCCACCCCGCTGAACGAGCGCGCCCCGCGCAGCCGAACGCAAGCACCTTCCACGCCACCTGGAATGATCACCTCCATGGTGCGCTGGCTGACGGCAGGTGAGTCCCATGGGCAAGCCCTGACCGCGATTCTCGAAGGGCTGCCTGCTCACATTCGAGTGACCCGCGAGGACATCGGACGGGACCTGGCGCGCAGGCGACTGGGGGCCGGACGCGGGGCTCGGATGAAGTTCGAGGCCGACGAAGTTCGCATCCTCGGCGGTGTGCGGCACGGCGAGACCCTCGGTGGGCCGATTGCGATCGAAGTGGGCAACTCCGAATGGCCCAAGTGGGAGAAGGTGATGTCCGCGGATCCGGTTTCCACCGAGGAGATCGAGGGTCTGGCGCGCAACGCCCCGTTGACCCGTCCGCGTCCGGGGCACGCGGACCTGGTCGGTATGCAGAAGTACGGCTTCGACGACGCCCGGCCGATCCTGGAGCGCGCGAGTGCCCGCGAAACCGCTGCACGAGTTGCGCTCGGAGCCGTGGCGCGTGCCTTCTTGGCTCAAGCAGCCGGTGTGAGCGTGGTGAGTCACGTCGTGCGGATCGGGACGGTCGCCGCACCGGTGGATTCGGTCCCTACTGCCGATGATGCCGACCGGGTCGATGGGAGTCCGGTTCGTTGCCTCGATGCGGACTCATCTGCGGCGATGGAGGAGGAGATCGCTCAGGCGCACCGGGACGGCGACACCCTGGGGGGTGTGGTCGAGGTGGTCGTGCACGGGCTCCCCCCGGGCCTGGGCTCGCATGTGCACTGGGATCGGCGCATCGATGGTCGATTGGCCGCGGCATTGATGGGCATCCAGGCGATCAAGGGCGTGGAAGTGGGCGATGGATTCGGCCTCGCCGAGATTCGCGGCTCGCAGGCGCAGGACGAGATCGTCTCCGCCTACGGTGTCTTGACGAGGACCTCCGGTCGCTCGGGAGGTACCGAGGGTGGCATGACCACTGGGGAGACGCTGCGCATCCGTGCGGCGATGAAACCCATCTCCACGATTCCGCGTGCCCTGGCGACCGTGGATGTCAGCACCGGAGAAGCCGCGCAGGCAATCAACCAACGCTCCGATGTGTGCGCGGTTCCGGCAGCCGGAGTGGTCGCCGAGGCGATGGTCATGCTCACGCTCGCCGACGCATTCACCGAGAAGTTCGGTGGCGACAGCCTTGCGGAGGTGCAGCGGAACATCCGCGGCTACCTCGACAATCTGGCCATCCGCTGATGTCGCCGGCAGTTGTACTCATCGGAGCGCCGGGTGCGGGCAAATCGAGCGTGGGCCGACGCGTGGCCGAGCGACTAGGGGTCCCGTTCGCCGATTCGGACGCATTGATCGAGCAACGCGCGGGTAAGCCGGTCTCGGACATCTTCATCGCCGACGGTGAGGCTGAGTTTCGTCGGATGGAGCGTGAGGAGATCGCGGATGCCCTGCGTGACTTCACGGGGGTCCTGTCACTCGGTGGGGGAGCGATCCTCGACGAGGCGACGCGAACCGCCTTACGCGAACACCGTGTGGTGTGGCTCAAGGTCGACCTGACGAACGCCACTCATCGGGTGGGACTCAACTCCGCTCGCCCGCTGCTTCTTGGGAATGTGCGCGGCACCATGCTCACGATGCTCGAGCAACGAACACCCTTGTACGAGCAAGTGGCGAGCATCGAGGTGGAGACAAGTGGACGCCCCATCAAGGAAGTCGTAGCCGACGTTGTCAGTGCCGTGAACGCGGGCCTTGATCGCAAGGGATGAATCATGAGTGACGATGCCACGCGAGTGATGGTGCGAGCCGAACACGAATACCCCGTGATCATCGGGAGGGGTTTGCTCGGTGAGTTACCCGCACTGTGCTCGGGTGCGGAGAAGGTCGCCGTCGTCCACACCTCGACACTCAGCGCGTCGGCCGAGGCCATTCGCGACGACCTCGCTGCTTCGGGATTCACCGTCGTGATGATCGAGGTGCCTGCCGGGGAGGATGCGAAGACCGCTGAGGTTGCAGCCTTCGTCTGGAGTGCACTCGGCTCGAGTGGATTCACGCGCTCGGACATGATCGTCGGACTCGGTGGGGGCGCCACGACCGATCTCGCGGGATTCGCCGCAGCAACCTGGCTTCGTGGCATCCGCGTGGTGCATATTCCCACGACCTTGCTTGCCATGGTGGATGCCGCGGTGGGCGGCAAGACCGGCATCAATACCCAGGCTGGCAAGAACCTGGTCGGCTCCTTCCACAGCCCCAGTGGCGTGCTGTGCGACGTCAACGCCCTGGAGACGTTGCCGCGCAATGATCTGCTGGCCGGTTTCGCCGAGGTCATCAAAGTCGGCTTCACGCACGACTCCAGCATCTTGGAGGACGTCGAACTCCGAACGGATGAATCAACCGATCCCTCGGGCGTCCTGCTGCCCGATCTCATCAGGCGCGCAGTGCAGGTCAAGGCCAATGTCGTGTCCTCGGACTTCAAGGAAACCGGCGGCAACGGGCTGATCGGTCGTGCGGCCCTGAACTATGGACACACGCTGGGTCATGCCATCGAGCGGGTCGAGAACTACCAGTGGCGACACGGCGCCGCCATCAGCGTGGGCATGGTCTACGTGGCGGAGTTGGCCCGTCTGGGAGGGAAGCTGACCGACGCCGACGTGGACCGACACCGAGACGTCCTGACGAAGGTGGGTCTGCCCATCACCTACGCCGGTGGCCGTTGGGAGCGTCTGCTGCCAGCGATGCAAATCGACAAGAAGGCGCGCGGGAGTCTGCTGCGTTTCGTGGTGCTGCAGGGAATGCAGCACCCGGTCATGTGGGACGGGCCCGACCCGGCGCTCTTGCAGGCGGCCTACGAAGCGATCAGCGCGTAGGCTCGCGCCATGGTGGAGGGGCAGCGCGAGGGCGAGCGGCAGGAACTCTCGGAGCGAGTGTGGGTTCTCAACGGACCCAATCTGAATCGCCTCGGGACCCGTGAGCCCGATGTCTACGGATCCACCACGTACGAGGAACTCGCGACGCAGATCGTCGCGGAAGCTGCGGATCTGGGTATGGCGGCCGAGGTGCGCCAGACCAACGACGAAGCCGAGTTGATCACCTGGCTGCACCAGGCGGCGGATGAGTCCATTCCCGTGCTGCTCAACCCTGCCGCGTTCACGCACTACTCCTATGCCATCAGGGATGCCTGTGCGATGTTGACCGCGCCGCTCATCGAGGTCCACCTGAGCAATCCGATGTCGCGGGAGGAATTCCGCCACACGTCCGTGGTGGCGGGTGTCGCGACCGGGAGCGTGGCCGGCTTCGGCGTGGACTCCTACCGGTTGGCCCTGAGGGCTCTGGCGGGACTGCTGGCTCGACCGTGAGTCGCTTCGCGGCTCGCGTGGAGCAGGTTCGGGCCCGAATACGCCTCGAGTCACGTGGTTCGCAAACGGTCTTCGTGACGAGGAATCTCGCCACTATTCGTTACCTGACCGCCTTCACTGGCAGTAATGCCACGCTCGTCGTCGCTCCACAGTCAGTGACACTCATCACCGACGGGCGTTATCGCGAACAAGCGCGCGCTGAGATCGCATGCGTGCACAACGCCAACCACGTGGACATCGTCATCGAGCGAGATCCGATGGCGGCCGTCATGCGCACTGCTCCAGGTGTCGTCATGGTCGATCCCAGTGTGCCCACGGCGGACACCGAGCGGCTGCGAGGAGCCGGGTTCACGGTCGACGTGGCAGGGGATGCGTTTCGGTTGCTGCGCCAGATCAAGGATCGAGATGAACTGACTGCACTGGAGAAGGCTTGCTCCATCACCGCCGATGCGATGATCGCATTGGCCGAATCGATCCGTATCGGGCAGACCGAAGTGCAGATCGCCCGCCGCGTCGAGACGCTGTTCGCCGATCTCGGCGCGCAGGACCGCGCCTTCGCCACGATCGTGGCAAGCGGTCCCCACTCGGCGATACCCCACCACCGGCCCGCCACGTCCGCGATCACTCGAGGCGACCTATTGGTGATCGACTGCGGTGCGATGGTCGACGGCTATCACGCGGACATGACCCGCACGTTCGTCGTCGGAGCCCCTCCCGAGCCGTGGCAGGAAGAGATCCACTCGGTAGTCCTAGCCGCACAGCAAGCGGGTATCACCGCTGCGGAGCCGGGTGTGGCGGCTGCTTCCATCGACAGCGCGGCTCGAGCGGTCATCACCTCCGCCGGATACGCCGATGCGTTCATCCACGGAACCGGGCACGGAGTGGGTCTGGAGATTCACGAGCCACCGATGGTCATGGCCACGAGCGCCGATAACATCGTCGCCGGCTCGCCGATAACCGTCGAACCTGGGATCTACCTTCCCGGGCGTGGCGGGGTTCGTATCGAGGACACGATCGTCGTGGGCGACACGACCCGGGTCCTCACCGATGCACCCCGCGACCTGATCGTCGTCGGCTAGCGAGACGAACTCAACCGGAGGAGCGCACGTCGTGGCAACCACGAATGACTTGAAGAACGGCCTGGTGTTGAACCTGGACGGCCAATTGTGGTCGGTCGTGGAGTTCCAGCACGTCAAGCCGGGCAAAGGGGGTGCGTTCGTCCGTACCAAGCTCAAGAACGTCCTGTCCGGCAAGGTTGTCGACAAGACATTCAACGCTGGTGTCAAGGTCGAGACTGCGACGGTCGATCGCCGCGAGATGCAGTACCTGTACCGCGACGGCGATGACTTCATTTTCATGGACAACACTTCCTACGATCAGGTGCCCGTTCCCAGTGCCGTCGTCGGCGATGCCCAGAAGTACCTGCTGGAGAACAACAACGCCAACGTGTCCTTGCACGAAGGAGCCCCCATCATTGTGGAGCTTCCGGCCTCCGTTGAGTTGATGCTCACTTACACCGAGCCTGGACTGCAAGGTGACCGTTCCACCGGCGGCACCAAGCCCGCAACGCTGGAAACAGGTGCGGAGATCCAGGTCCCACTGTTCATCGAGTCAAACACGAAGGTCAAGGTCGACACCCGGGATGGTTCCTACCTCGGTCGCGTGAACGACTAGATGTCGGCTCGTACCAAGGCTCGCAAGCGGGCTCTCGACATCTTGTTCGAGGCCGATTCCAAGGGGGTTCCGATCTCGGGCGTGCTCGCCGAGCACATCCGTCGTCGGGCAGCCGCCGGTGAGCCCGAATTGAACCCGCACACGGTTGCCCTGGTCGAAGGCGTCATCCGCGAGCAGGCATCGGTGGACTCGGTTGTGGAATCTGCGGCTCGGGAATGGTCCTTGGAGCGGATGCCGGACGTGGACCGCGCGATCTTGCGCATCGGTGCCTACGAAATCTTGTTCGCCGACGACGTACCCACGGCGGTTGCCATATCCGAGGCCGTTGCACTCGCGACGTCCTTGTCGACGGACGAATCCCCGGCATTCATCAACGGGGTTCTCAGCGGCGTGGCGTCGTCGTCGGCCGGCGGATCCATCGCAACCGACTAGCTCGTGCCCCGGGTGATCGCTGCGCTCAACCCGTGCCACTCGCTCGGAAACTCGAGCGAGTTCGGCTTCGCTCGCTCGTGCCCCGGGTGATCGCTGCGCTCAACCCGTGCCACTCGCTCGGAAACTCGAGCGAGTTCGGCTTCGCTCGCTCGTGCCCCGGGTGGGATTCGAACCCACACTGGACGGTGTTTGAGACCGCTTCCTCTACCGGTTGGGATACCGGGGCGTGGGACCAAGGTTAGCGGCGGTACGCCAGCGCAGGCTTGATGGTCGGCGTTGATGGTCGGCGTCGATAGTCGGCCGGGTCTGGGTCGTCACTTCGGGACGACGGTGACACTGGCATTCGTCGTTCCACCGGTGCGAGTGATCGTCAGGTTGACGGTCTGGGAATCATCCTCGTAGGTACGGATGACGGTGCCGGCGATTTCGGAGTCCTGATTGAGGGTGAATCCCGCCGCCGTCAGTACGTCGTCGTACTTAGCGGCTGCCGTCTCAATTGAGTCGGTCGTTTCCCAGAGACCTGTCGCAGCACCATCGGCCTGCGATGTGACCAGCACGAGTTCCGCGTCGGGATACGTGGGCACGTTCGCTGGCCACGATTCCGGCAATTCGGTCCCGCTGCCAGCTGCGAACTCGTTGCCCTCTTGGTCGGTGATGGTTATCGAATCGTCCTCGATGTCTACCTCGCCGTCGATCGCCTGTTCGCCGAACTGCTCGACCAGTTGCTCACCTCCGCACCCTGCAGTGAGGCCCGAAGTTGTGAGTATCGCCGCGACGATGGCGACGGCTTGGCGCTTTCGAGTGAGTCGAGTTCGAGTGAGTCGAGTTCGAGTGACCATGAGGACTCCAAGTAGAGGATGAAGTTCGACGTAGGTGCGACCGCCTTCGAGACGTTAAGGCGGGGTGAGGCCTAGGCGAAACCACGAGGCTGAGCCATGACCGGTCCGCTGCAGTCCTAGTCTGGGCGCATGACCGCCTCCACTGCCGACGGTGCCTTGCGCATCGTGGTCGCCGAAGATGAGGCGGTCATCCGCATGGATTTGGTCGAAATGCTCCGTGAACTCGGCCATCAGGTGGTGGGTGAGGCCTTCAACGGTCAGCAGGCGGTTGACGTAGTTCGGGCGGCGCGCCCGGACGTGGCGTTCCTGGACATCGCGATGCCCCAGCGAGACGGGTTGTCGGCGGCCGAGGAGATCGCGGGCGAGGACCTGTGCGCGGTGGTGATGGTCACGGCCTTCAGCCAACGGGATGTGTCGACCAAGGCAGCCGAGGCTGGGGCGGTCGGGTACATCGTCAAGCCATTCACGATGGCGGACCTCGAGCCGGCTCTAGCCCTTGCCATGGCTCGGTGGCACCAGATCCAGGACCTGAAGGCACAGATCGCGACCCTGGGGGACCGGGCGGGTTCCCGAGAGACCGTTGAACGGGCTAAGGCGCTCCTCCTGGCCGGCCACGGCATGAGCGAACCCGAGGCATTCGCCTGGCTCCGGCGGTCCGCCATGGACCGGAGGGTCACCTTGGCTGAGGCCGCGAGCGCCCTGCTGGCGGGCCAGGTAGCACCCTGAAATAGTGCCCTTTGGTCACATTCCGATCACGAATCGGCCTAGGGGGGCCTCCCGATTACCTGTCGGTAACACGACTGCGCCTAGGCTGTCGGTCAATGCGACGGCATTCGCCGTCGTTTCGTATGTCCAAGGAGAACTGCATGAAGCGCACTATGGCTCTCAAGGCCGTCGCTGTGCTCGGCGCTGCTTCCCTCGCCCTCGCTGCCTGTGGCGGCGGGGACGATGAGGCAACGTCGGCCGAGACGACCGCTGAGGAGACAGTGGCTGAGGAGACCGCTGCGGAAACCGCAGAGGAAACCGCAGAGGAAACCGCTGTTGAAGAAGAAGTTACCTGCGCGAACGACACCCTGATCGTGGGCTCGCTGCTCCCGGCCACGGGTGACCTCGCGTTCCTCGGGCCGCCGGAGTTCGCCGGCGTCGACAAGGCCCTGATCGAGATCAATGATGGCGGCGGTGTGCTCGGTAGCCCCGTTACCTACGTTGAGGGCGACTCGGGCGACACCACCACCGACATCGCCAGCCAGACGGTCGACTCGCAGCTCGCTCAGGGCGTGCAGGCGATCATCGGTGCTGCATCCTCCGGTGTGTCACTGACCGTTATCGACAAGATCACGTCCAACGGCGTTGTTCAGATGTCCCCGGCCAACACGGCCCCGGCGCTGACCACCTACCCGG
>CAYPSE010000007.1:20792-31500 GCA_964413305.1 uncultured Rubrivirga sp. | reverse complement strand
CCGTGCGCATGGGTGTCCTGGACGTGGGCAGCAACACGGTCCACCTACTACTCGTGGACGCGCACTACGGAGCGGCACCGATCCCGGCTTCGAAACACAAGGTCCAGATGCGCTTGGCCGAACACATCGACGCTGCCGGAAACGTCGATCAGGCTCTCGTCGATTCCTTGATCGCCTTCATCCAGGAGGGCCAGGAACTAGCCGAGGACCGGGGCGCGACCGAGATCATCGCCTTCGCCACTTCCGCGATCCGTGATGCCGGCAACGGCGATTCGGTGATCGCCGAGATTCGCGAGCGAACGGGAATCTCGATCGACGTCCTGTCCGGCGACGACGAAGCGCGCCTGACTTTCCTCGCCGTGCGCCGCTGGTTCGGTTGGTCGTCCGGGCGGTTGCTCGTGATGGACATCGGTGGCGGGTCGTTGGAGCTCGCAGCGGGCAGTGACGAAGAGCCCGATGTTGCGATCTCCCTACCTCTCGGGGCGGGACGGTTGACCCGCGATTTCATCAGCACCGATCCTGCTGATCTTGGTGAGATGAAGGCGCTGCGCAAGCACGCGCGAGCGATGATCGCCGAATCCATCGGTCCTCTCCGGAGATCGGCTGCACCGATGCTGTCGGTCGCCACCAGCAAGACCTTCAAGCAACTCGCGCGCATAGCCGGGGCACCAGCTTCGTCCGAGGGTTTGTACGTCCGTCGTCGGTTGAAGTCATCTGACGTTCGCCAACTCGTCACCTTGCTTTCCGGACTGAGTGCGAGTGAGCGCGGGAAACTGCCCGGTGTGTCCGCGGGGCGATCGGGACAGCTCCTTGCCGGCGCGATCGTCGCTGAAGCCACGATGGATCTGCTGGAGGTCGAGGAACTCGACGTATGTCCGTGGGCGCTGCGCGAAGGTGTCATTTTGCGTCGGATGGACGCGCTCACGCCATGACCGCGCGTGATGCGCAGGAATGGGTGCCCTCGGAGGTACCTGTGCAGGGTCTGACCGACGCCCAAGTGCGCGAGCGTGTCGAACGCGGACAAATCAACGAGGCTCCTTCGGCCAACGCTCGAAGTCTGGGCGACATCATCCGCAAGAACACCTTCACCTGGTTCAACGGTCTCATTGGGTCGCTGTGGGTAGTCATGCTGATCGTTGCCCCGATCCAGGATTCGCTCTTCGGGTTCGTGATCGTGGCGAATACGCTCATCGGCATCGTGCAGGAGTACCGGGCCGCGCGGACTTTGGAGAAGCTCGCGGTCATCGGTGAAGCGAAACCGGTCGTTCGGCGAAGTGGTCAGGACGTGGAGGTACGACCCGTCGAGGTGGTGCTCGACGACGTGATCGTGCTGCGCACCGGTGATCAACTCGTCGTGGACGGCGAAGTCATCGCCTCCCAGGGTCTGCAAATCGACGAGAGCCTGCTCACCGGAGAAGCCGATCCCGTCGACAAGCACGTGGGCGAAGGAGCGATGTCCGGCTCTTTCGTGGTCGCCGGCGCCGGTATGTATCGAGCCACGCGAGTAGGCCGCGACTCCTTCGCGGCCGGCCTGACCGAACAGGCCAAGAAGTTCGCCCTCACCAACTCCGAACTGCGCGATGCGATAAATCGCTTCATCCGCATCGTCAGCTACTTCCTTGTGCCCGTCGGGATCCTGCTTCTCACTTCGCAGTTGATTCGCGCGGACCTGCCGGTGAATGAAGCCATCCGAGGCACCATCGCCGGGGTCGTGACGATGGTGCCCGAGGGACTGGTGCTGTTGACCTCGATCGCCATGGCGGTGTCCGTGATTCGCCTTGCGCAACGCCGAGTGTTGGTGCAGGACCTGCCCGCGGTGGAAGTGCTGGCGCGGGTGGACACGGTGTGCGCGGACAAGACCGGCACGCTGACCGAGCCGGGTATGCATTTGGGCGATGTGGTCGTCCTAGCAGACGTGGTCGAGTCCGACTTGCGCACGGCACTGGGGGCGATCGCCGCAGCCGAGACTTCACCGAATCCGACGATTTTGGCGATCGCGGCAGCGTGTCCGGATCCCGGCTGGCAGGTTCGCGATTCGGTTCCGTTCTCCAGCGCGCGCAAGTGGTCCTCGGTGTCCTTCGTCGACCACGGAGTGTGGGTCATCGGCGCGCCGGAGATGGTCGCGCCGGATGCGAACGCCGTGCACAAGTCCGCTGCACCCTTCGCTAGCGAAGGCGCACGGGTACTCGTGGTCGCGCGCGGTGGCGACTTTGCGTTGAATGCCGACCATGGCCCGGGCTCCGTTACACCAGCAGGACTGGTAGTGATCGATCAGAAACTGCGGACCGATGCGCGCGACACCGTCGAGTACTTCCTCGACCAAGGCGTACGCATCAAAGTCATTTCCGGTGATAATGCGGAGACCGTTGCCGCGATCGCATCTCAGGCCGGAGTTCCGGGGGCCGATGAACCGGTGGATGCACGTGAAGCACCCACAGACACCGACGATCTCGCCCAGGTCATGTCCACTCATTCGGTCTTCGGTCGAGTGAGCCCGGCGCAAAAGCAGCAGATGGTCGACGCCTTGCACCTGGGTGGTTCCACGGTCGCGATGACCGGCGATGGCGTGAACGACGTTCTGGCCCTGAAGAACGCGGATCTGGGTATCGCCATGGGGTCGGGGTCGGGTGCCACTCGTGCGGTCGCGCAATTGGTCCTACTCGACAGCCGCTGGTCGGTCCTTCCCAGCGTGGTGGCCGAAGGTCGCCGAGTGCTGGGCAACATCGAACGCGTCTCGGATGTTTTCTTGACCAAGAGCGTGTACTCCACGGTCATCTCGGTGCTCACCGGCGTATTCGCCGTAGCTTTTCCCTTCCTGCCCCGCCATCTCTCACTCGTCAGTGCCTTGACGATCGGTATCCCGGGCTTCTTCCTCGCGTTGATGCCGAACAAGGAACGCTTCCGACCTGGATTCTTCAAGCGCGTGCTGGTCTTCGCTGTTCCGGCGGGGATCATCGCGGCTGCCTCCGCGTGGACGAGCTATGCCCTCGCGCTGTGGGTCGGCGAGCCGATTCTCAACGCGCAACAGGCGGCGACGGTCACCTTGTTCATCGTGGCGACCGCGGTGCTCGCTATCGCGGCGCGACCTTTGAATCTCGTGCGATGGGGCATCATCGCCGGAATGGTGCTGGCGTTCGTGGCGGTGCTGTACATCCCGTTCCTGTCCGAATTCTTCGCACTCAGCCTCGGACCGGAGCGTTACAGCCTGGTAGCGGTAGGCGTCGGAATCGCAGGGGCGGTTGCCGTGTGGATCGCCGGAGTACTGGCGGATCGTTGGCGACGGGCTGGTGTGGATGTCTCCTGACGTGACCATCGGACTTTCCACATCGTCGGTATTCCCCGAATCGACCGCGGTGGCTTTCGAGTTGGCCGCAGCGCTCGGGTACGACGGCGTCGAGGTGATGGTCGGCACCGATGCGATGAGTCAGGACTCGGCGACTTTGCAGGCGCTCATGGATCACTACCAAGTGCCGATCTTGTCGATCCATGCACCGTGCCTGCTGATCACGCAGCGAGTGTGGGGGACCGATCCATGGGGGAAACTCGAGAAGGCCAAGTCGGTCGCCGAAGGGCTAGGGGCCTCGACTGTGGTGGTGCATCCGCCGTTTCGTTGGCAGCGTGAGTACGCACGCTCATTCGAAGAGGGCATCGCGCGCATGGAGGAGGTGACGGACGTGCGCTTCGCCGTGGAGAACATGTATCCCTGGCGCGCCGGACCGTCTGCACTTGGCGCCTACGCACCGGACTGGGACATTCGCAATCAGGACTACCGGCACACCACCGTGGACCTGTCCCACACCGCCGTCTCGCGGACCGATCCCGTCGAGATGGTGGGTGACCTGGCGGCCCGGGTGTCGCACGTTCATCTCGCCGACGGAACGGATTCCGCTCGCGATGAGCACCTGGTTCCCGGGCGTGGAGACCAGCCGGTGGCCGAGGTCCTGCAGATGCTTCGGGGCGGTGGATTCACCGGCGCGATCATCGCAGAGGTCACCACACGTAGTGCGGCAACCCGCGAAGAGCGCATCGCCGACCTTCGTGAGACGTTGGTCTTCGCACGCAGTGCATGGAGTGGAGACGATCAGCGGAAACAATGACCGAAAACGTGGATGGTGATCGATGAGCGAAGCAGGTGATGACCGCCGAGCGGCGATCGAACGGGCGGCGCGTGCCGTGTTCGAACGGCGCGGCTACGCCGCCGCCACCGTCCGATCCATCTCGTCTGCAGCCGGCGTGGGACCGTCGGTTCTGGCGTCGTATTACCGGAACAAGGCCGAACTCTTCGCCGCAGTGATGGACCTACCCTTCGATCCGACATCGGCGATCCCGCGGCTGGTCGCACCCGGACTCGACGGCATGGGGGAAAGGTTGGTGCGGCTGGCCTTGCGCGCGGCGCAGGACGAACACGTTCGATCCGACATCGGAGCCCTCGCTCCCGGGGTGCCTGAGGCATTCAATGCAACTCCCGGCGCTGTGCGTGCAGTGTGGGAGTTCGTATCGGGTGAAGTGGTGGATCAGGCGCTGACCCTCGCAGGGATCCCGGACGCCAAGATGCGCGGCGCATTGATCACCTCGTACCTGGGCGGCATCCTGGTCGCCCGCTACGCGGCTCATATCGAACCGTTGGCTTCAGCACCGGAGGATCAGGTGGTGGCCCTGGTCGCTCCCACTATCCAGTCGCTGTTGGACCCCACCAAGCCGCTTCCAGGGAAGGACGTTCGATAGGTGTCGGCTGTCACCTCCGTTCGGCGCCGACTTGGGATCGATCGTCCCTCGCTCATCGAAACGGCCAGCGAGGCCGCGGACTGTGGTTTCTGGCTGGCGCTGGTCATCGGACCGGATGTCTCGCCGCAGGAACTCGCCGCCTTCGGCGATTCGTGGAATCAAGCGAACTTGGCATCCATCACCGATGTGATGGGGCCGATCGGGGCAAGCGAACAGATGCGCGCGGCATGCGCGGACGTCGGACTCGCGTGGTGGGATGCTCCGAGGGTTGTGGCGGCGGCGAAGGGCGCCGAACGCGTTTGCCGAAGTTTTCGCGGCCCACAGATCGCGGTGGATGAAGCCGTTCCCGAGGATTTCGACGAAGCGTGCTTCGAGACCCGCGCGGAACGAGACAAGTCATTCGTGCGCTGCACGAAGGCCCTCGTCACTGGAGTTGTCGACGGTGATGTGGACCGGGTGAGTCTGTGGACTAGCACTCCCAAGGTCCTCACCGCCTGCCAAGCGGCTATCCGCAATGCCGGTGTCGAGCCGCACCTGATCGAGTTCTGCCTACCCGCGGCGCAACGATCGCTAGCGGAGCGACTCCTGACCGAAGGTCAGATGGTTCGGCTGTGCTTCGTGCTGGATAGACCGACCATCGATCGCACTATGGCAAGGTTGTCGAGATGAGCGAGGTAACGAAGGTCGCCATGATCGGAGCTGGAGCCATGGGGGGCGCCATCGTCGAGGGCCTGGTCACCATGGATGGAGTCGCAGTCACGGTCGTGGAAGCCGATGACCAGCGCGCCGCAGGGTGGCGAGCACGTGGCGATGTCGAGGTGGCAGACCTTCTGACGGCCGTTGCGAATGCAGACGTGGTCTTCCTTGCAGTCAAGCCCCATCAGGTCATCGAGACCCTGCGTACTTTCCGGGAGTCCCTGGGTGCGGGTTCCGTCGTCGTGTCGATCGCGGCAGGAATAACCGTCGATGCCATGCAACGCGAACTCCCGGTCGGAACGTCGGTGATTCGCACCATGCCGAATACCCCGGTACGCGTGGGTCGTGGAGTGGTCGGGCTGGCGGCCGGCAGCCACTGCGGCGCCGAACAGGTGGATCGGGTGAGAGAGCTGTTGGAGTCGGTGGCGATGGTTGTTCCCATCGACGAGGAACTCATCGATGCGCTCACCGCAACCTCGGGAAGCGGACCGGCCTACGTCTTTTACCTGGCTGAAGCCATGAAGCGTGGCGCAGAGGAGCTCGGCCTTCCGGCGAACGTTGCGAGCGCGATCATCGCCCAGACCTTCGTGGGCGCCGCCGAACTCCTCGCAGCCGAACCCGATAAGGCGGTGGAACTTCGAGCTTCGGTCACCTCCAAGGGAGGCACCACTGCCGCAGCAACGGCCGTGTTCGATGCCGCCGACCTTCCGGGCATCGTGGCGCAAGCCATGCGAGCCAATCAGGATCGTGCCCGCGAGCTCGCAGAAGAGTCCGGCTGAGCGGCGTGCCCGATTCCCCTCAGTGCTCGATCTCATTGATCTGGGACGAGGCCCTTGCCGAATACGACTTCGGACCAGGACACCCACTCGCGCCCATCCGTGTCCAGTTGGCGATGCGACTGATCGGCGAATTCGGACTCGATATCGCCGAGGGCGTGCGGGTGATCGACGGCATCGAACCGATCGACGACGCACTCATCGGACGTGTGCATGACGTGGACTACATGGCTGCGGTGCGCGCTGCCGGTGGCAGGCCACCGGTTCCCGATCCTGCTCGTGGGCTTGGCACCAGCGACGACCCGGTCTTCGCAGATATGCATCGGGCGTCGGCCCGGGTATGCAGTGCCTCTCTTGCTGCTGCCCAAGCGGTGTGGTCGAAGTCGAGCTCACACGCGGTGAATCTGGCTGGCGGTCTGCACCATGCGATGGCCGATCGCGCAGCGGGCTTTTGCATCTATAACGACATCGCGGTGGCGATTCAGTGGATGCTTGACCAGGGCGCCGAGCGCATCGCATACATCGACCTCGATGTCCACCACGGGGATGGCGTGCAGTCCATCTTCTGGGACGACCCACGCGTTCTGACCATCTCCATCCACGAGAGCCCTGAAACGTTGTTCCCGGGAACTGGATTCCCCCAGGAAATTGGCGGGTCGAAGGCCCGGGGGACTGCGGTCAATATCGCACTTCCTGCCGGAACGGGAGATCAAGGTTGGTTGCGCGCACTGCACGGAGTGGTCCCCGAATTGCTCGGGGCATTCGGCCCGCAGATCGTCGTCTCGCAGAACGGAGTCGACTCCCATGTCGAAGACCCGCTCGCGCACCTCGCCCTCACGGTCGACGGGCAACGAATGGGTTTCTCTGCAGTTCACCGATGGGCTCATGAATTCGCCGACGGACGCCTAGTTGCGGTCGGCGGCGGCGGCTACGAGTGGGTGGATGTGGTGCCGCGCGCGTGGACGCACCTCGTCGCCGAAGTGGAAGGCCGTCCGATCGGACCCTCGACGGCCCTTCCGGTGGCGTTCGGTGAGTACGTCCGGCAGACCATGGGGCGCAGTGCCCCACTGCGGATGACCGATGGCGCGGACCCGTGGCCGCGTGACCTGGTGCAGGGATGGGACCCGGGTGATCCGATCGACTCGGCGATCATGTCGACGCGCGAAGCGGTCTTCCCGCTTCATGGTCTGGAACCCGACCCTGAGGGTTGGTGACCGTCATCTGGGATGGGAGGAATTTTTCCCATTCAACTTTCCCCGTGACCCCAGGGGCCACTAGTGTTCACCCGTCCGCGAGGATGAGGTTCTTGGTCGCCGGGGAGCCGGCGGGAGATGAAGGATGGAATCGACGATGGCCGCTACCACGGATAGCTCGTTGGGCGATGTGAAGTTCCTGACCGTCGCAGAGGTTGCCGCCGTGATGCGCGTCTCGAAGATGACCGTCTACCGACTCGTGCACAACGGTGATCTTCCCGCGGTTCGGGTTGGACGCTCGTTCCGCGTCCCCGAACAGGCCGTCCACGACTATCTTCGCGACTCCTACGTCGAAACGGCTTGAGCCTGCACCCGGTCTGTCTCACCCGCACCTCGCCCACACCCGAGTGCCGACCATCGACATCCCCGCGAATCAGGCATGACGTGAAGGGGTAGGCTCACCGCCTGATCGCTTCGAGAAGCGAAGCGCACGATCCCGGTGCATCCGGTCGACGAGGGAGTAGAGGCAGTTCATGGGCTCTGTGGTCAAGAAGCGCCGTAAGCGAATGGCCAAGAAGAAGCACCGCAAACTGCTCCGTCGTACTCGCGTTCAGCGCCGTAACAAGAAGTAGGTAGAAGGCGCCATGGGCGTCGTCGCCATGGTTACCGGGGTCTCCCGGTATCTGGGCGGCAAGGTCGCGGACCTACTCGTCGAACAACCCGGAGTCGATCGGGTTATCGGCGTGGACGTCGTCCCACCCAAGGCGCCCCTGGTCGCGGAGTTCATCCGCGCCGATATTCGGAACCCGGTCCTGGGCCGCATACTCGACGATGCCGGCGTGGACACCGTGGTGCACATGGGTGTCATCGCTACTCCCCGCCAAGCGGGTAGCCGCTCGGTGATGAAGGACATCAACGTCATCGGGACCATGCAGTTACTCGCCGCCTGCCAGCGAGCGGAATCCGTGCGGAGCTTCGTAGTCAAGTCGACAGCTGCGGTGTACGGAGCGGGTCCACGGGATCCGGCTTTGGTGACCGAGGAGTCCCCGCCCCGGCATCCTCCGACATCAGGTTGGGCCAAGGATTCGGCAGAGGTTGAGGATTACGTCCGGGCCTTCGGGCGGCGGCGTCCAGATGTGCGCATCACAACTTTGCGCTTCGCCAACATCATCGGTCCTGGCATGCGCACCGGGATGACTTCGTACTTGTCGATGCCGGTAGTGCCCACGGTGATGGGATTCGACCCGCGATTGCAGTTCGTCCACGAAGACGATGCGATCGACGTCGGTCTGCGTGCAGTCCTCCAGCGTTCACAGGGCACCTACAACGTGGCCGGCGATGGTGTCCTCCTGCTTTCACAGGTGGTGCGCCTGTTGGGCAATGTGATGGTGCCCGTGCCTGCCGGCCTGCTTCCATTCCTCGGGCGCGGACTTGCTCGCGGAGGTTGGGCGGACTTCTCGCGTGATCAGGTGCGTTACTTGACTTATGGTCGAGCCTTGGACACATCGGCGGCACGTGAAGTTCTTGGATTCCAGGCGGTCTATTCCAGTGAGCAAGCCCTCGCGGCTTTCGCATCGGGATTGAGCTCCCATGTCTGAACGGCGATTGCGCCCCTCACAAGCAGCCCGGGTGGTCGGAGCGACGGGCCCGAGCCCTTCTCGCCCAGTTCGTCGGTTTTCGCAGGCGGATGCGGATATGTCGACCGTCGACCTCCTTCGATCACGGCTATCGGGGGATTACTCGGTCGACGATTTCGGATTCGATCCGCAGTTCACCGACAAGGTCCTCTTGGAGTTGATGCGCCCGCTCTATCGGCATTGGTTCCGAGTGCAAGTGTCGGGAATCGACGTGATCCCCGATCACGAGGGAGCATTGATCGTCGCCAACCACTCGGGAACGATCGCGTTGGACTCGGTAATGACGCAAATCGCCGTCCATGACGAGCATCCAGCGCATCGCAATCTACGGATGCTCGGAGCCGATCTGGTTTTCCAGACGCCCTTCATAGGTGATCTAGCCCGTCGCGCCGGCCACACCCTCGCTTGCCACGAGGACGCCGAGCGCCTGCTGTCCTCAGGTGAAGTGGTAGGTGTGTGGCCTGAAGGGTTCAAGGGCATCGGCAAACCCTTCTCCGAGCGGTATCGCTTGCAGCGCTTCGGCCGTGGTGGGTTCGTTTCGGCCGCGGTGCGCACCGGCACGCCGATCATCCCTACGGCCATCGTGGGTGCCGAAGAGATCTATCCCATGATCGGCAATGCCGCGTTGTTGGCACGGTTCCTGGGAACACCCTTCTTCCCCATCACCCCGACTTTCCCGGCACTCGGTCCGCTCGGATTGATCCCTCTACCGAGCAAGTGGTTGATCCACTTCGACGATCCGATTCCGACCGATCACCTACCGGAGGGATCAGCGGATGATCCTGCAGTGTTGTTCGACATCACCGACCGAGTCAGAGAGCGCATACAGCGTCTGCTGTACGACCTCCTGGCACAGCGCGGGGGGATCTTCGGCTGATCAGCGACGTGTCAGACGTGAAAGGGCGTAGCCGCCGATCATCCCCACCGCTACACCGGCAGCGCCGGAAGCCGCCGGAGCGATGTACGGCTTGATCCGTGCCCGTCGGCGAAAGTCGCGAATGCGCCACTCATTGGCCTCGGCGTGTGCGCGCAGTTCGGGGTCGGGGTTCACCGCAACGGCGGTGCCGACAAGCGACAGCATCGGAACGTCGTTGACCGAATCGGAGTAGGCGCTGCAGTCTGCAAGTTCCAGACCCTCGGCTGCGGTCAGGGCGCGAACGGCTTCGGCCTTCGCCAAGCCGTGCAAAGGCGGACCGTGCAGGTGGCCGGTGTAGACCCCGTGCTCACTCTCGGCGATCGTTCCCAAGGCCCCGGTCAGCCCGAGTCGGCGGGCGATCACTGCGGCAAGTTCCTGCGGGGTGGCTGTCACCAGCCACACCTGTTGCCCGGCATCGAGATGACCTTGGGCCAACGCCAAGGTCCCGGGGATCAGTTTGTCGATCATCTCCGAGTCGAAGATCTCCTCGGCTAGGGCTTGAAGTTCGACCACCGAACGTCCCTGGACGAAGGACAGCGCCGCCTCGGTGGCCGATGCCATGTCCTCGAGGTCCTCCGAACCGCTGAGCACGAACTTCAGTTGCTTGCGGGCGAATCCACTGATCTCGCTGGCGCGGAAGTACTTGCGCTTGGCCAGGCCGACGGCGAGATGGAACAGGCTCGAGCCACGCATGATCGTGTTGTCCACATCGAAGAATGCCGCGCCGTCGGAAGCGGGATGGTCGTTCAGATGTGCCGCCGACGC
>CAYPSE010000007.1:0-20692 GCA_964413305.1 uncultured Rubrivirga sp. | reverse complement strand
GCGTACGAAGTGGTGTCCATCGAGGACGATCCGCTGCTCGCCGACCAGTACGCCGAGTTCATCCCGGTGATCCTGGTGGACGGCGCCCGCCACAACTTCTATCGCGTGGATCCCGTGAGGCTCGCGGAGGCGCTGGACCGATAATCGGACGTAAGCGTCCGGTCAACTTTGTGCATTCGTGCACGAACCTCTACTGTTACGCAGCCCCCCGGCCTGCGGCCGGATCCGACTACCTGGTGACCGACGTGCCCCTTCCCGAGTTCCGAAACTCCGCCGAACCCACGCACCGGGCCGGCGGCAAGGGAATCCCCGAAGCGACCATCGCTCGACTGCCGGTCTATCACCGCGTTCTCGTGACTATGGCCGAACAGGGGATCATCACCGTGTCCAGCGAGGAATTGGCCTCGGCGTGTGGTGTGACGAGCGCGAAGCTGCGCAAGGACCTGTCCTACCTCGGTTCGTATGGAACGCGGGGCGTCGGCTACGAAGTCGAGTTCTTGAGCTACCAGATCGCCCGTGAACTCGGTCTGACCACCCCGTGGGGCGTGGTCGTGGTGGGAGTGGGGAATCTCGGACGGGCACTTGTCTCCTACCGAGGATTTGCGAGCAGGGGTTTTCGCGTCGTCGGCCTGTTCGATGCCCATCCTGATGTAGTCGGATCGAGCCTCCCCGTCGTGGATCGCGATGTCACGGTTCAATCCCTCGACGAACTCGCCGATACCGTCCAGAGTCGAGAAGCAAGTATCGGAGTGATCACCACTCCAGCGGATGCAGCGCAGGACATCGCCGAGCGCATGGTCGCAGCTGGCCTACGGAGCATCGTGAACTTCGCACCCGTCGTCCTGAACGTTCCCGAAGGCGTGGAAGTCCGAAAGGTCGACCTTGCAGTCGAACTGCAGGTTCTGGCCTTTCACGAGCAACGCCGAAACAACCCCGTCGGTGCCGTTGTCACGGAATTGGATCCACTGCGGTCGGTTCCTGAAGACAGGAAGGCGATGAACGCATGAGTCCCAGCAAATCCGAGAAGGCATCAGGAAGCCCAGTGAAGAAGAAGACAACCGGCAAGAAGACGCCCGCTCCTGATGTCAACAAGGCTGCGAAGGCCCCGGTGAAGAAAGCGTCCGCACCTGCCGCGAAGAAGTCTGCAAAGGCCCCCGAGAGCAATACGCCGAAGGCACCAGCGAAGAAGGCACCTGCGGCGAAGCAAGCGGCCGCCCTCGAGATCGGCGACGAGGGCACCGAAGTTCCGGTGGTCCGTCGTGAACCGACGCCCCAGGTGCCCTGCGTTGCCTTCGTGGCGGCCGGACCGGGCGAGCCGGACTTGATCGCGCATCGCGGTGCCACGATGTTGAGCGAAGCCCACATGATCCTGGCCGACAAGGCGGCAGTTGCCATCGCTGAAGCTTTTGCGGCACCGGAGATCATCGAGGTCACCGATCCGGATGCACCGGGCAGTTCCGCCGATCGGATCAAGCCGGCGATCGATGCCGCCAAAGCTGGGAAGTCGGTCGTCAGATTGCTCGCTGGCGATCCGATTCTGGGATCCGCGCTTTTGGGCGAGGTCAGCGCTGTCCGACGAGCGAAGGTTGACGTCGAGATCGTTCCCGCAGTGAGTGAAGTGACGGGCATTCCCGCATATGCCGGTTTCGGTTTGCTGGGAGGCAAAGCGCGCGAGGTGCGCATCCTCGACGCCCAAGATTCGGGGATCCACTGGGATGAACTGATCGCTCCCCGCATCACCTCCGTCTTTCCCTCGGGTGCGAGTCGATTGGCGACGATCGCCAAGGCTTTGCTGGACGCAGGCAAGCCCGCTGACACTGCCGTGGCTGTGACTCGGGATGGAACCACCGTCGATCAGCAGACCGTCGTCACGACCTTGCGCGAGGCAGCCGAGGTAGCGCAAACGCGCAAGGGTGGTTTCGTCGTGGTGGGCGAAGTCGTCGAACAACGCGAGCGGTTGGATTGGTTCGAGCGTAAGGCGCTGGTGGGCTGGCGCGTCCTGATCCCCCGGACGCAGGACAACACGGCCACATTGGTCGCGCTGCTGCGTCGCCATGGGGCCGTTCCCAGCGAAGTGGCGACTATCTCAGTTGAGCCGCCGCGAACCCCGCAGCAGGTCGAACGTGCAGTCCACGGCCTCGTTTCCGGTCGTTACGAGTGGGTCGGTTTCACCTCGGCGAATGCCGTTCGCGCGGTGCGTGAGAAGTTGCAGGAGTACGGACTCGATGCGCGTTCCTTCGCAGGTCTGAAGGTCGCGGCGTGCGGAGCTGGGACGGTCGATGCGCTCATCGAGTTCGGAGTCCGCCCCGACCTCGTGCCCACGGACGACCAAAGCACCAGCGGATTGGTCGATGTGTGGCCGCCCTACGACTCACTTCTCGATCCCATCAACAAGGTCTTCCTGCCGCGAGCGGATATCGCTACGGACACACTCGCTGCCGGTCTGACCGAACTGGGTTGGGAGGTCGAAGACATCACAGCTTTCCGCACGGTGCGTGCCGCTCCACCGCCGGCTCCCGTGCGCGAGGCGATCAAGACCGGTGGATTCGATGCCGTGATGTTCACCTCGAGCAGCACCGTGCGAAATCTCGTCGGTATCGCCGGCAAGCCGCATCAGTCGACGATCGTCGCTTGCATCGGGCCGAATACCGCGAAGACCGCCGAAGAGCACGGCCTGCGGGTGGACGTTCTCGCGCAGGACAGCACCCCCGAAGGTCTGGTGGCGGCACTCGCCCAGCACGGAATCGCCCTTCGTGAGCAGGCCGAGGAAGCCGGAACCGGCGAATGGCGTCCCAGCAAGCGCAAGGCCGCCGGGCGCCGGAAGGCGTAATCGTCCGAACAGCCTCGAGCCGTGATCGTTCGCCCCGCAGCCACCTCGGTTCGGGCGTTGCTTAGGCTCGATACGTGAGCAACCATCGCAGCGTCGTCCATCTGCTTCGGCACGGTGAGGTCTACAACCCCGAGGGCGTCCTCTACGGGCGCCTGCCCGGTTACCGACTCTCCGAGCTCGGTGAGCAGATGGCGGTGAAGGCGGCCGAGGCGCTCGCCGGTCATGACATCGCAGCGGTGATCTCGTCCCCCATGGAGCGCGCCCAGCAGACTGCCATGCCCATAGCTGAGATCCATGGCCGCTCGATCATCACCGAACCGCTTGCGATCGAGGCGGACAACATCTTCGAAGGCCAACGGGTGAGTGTGGGCGACGGTGTTCTTCGCCAACCCAAGACATGGCGGCACTTGTGGAATCCGTTCCGTCCCAGTTGGGGTGAGCCGTACGACGAAGTCGCCGCGCGCATGAAGCAGGCCATTGCGAACGCACGGGAGGCAGCCGAAGGCCGCGAGTCGGTGTTGGTCAGCCACCAACTGCCCATTTGGATCGCCAGGCTCGACGCCGAAGGGCGGCGTTTGTGGCACGACCCACGCTCGCGCCAGTGCACTTTGGCCTCATTGACGTCGTTGACCTTCGACGACGATCGTCTGGTGGCGATCTCGTACACGGAGCCGGCCCGGGAACTCCTTGCTGGTGCCAGCAAGATCGCGGGCGCGTAGCGAATGAAGTTCCTGCTGGTGGTTGCGGCTGGTGTTCTCACGCTGACGGCCTGCGGTGGGGCGGAAGCTACCGATTCCGGCGCGGGGTTCGTCGGTGGCGACGGCTCGATCGTGGTGGTCGATCCCGCAGATCGAATCCCGGCACCTACGCTGACCGGCACCACGCTCGAGGGTGCACCTTTCTCATTGGCCAACGAACGCGGTGAGATCGTGGTGCTGAACGTATGGGCGTCGTGGTGTGCGCCGTGTCGAGCCGAAGCCCCCGAACTCCAGGAAGTGTGGAACGACGTCCAAGCCGACGGCGTCCAGTTCGTCGGGTTGAACACTCGTGACTCGACACTTGCCGCGCAGCGTTTCGTGCAGACGATGGGACTGACGTTCCCCAGCGTGCAAGACAGCGACGGGCGTCTGCAATTGTTGTTCGCCGACTCGCTGCCCCCGCAGGCCATCCCCTCCACCCTTGTCATCGATCGTGACGGTCGAGTGGCTGCTCGCATGTTGGGGAAGGTGAGTTCGGCGACGCTGCGTGGAGTGATCGACGAGGTCGATCAAGCGACTTCGGGCGAGACCGGTGGGTGATATCGGCACCCTGGTCACGAGCGGGTCACTGCTTATCGCGATCCCGATCGCGATCCTCGCGGGGCTCGTTGCCTTCGTGAGCCCGTGCGTGTTGCCACTTGCACCCGGATACGTGTCCTATGTGACGGGTTTGACCGGCGCGGAGTTGGCAACGGGAACTCGCAAGTCGCGCGTTTTGCTGGGCAGCGTCTTGTTCGTGTTGGGCTTCAGCGTGGTGTTCGTCTCCTACGGGGCGCTATTCGGCGGTTTGGGTTCGGTGCTGCTTCGCTACGAGAGCATCATCACCCGGGTCATGGGTGTGCTCGTGATCATCATGGGCCTGGCGTTCATGGGCGTGCTGCCGTGGTTCCAACGCGAATACCGATTGCTCAAGGCTCCGACCTGGGGTGTGGCCGGTGCGCCATTGCTGGGCATCTTGTTCGGACTCGGCTGGACCCCGTGCATCGGTCCGACCCTCACCGCGGTGCAGTCCCTTGCCCTAGCCGAGGCCAGCGCCGCACGCGGCGCCTTGCTCTCCTTCGCCTACTGCCTCGGTTTGGGTCTGCCGTTCATTGCGTTCGGGCTGTTCATCGATCGAACCGCCCGTGCTACGGCCTTCATCCGTCGCAACTACGCCTGGATCATGCGTATCGGTGGCGGAATGCTCGTGCTCGTGGGCATTCTCCTGGTGAGCGGATTGTGGTTGCAGTTCACCATTTGGCTGCGGGTCACGATTCCCGGATTCGAGACCGCGCTTTGATGGCCGTTATGCAGCGCTCGCACCGTTCAGAAACATGTCGCACACTGGTGATGTCATGAGTGCGCCCCCCGCTGTCAAGACCCAGGCACCTGTGCCCCCGTTGAACGGCCTTGGCTTCTGGCGCTGGGCCTGGCGTCAACTCACGAGTATGCGAACGGCCCTGATCTTGCTGTTCGCGCTTGCCGTTGCCAGCATTCCCGGCTCGATCCTTCCCCAGCGCGGCAACAACCCGCTGCTGGTGGACGAGTGGCTCGCCGAGCAGCCGACCGTCGGTCCGATCCTGGACCGCCTCGGCTTCTTCGACGTGTTCGGTGCGCCGTGGTTCGCCGCGGTCTACCTGCTGTTGTTCATCTCCCTCATCGGCTGCGTGCTGCCCCGCGTGGGAGTGCACTGGCGCGCGATGCGCAGTCAGCCACCGGTTGCGCCGAAGCATCTGGCTCGGCTGCAGGAGTTCCATGAAGTCACCTCTCCGCACCCTCCGGCCGAGGCCATCGGTGCGGCTGAGCGCTACCTGCGCAGCAACCGCTGGCGGGTCCGTACCGGGGTGACCGACGACCAGGTTTGGGTCTCGGCGGAAAAGGGCTACCTGCGCGAGACCGGGAACCTCGTCTTCCACCTCGCGCTCGTCCTGGTGCTGGTTGCCATTGCCGTGGGTGGCCTTTTCGGTTGGCGAGGCAACGTGATCGTGAAGGAGGGAAGCGGCTTTGCCAACACATTGACCCAATACGACGCCTGGGGCGGTGGCAGATTGGCCTCGGCCGACACCATTCCGCCGTTTGCGTTCACCTTGGAGGACTTCGCGGTGGAGTTCGAGCGGGGTGAGGCGCAACGCGGATCCCCTCGGCTCTTCGAAGCTTCGGTCGACGTGCAGCGCGAGCCGACCGGTCCCATCGAACGCGATCTGATCGAAGTGAACTACCCGCTCACCATCGCAGGTGCGAAGGTGTTCTTGGTCGGTCACGGATACGCACCTTCGTTCATCGTGCGCGATTCATCTGGTGCCATCGTGCTCGACGATGCCATTGTTTTCCTTCCGCAAGACGGCGCGTTCACCTCCACCGGCGTGATCAAGGTCCCCGACGCCACGCCGCAACTGGGATTCCGCGGGATCTTCCTGCCCACCTCAGCGATCGACGACGTCCGAGGTCCCCACTCGGTGTTCCCCGACGCAGACGATCCTTCGGTGTTCCTTTCTGCGTGGGAGGGCGACCTCGGGCTGGACGCAGGAATCCCGCAGAGCGTCTACACCCTGCAAACCGACGGTATGGAGCAGATCGGCCTGCGCGCACTCATCCCTGGGCAGACCTGGGACTTCGGCCAGGGTGAGATCGAGTTCACCGGGTGGCAGCGTTGGGCGTCCTTCCAGATCGCCTTCGATCCTGGGAAGGAAGCAGCACTTGCGGCCGCTGTCCTGGCCACCATCGGTCTGACGATCTCGTTGTTCATCCGCCGTAGGCGAGTGTGGGTCAAGGCGAGTGTCGCACCGGACGGAAGTACGCTCATCCAAAGTGCTGGCTTGAGCAAGAGCGAGGCCGGCGACGTATCGCACGACGTCCGTGCAGTACTGAATGCGAGTGAAAGGCAAGAGCGATGACCACCGCTGAATCGATGGGTCTGGCCGAAGCCAGCAACGCCGCGATCTACGCGACCATGGTCACCCTCACAATCGCGATGGTCCTGTTCGCGGCGTCCTTCGCCAGTGGTCGCCGTCGCGTTTCCACACCTGCTGCCAGTACGACGACTCCAGGAGCGGGAGGGGTTGCAGTCCTCGATCGTCCTGAACCAGGTGAGAAAAGCGATCCGGGACGCCGACTCGCGAACGTCGCGATGTCGCTCACCTGGCTAGCTACGGGTTTACTCACGGTGGCGCTGGTGCTGCGCGGAATCTGGGCCGGCCGGGTGCCGTGGGGCAACATGTACGAGTTCTCCATCAGTTCGGCATGGGGAGTGCTCGTTGTCTTCCTCGCGCTATCCACTCGTCGCGACCTTCGCTGGCTCGGGCTGTTCGTGGTTGCCCCGGCGCTGCTCACCTTGGGCCTTGCCGTCACCGTCCTGTACACCGAGGCTGCGCAACTCGTCCCGGCCTTGAAGTCCTACTGGCTGGTCATCCACGTCTCGGCGGCGATCATCTGCGCGGGTGCTTTCACCGTGGCGGCCTCCACCGCCGCCCTCTCCCTGATCCAGTCCCGCCACGAAAGGTCCGGCAAGGTGTGGCGCGGGCCGATGGCGCAGGTGCCCAGCGCCGAACGCTTGCAGACATTCACCAGCAGGTTGATCGCGTTCTCCTTCCCGCTGTGGACCTTCTCGGTCATCGCCGGAGCCATCTGGGCGGAGAACGCCTGGGGCCGCTACTGGGGTTGGGATCCCAAGGAGACCTGGGCGCTCATCACCTGGTTGGTCTACGCGGCCTACCTGCACGCGCGCAGCACCGCAGGTTGGCGCGGAGACAAGGCATCATGGATAGCGATCCTCGGTCTGGTGACCTTCCTCATCAATTACTTCGGAGTGAACATCTTCGTCAACAGCCTGCACTCGTACGCAGGCTTGTAGTGAGCTGTTAGGAGGCTTCGCCGCGACGGCGACGCATTTTCTTGCTCCATACGTCGTCGTCGAGTTTGCGCAGGAATCGAGGATCGTCGTCGGGAGCGATGGGTCCGCGCTTGCGGAAGAAGCCACCTCCCTGGGGCCACACTCGACCGAGTAGCAACCACAGTGCCCCCCCGACGAGCGGCAGCACGATGACCAACACCAACCACAGCCATTTGGGCAGGGTGCGCGCTTGACCCTTCGGTGTGCGGGCCACATCGATGATGAAGTAGATGTAGAGCGCAACCGCGAGCAGGACGAGCACGACACGCAACATGGTGCGGCAATGGTAACCGGCTCCGGTGGGTGCCACCGTCCGACGATCGTGGAGGGATCAGTTCGTGATCCTCGGCCGGCTCCCCGTACGGTGGAGGGGTGTCGGAGACGAGGAGATCGGGCGCCGCGTCGATCGCCCTGTACACCGTCATGCGGTTGGGGCTGTTCGTCGCAGTGTGGCTGCTGCTCCAACTCATCACCCCCCTTCGTGGCCTGTGGGCGGTCGTGGTCGCGATCCTGGCCTCGGGGGTCATCAGTTTGTTCTTACTCGGCAGGCAACGTGCCGCCATGAGCGCGGTGGTAGGTGGCTTCTTCGGGCGGATCAACGATCGGATCGACGCCGCCTCACGCGGTGAGGACGACTGGGATGAGCAGTCCCACGCTGACGGTGACGGCGTAGGCGATGGCCAGGTGACCCGTGGCGACCAGGGCCGGGATCAAGCCCGGGCCCGTGGCTCCGCCACCGATGATGCGCAGCGGACGAACGGCCCACAAAGCGGCGAACAGCCCGACTAGCACCCACGGCACACCGAGCAGTGCCATCGGCAGCACCACTACGAAAGCCAGCACGACCAAAGAGACGTACAGCAGTCGCGTTCGACGGTCGCCAAGCCGAACGGCCAATGTCCGCTTCCCCACCTCGGCATCGCTGGGAATGTCGCGCAGGTTATTGGTGACAAGGATGGCGCAGGCCAAGGCACCGACACCGATTGCCGCCAATACCCCGCGAGCATCGATCGCATCCGTCTGCACGTAGAGCGTGCCGAGCACCGGTACCAACCCGAAGAAGACGAAGACGAACAGTTCACCGAGTCCGGCGTAGCCGTACGGACGTGGTCCGCCGGTGTAGAACCAGGCGGCGGCGATCGCGGCTGCGCCCACGATCAACAGCCACCAGTGACCAGTGAGTGCAACGAGTACCAGTCCCGCGAGGCCCGCGATGAGGAAGGACGCGAAGGCCGCCAACCGAACCTGATGCGGGCGCGCTAGCCCTTGTCCGACCAATCGCACCGGACCGACGCGACTGTCGTCGGTGCCACGGATTCCGTCGCTGTAGTCGTTGGCATAGTTCACGCCTACCTGCAAGGCGAGTGCAACCACCAAAGCCAGTAGAGCGCGCTCTGGCCTCCACGCTGCGCCTGCGAGTGCGGTTCCCACCAGCACTGGTGCGATCGCGGCCGGAAGTGTCTTGGGTCGGGATCCGGCGATCCATTGCGCCGTAGTGGTCACAGTTCGTTCTCGATCTCGTGATTCTCAATCAAGTCGACATTGTCGATCACGTCAAAGCCGAGGTCCGCAGCAGTTCGGCGCCTATCGATTTTGTCGCTGCCGGTCATCGCGAAAGACGTCACGCGGTGACTGCCCAGCGGGGCTGCGGGCGCACCGAGCGCATCAGCGATCCAGTCGCGAATCACTCGATGTTCGATGTCCTCACCGATGAACGCTATGTGGATCGCCACATCGTCGTCATCGGCTACCGGGAAGGCAATCGCCGCATCGATGGCCGGATGATCATTGGCACGATCTTCGACCGCGACGAGATCCACATTCACCCCGCGCACGGTGATCACATCATCCAGGCGACCGAGGATGTGGAGGCGATCATCGATCCAGCGACCACGATCCTGAGTTCGCAACCAACCGTCCGCGAACGTAGAGTCAACACCGTCCTCAATGGACCCTCGATAGCCGTGCGCGAGCATCGGCCCTGCTACGAAGACTCGACCTTCGGGTCCATCCAGGCGCACCTGCACGCCGGGAAGCGGCAATCCGTTCAAGACGCACCCGCCGCTGGTTTCGGTCATTCCGTAGGTCGTGGTGATCGAGACACCGGCTTCCGTGCAGTCTCGTGCGGCCTGCGGGGTAAGCGCAGCACCACCCACGAGCACTAGCGAGCACTCCGCGAGCGCAGTGCGCCCCACCATGGTTTGCAGCAAGCGCGGAAGCTGTGCGGGCACCAACGAAACAGCAACCGGCTTGCCGATTTCCTGGGCGGTGGCTACTGCTCTCGCGAATCCGACATCGGTGAAGCGTTCGGCGCCACCGACGCTGTCGACTGCGATCGGTCGACGGCCGGTGGATCGTGCCCGGATCAGCACGTTCAATCCACCGATCGAGGTGGGTGGAATCGCCAGCACCCAGGTCGGATCAGCACCGGCCAGTGCATTGACCTGTTCGCTCAGGGAGGTCAACGCCGTGGCGCTCAGGCACACACCGCGCGGCTTTCCAGTGGACCCCGACGTGCTCACCACGACCGAGGTGCGTTGGTCGACCGGCGCGTTCGGCCGCAAGCCGTCGCGGATCGCGTTGATGACCGGCGCAGGAGTGAGGAAAGACTCTTCGGGCACTAGCGCTATCGGTTGTCCACCATCCAGGGCACTGTCGAGTGGTTCCCATAGTGCGTCGATGCAAGCGGGTCCGCTCGGTACGTCGATCACCGCGAGCGAACGCGGCACACGTCCGCCCTTTGCTGCGCTCGTCGACATCGTGCCGAGCGTAGGGGCTGCCGGTAGCGTTGCCGTCATGGATACCCGCACTCGTTACCCGCTCCCACCGGTGGCTCCTGATGATTCACCCGTTTGGCAAGACCCGGCCCATAGTTCTATGCGACCTGGGTGCGAGTGGGAGTCGGTCGGCGACTACCGGGACATCCGATACGAGGTCTCTATCGGGGATGCCGTAGGTATTGCCAAGATCACCATCGATCGCCCGGAGAAGCGGAATGCCTTCCGGCCGCAGACCCTGTTCGAGTTGTCCGATGCGATGAACCGCGCGCGCGACGACGATTCGATCGGTGTCATCATCTTGACTGGCCAGGGTGACCTCGCGTTCTGCTCCGGCGGCGATCAGGTGATCCGCGGCGACGACGGCTACATCGGCGACGACGAAGTGGCGAACAAGGGCATCGGGCGACTTAATGTCCTTGATCTGCAGATCCAGATTCGTCGAACGCCCAAGCCGGTCATTGCGATGATCGCCGGTTACGCGATCGGAGGCGGACACGTGCTGCACGTGGTGTGCGACCTGAGCATCGCCGCCGACAACGCACGCTTCGGTCAGACCGGCCCCAAGGTCGGATCCTTCGACGGTGGTTACGGCTCAGGCTTGCTCGCGCGCACCATCGGACAAAAGCGGTCTCGCGAGGTCTGGTACACGTGCCGTCAGTACGGCGCCGAGCAGGCCTTCGATTGGGGCCTGGTCAACGCGGTAGTTCCCATCGAGGACCTCGAAGTCGAGACGGTGCGCTGGGCGAAGGACATGCTCGAACTGTCTCCTCTTGCACTTCGCATGCTCAAGGCTTCACATAACGCCGCCGACGACGGCCTTGCGGGAGTGCAGCAGTTGGCCGGGGACGCCACTTTGCTGTTCTACATGACCCAGGAGGCCCAAGAAGGTCGCGACGCTTACAAGGAGAAGCGGCGGCCGGACTTCGGTCAGTTCCCGCGCCGTCCGTGAGGATTCCATCCCTCGCGGAACTGCAGTCTGCGGCGGTCCCGTTCGCGTTGCCGTTGCGCGTTCCTTTCCGTGGTCTGCAAGCCCGAGAGGGCATGCTCATCCAAGGTCCCTCGGGGTGGGGTGAGTTCGCGCCGTTCGACGATTACGACGATGTGCGCGCGGGCAGGTGGCTCGCTGCGGCGATCGAGGCGGCCTGGGGCACGTGGCCAACGCCCGTACGCGATTCGATCGCGGTCAACGCGATCATCCCGGCGGTCGATTCCCACCGCGCCGCAGTTCTAGCTCGTGAAGCCATCGAGCAGTTCGGCTGCTCCACCATCAAGGTGAAGGTCGGCGGGTCTCTGGCTGACGACGAGGCCCGGGTGGTTGCCATCCGCGACGCCCTCGACTCCACCGGGGTGGACGGCGCGATCCGGCTCGATGCGAACGCCGCCTGGTCACTTGAGCAAGCCGTTGCGTCGCTTCGCCGATTGAAGTTATACGGCATCGAGTACGTGGAACAACCGTGCAATGCACTCGAAGATGTCACGCGGGTGCGCGCCGAGGTGGACGTTCCCGTTGCGGTGGACGAGGTGATCCGTCTGGCTGCCGATCCGGTAGGCATTCACCTGCGCGGCCGAGCGGACTACGCGGTCTGCAAACCGATGACCCTCGGCGGTGTGCATGCCACGTTGCGGTTGGCCCGGGCCGTGGGCGTTCCTGTGGTGGTGAGCGGATCGCTGGACTCAGGGGTGGGCTTGAGCACCAGCCTCGCCGCAGCGGCGGCGCTGCCGGACCTGCCTCTGGCTAGCGGGCTCGGGACCGGGGTGTTGTTCGCCGCGGATGTCACCGACCCACCCGTCCGACCGAGCGGGGGAAGGATCGAAGTCCGCCGACACTCACCGGACCTCGAGGCCATGGTGGCCGCCACCGACGCGGTCAGCGAGGAACGGGCCGATCACTGGCGCACTCGTCTGTCAGGTGCGTATGCCAGCTACGTGCGCTCAGCCGAAGTTCCGAACATGGAAGGCTGACCCCGTGGAGCCGTCCGTCGCGCAGGCACTTGTCATGGTCGATGAATTGATCCGCTGCGGTGTCAGCGATGTGGTGCTGGGAGTGGGGTCGCGATCGGCCCCGTTGGCGCTGGCCGCTGCTGCAGCCGAGGAGCGCGGCGAACTGCGCCTGCACGTTCGGGTCGATGAGCGTGTGGCTGGTTTCCTCGCCTTGGGTATTGGCAAGGCAACGGGAGTTCCCGCTGCAGTCATCACCACATCGGGCACGGCCGTTGCGAATGTGTTGCCCTCCGTCGTGGAAGCCGATGAGTCGAGGGTTCCCCTAGTCGTGATCAGCGCGGATCGCCCAGCTGCATTGCGTCATGTCGGGGCGAATCAGACGATCGATCAGGCATCGATCTTCGGCACCTTCACTCGCGCGGCCATCGATATGGATACAGCACGAGATGACCATGAATCGAACCGCTACTGGCGATCGACCATCTCGCGAGCGGTCGCGCGCGCAACCGATTCCATCGACCCGGGCCCGGTGCACGTCAATGCACCGTTCGCGGCGCCCTTGGTTGGCATGGCGCTCACCGAACCGTTGCCGCCGGCGCTTCAGGGTCGACCGGACGGTCGCCCGTGGACCGCGGATGCCCGGCTGGTGGCCGGTATGAGCATCCCGCTCGATGAAGCACTCGCGTTGTTGGATGAGAGCGCGAGCGTGGCGGCACGGGGTTTGATCGTGGTGGGAGACCACGACGACGACGACGCCGTCGACTTGATCGACGAACTCGGAGACGCACTCGGTTGGCCCGTCATCTCCGAACCTTCCGGTCGGGCCAGCGGTTCGCAGACTGGCCTAGCGCACGGACCGCTCGTCTGCGCAGACGAGGCGTTTATCGCCGATCACCAACCCGAACTCGTGATCACCGTCGGGCGTGTGGGTTTGTACCGATCGGTGTCGTCGGTGGTCGCCCAAGCGGCCATGCACATCGTGGTCGACACCCGTTCGCAGTGGAGCGACCCCACGCGCAGCGCCGACCTCGTACTCGCATCGGTTCCCATGGCACCGGCCAGTGCACCGAACGATCCCTCGTGGTGGTCGGATTGGGAACGGGCGGACCTCTTGGCTGCTGCGGCAGTCGAGACCGTCTTGGGCTCGCACGATGGTCCACCCACCGGCATGCAGGTAGCCCGCGTAGTTGCCGATGCGGTTCCCGAGGATGGACAGTTGTTCTTGGGCTCGTCGTCCGTGGTTCGCCACATCGGCACCTTCGCGGGCCGATCTCTCAACGGTGTGAGCGTGCTGGGTAACCGGGGTACTTCGGGCATCGACGGATGCATTGCTACTGCGTGGGGTGCGGCGATCGGCGAACAGGCCCTCGGCGGTGGACCGTCAGTGCTCCTGGTCGGTGATGAGACGTTCTGGTACGACTCCAACGCCCTGGCCGTTCCCGAAACAGAGGTCCGTCCGGACCTGGTGATCGTGGTGACCGATAACGATGGCGCGGGGATCTTCTCCACCCTCGAACAAGGGGACCCCGCCTACCAGCGCCACTTTGAACGAGTCTTCGGCGTTCCGCTGGGTATCCGACTCCAGGAGCTATCCGCGTCCTTCGGCGTTTCGGCCACTGAAATTGCCGACCTGACCGACCTGCGGTCCTCGATCACTGAGCGTCTGCGTGATGGCGTGCACGTGATCATCGTGCCCACCTGTGATCGTGCTGCCGAGTCGACGATTCTTCGCAGTATCCACGATGCAGTCCGTCAGGCGATCGATAACGGATAACGCGATCACATGAGAACCGATCGTGAACGCACCGAACGTCGCGAACGGATCATCGCTGCGGCGGCGGAGTTGTTTGAACAGTTCGGCGTGGTGAACGTCAGTCGTCACGACGTGGCGCGTGCGGCTGATGTGAATCTGCGCTCGGTCAGCGCGGTGGGAGACCACCGGTCGGATCTGCTGCGCGAAGTAGTCGAGCGCTTGCCGAACGCACCCGTGGCGGAGGCGATGCGCCACCAGGCGGAGGATCCGAGCTCGGCGTCGGCAGCCGCGGCTTTGTTGGCTGCTGCCCAACAGGCGCTGGGTGATCCCACGTCCGCGTGGGATCCGCGGGAGCTACAGGCATTGATCACCGCGGTGTACGACGAACCACTTCGGGCACTCATCGGAGCCCGATTGGAACGCCGGTGGTCGGCACTGCAGGAGGTCCTGCGGCAGTTAGAGATCACCGCGAGCTCACGGCAGGACGAGGATGCTGCGGTGCTGCACGTCCTAGCGGTGGGCATCGGAATCGCCGTGCTGACCCCGCTGATTCCTCGAGCCCACGACACCCGAGCCTGGACGGCACTGGCTGCACGACTCATCGAGGCGCTGGCAGAAGGCTCGGCCGTCTCGCCGATCGAACACACCGCGCCGCGCGTCTGGCGCGCACGAGTCTCGGTCCACAACGCCCCGGCGGCGATCGCCCAGGTGACCCGGATGCTCTCGATGCTGGACGTGTCTGTGGTCAGCTTGTCCGCCGCTCCGATCGGCGGTGAGCCGAATCGGTCACTCATCGATTTGATCCTCACCTCGGAAGCCACGATCACCCGTGCGGTGATCATCGACGCGATGCGGGCGGTGGGGGAGGACGTGGTGGTGGGTCGCGGTGAAGGTTCGGACACCGAAGACGTTGCCGCGCGAGTTCTGGAGCTGAGCACCAGGTTGCTTGCGCACCCCGATTACGCACCCCAGGCCGCAGCGGAACTGCTGCTCGCCGATTCGTGGGAAGTCGTGGACGCATCGGTGGGCGAGGACTCATCTGCACACACCGCACGCTTGCAGTGGACCGTCGATCAGCATGTGATCCTGCGGCGCGCCGGTGCTGCGTTCACCGCGGGCGAGTACGCGCGCGCCTCTGCCTTGCTCGAACTGTTGGATGCCGTGACCAGTGCCCACGGCATACCGGGTTTCGGCTGGCGCGACGTCCTGGCCGACGGAACCGAGATCGTCACCCGGTTAGCCCGACCGGAGGACACTGCCGCCGTCGAGTCGCTGCACGCGCGCTGCTCACCGGAGAGCCTGCTGCATCGATATTTCACTCCGAAGAATTCCTGGCGCGAAGAGAATCTGCGTCGAATCTCCGGTGGTCACCGCGGGATGACACTCGTGGTGACCACCGAACACGACCCCGGCAGCGCCGACGATGAATGCCTCATCGCCATCGGCAACGCCTTTCCACTCGGGCCCAAGGAGGATGCAGCGGGTGAAGTGGCGCTATTGGTCGACGATGCGTGGCATGGGCACGGCGTGGGTCGATTGCTCTTGGCGCACCTCATCGACGCTGCACCCCGTTTGGGCTTCAGCGAGGTCGTCGCCTACGTGCTACCCGGCAACGACGCCATGCGCTCGCTGCTGCCCACTGAGGAGAGTTCGCCGCGCGGACGGTGGAGGTCGCAACCGGCAGCTGCCCTCAGCGCCGGAGCGCGAGCATTCCACCTGGACGTACAGGACTAGCACCCGTCAGGCGCGCAACGCTTCCCGGATGGGAACCAACTTCGCCCAGGATTCGCCGAGTTCGCGCTCAGGGTCGGATCCGGCCACGATGCCGCACCCGGCGAACGCACGAACCTTGCCAGCCTGCTCGTCCACATGGGCGCAGCGCAGGGCGATGCCGAACTCGCCGTCACCGCGAGCATCGAACCAACCCACCGGCCCGGCGTAGCGATCACGTGACATGCCTTCGAGTTCGGCGATGACACCGAGGGCGCGCTCGGTGGGCGTCCCGCACACCGCTGCGGTCGGATGCAGCGACGCTGCGAGCGCCAGGAGTGAGGCGTCGTCGGCGAGGCGTCCGGTCACATCCGTTGCGAGATGCTGGACGTTGGCCAGTTCGAGAACCGTCGGATATTCGGGAACATCCATGTCCGTGCAGTGGGCGGCCAATGAGCGGGCGACCGAGCGGACCGCGTACGCGTGTTCGGCCAAGTCCTTATCGCTAGCCAGCAATTCCTGTGCAAGGCCATAGTCGGCTTCGGCGTCGCCGCGGCGGCGAACGGTGCCGGCCAGTACACGGCTTGTGACGAGGTCGCCCGTTCGTCGAACGAGTAGTTCGGGTGTGGCACCGACGAGTCCGGCGATCTCGAAGGTCCAGCAGGTGGGGTAATCCCGGGCCAATCGAGTCAAGATCGCGCGCTTGTCGAGTGGACCTTCGACACGCGCCACCACGTCGCGCGCAAGAACCACCTTGTCGAGTTCGCCGGCATTGATGCGCTCGACGGCGCGGCCGACGATCTTCTCCCACTCGGGTGCACTGAGTGCGCCGTCGTGCCAGGTGACCGATGTGGGTGATGCAAACTCGTGCTCATGCGAGGTAGGCGTGAACGACGCACTCTCACCCGCACCGTGGATGACCGTGACCCAGGTCTGACCGGAGCGCTGACCGATCAGCACTCGCGGAACTATCACTTCCGACTCGTCGCTGGGATCGAATGAGTACGACGCGAAGGCGATGGGTCCGGTTCCCGGAACACTGACGGAATCATCGATTGCGAGTCGTTCGCATAGTTCGGTCCACCAGCGCTGCGTGCGCGCGAAGCGTTCCACACCACGGACCTGCAAGCGGGCAGCAACGCCCCATCCGACCATTCCGTCACCGCGGCGCACCCAGCACACGTTCTCCTCGGCCGGGAGCAGCGAGACGAGGTCGTCGGTGGTGGTGATGGGCCGGGTAGTGGCGATCAATTGACTTGAGATGTCGCCGGAAAGGACGCCATGCTGGCTGGTAGGCACTACCTCAGGGTAGGCGCACACCGGGTCGCTGTCCTGTTCGCGCACTCTTGCCCTCGGCGTGACAGCATGCGGTCATGGCCCGAGCTGGTTTGGACAAGTCCCCGCAGGATGTCGCGGCCATGTTCGACGACGTTGCGGCGCGCTACGACCTCACCAATGACCTACTCGCCATGGGCCAAACCCGCCGGTGGCGCAAGGAGGTGACCAAGGCCGTGGGCGCCCAACCGGGGGATCGGGTGCTGGACTTGGCCGCCGGAACCGGCACGTCCAGCGAACCCATCGCGACCGGTGGCGCCTTCGTTGTTGCCTGCGACTTTTCACTCGGGATGCTGACGGTCGGTCATGAACGCAACCCACGCCTGTCCTTCGTTGCCGGCGATGGCCTCGCGCTGCCGTTCGCCGATGAATCCTTCGACGCCGTGACGATCTCCTTCGGCCTTCGTAATGTGCATGATCGACATGCGGGCTTGCGTGAGTTACTGCGGGTGACCCGACCGGGTGGGCGAATCGTGGTGTGCGAGTTCTCCCAACCCACCTGGGCTCCCTTCCGCGAGGTCTACACCCGCTACCTGATGGGCGCACTGCCCGCGGTCGCCCGCAAGACCTCCTCCAACCCCGACGCCTACGAATACCTCGCCGAATCGATCCGCTCGTGGCCCGATCAAGCCGCGCTGGCCAGCGACATGCTCGATTCGGGTTGGCGGCAGGTTGCTTGGCGAAACCTCAGCGGCGGGATCGTTGCGCTGCACCGCGGGGTGCGTTAGCGCGCGAACCATCCCGCCGCTGGGTGTTGCTCGTGCGTGAGTTACCTCAACAGCATCGCCTTGCTGACGGTCATTCCGGCAGAACTGCGCGGCTTGGGCAGGTAGGACGCGAAGACCAGGACCTGTCCCTTAGCGACCTTCTTGGAGACTCTGATCGCCTTGCGGGCGGTGCCCTTCTTGACCTTCGCCGATGCCTTCTTCAGCACCTTCATCGTCCCGTCGGCCTTGGGCGTTGCGATGGTGAACACCACGCGTCCTGCTTGCGTGGTCGGAGCCAGCACCGCGCGGTACACGCGCTTGGCTCCTCGCTTGACGCTGCTGGGAGCCTGAAGTGTCAACACCACCGAGTCCCGCGTGCCCACGCCGGAGTCACTCACCAGCGGCGCCACATCGGGGCTTATGCCGATCAGAGCGGACGCACCGGGGTCCACTGCGGTGCCTGCACCTGCACCTGCACCTGCACCTGCACCAGCACCAGCACCGGCGCCTGCACCGGCACCTGCACCTGCACCGGCACCTGCACCTGCACCGGCACCGGCACCGGCACCGGCACCAGCGTTCGGATTGGCGTTCGGATCCGCCGCATCATCGACGATCCGGTAGGACGCCGCGCGTTCGTGCCCGGTCAGCAGACTGGGGCTGGTCAGGACGAGTGTGTCCGTGGCCACTAGGTAGCGGCCGGCCGTCCAGGTGTGCCCGACGCCCACGCTTGCCTGGACCTGCCACAATTCGACGGAACTGATTACCTCGGTGCAGCCGGTGGGCTGTGCAGGAGGCACGGCCTGCTCGAATGGCTGTGGGCAGTCGAAAACGCGCACCGTGCGACTCGAATTGCGCGCACCGACGCTCGACCACGGGTTGAACGCCACGGTGAGGCCGCCGTTCGCCGTTGCTAAGGGAAGTGTCTTTGCGGTTTCGTCGGCACTTTGGAGGACAAAGGGAGGATTGACGGAAGGTATCGGCGAAGTGACCAAGGATCCGGTCGTGCTGCGGCTGGAGATCGCACTGCCATCACCGAATTCCAGGATCAAGGACGGAAATACGTACTTGCCGGCGGGTGCTCCCGAGATGGTGCCCAAGAAGGTGTCCGAGGTGGTGTAGCGGTCGCCTTCGGCTCGGCTCGAGACCTGGGTGATCGTGCACGAGCCGTTGAAGGTGCCGGTGTCGCATGAGTAGTAGGCGATGGTGGATCGGGCCAGCCGGGTGCCGGCCGAGACGGGATCGCTGTTGGTGTAGCTCCAGCGCACCGTGAACGTGGGTTCCACCACGGATGCCGGTGCCAGCACCGTCGCGTAGGCGGCCTTGGTGAACGGATCGCTGCCGGTGAGGTCGCCGCCGGGGGATCTGCTCACCTGGCCGCCGAGGATTTCAGGGGCGCCGAGGGTCGGAGGGGCGCTGTGCGCCGGGGTGGCGAGGGCCAGCATGCCTGCCCCTAGCGCGGTGCTCGCGACCAGGGCGATCGCTCGACGGGAGAGAGTGGTTGGGTGCATCAGGAACGTCCCTTCTCGAGGCGGTGGCCTCACAAGCGGGAGTGTGGGGCGAGGGCACTCGAGTGCACGAGCATCAGGGGCATTTCGGGGTGTCAGCACCCCGCCCGACGGTGCCTGCGAAGTAACGCGAGAGTCCCTTCCGCCCCGTGAGGGACGCCCACTATGCTCAGGTTGGTCGTGAAGGTTTTCACAAGCGCGCAAAGGCGCTGAACGCCCCGGCGGCCGGACGCACATACGCAAATTCCTGATTCGAGAACGCGAGGAGTTCCCGGCGCCGTGAATGTCTACACGCCGATATTCGTGCTGGGGGCTTTGGCTTTCGGTTTCGCCGCCTTCTCGGTGGTCATCGCAACGTTCACCGGGCCCAAGCGCTACAACCGCGCGAAGTACGACGCCTACGAGTGCGGGATCGAACCCACACCGCAACCTATGGGCGGTGGGCGTTTTCCGGTCAAGTACTACCTCACCGCGATGATGTTCATCATCTTCGACATCGAACTCGTGTTCTTGTATCCGTGGGCGGTCGCATTCGACCAACTCGGCGCGTTCGGATTGGTCGCGATGATGCTGTTCTTGCTCAACCTCGCCGTTCCGTACGTCTACGAATGGCGCCGTGGTGGATTGGAGTGGGACTGATATGGGACTTGAGGAAAAACTCCCGTCCGGTGTGCTGCTGACCACCGTCGAGAAGGTGGCCGGCTACGCGCGCAAGGGTTCGTTGTGGCCGGCAACGTTCGGTCTTGCGTGCTGCGCGATCGAGATGATGGCCACCGGTGGTCCGCGTTACGACATCGCCCGATTTGGCATGGAAGTCTTCCGGGCATCTCCGCGCCAAGCGGACTTGATGATCGTCGCAGGTCGGGTCAGCCAGAAGATGGCGCCGGTGCTTCGTCAGATCTACGACCAAATGCCCAACCCGAAGTGGGTTCTGGCGATGGGTGTGTGCGCGTCCAGCGGTGGCATGTTCAACAACTACGCCGTCGTGCAAGGTGTGGATCACGTGGTACCCGTTGATATGTATCTGCCCGGCTGCCCGCCGCGGCCGGAGATGCTGATCGACGCCATCTTGAAGATCCACGATCAGATCCAGGACACCAAACTCGGCGTGAATGCGAAGCGGGAGATGATCGAGAACGAGCAGCTTGCGCTCGCCGCTCCCAGCACCTTGGAGATGAAGGGTCTGCTGCGGTGAGCGAGGAGCTGACTCCTGCGGTACCCGTGGTTCCGGACGGCATCGAATCAATCGACATCGTCGGGGTGCGCCGCGGTGCGTTCGGCGTCGAGGGTTCGGGGGACACCAGCGGTTTCGGTGGACTCGTAGCACCGATCGTGATGCCCGGCGCCAGCCCACGTCCGTACGGCGGTTGGTTCGACGAAGTCGCGGACGAAATCGAACTGTCCTTGCAGGCGCGCAATCTCCCAGTCGCATCGGCGATCGAGAAGGTGGTGATCGATCGCGGTGAGATCACCTTCTTCGTCAAGCGCGATCACCTGGTCGA
>CAYPSE010000006.1:28055-34811 GCA_964413305.1 uncultured Rubrivirga sp. | reverse complement strand
GAGGACAGCCACACGACCACGCCCGCTACGACTCCCCCTAGGGCGCCGGCCACGTTCATGGTCAGGTCCGATAGGCCCTGAACTGCAGGCCGTTCCCGCGGGTCGACCTCGTCGGTGACCAGGGTGGACCCGGCGATGAGCGTGCACGACCACCCCAGGCCGAGCAGGAACAGCCCGATGCCCAAGGTCAGGACGTCGTCGGCGGCCGATAGCCCGCTGATCACCATCGAGACCAGCAAGATCACCACCCCGGCGAAGATCACCTGGATCCGACCGAAGCGATCCACCGCCATGCCCACCAGCGGAGAGAACGCGTACATACCGGCCACGTGCACGCTGATCACCAAACCGATCAACTGCAACCGCACGTCCACGTGCGCCATGTGCACCGGCGTCATCACCATCACCATGACCATCGCGACATGACCGATCGCGATCGCGGCGATACCCAAGATCGCGCGCGGTCTGCTCTTCAAGTGCTCGATGCCATCGCGCAACCGCGGGTGCACGACACCCGGGCCGTCCGCGCCGCGTAGTTTCAAGGACTCCCGATAGGGATCGGGTCGCAAGAACAAAAGAAGAACGACGACGGCACCGAGCGTGACCACACTTGCCACCAGATACGGCCCGGTGAGTTGCGGCAATCCCCACGACAGCGCCCACAGGCCGCTGACGTCCAGCAAGTTCGGTCCGGCGACGGCGCCGATGGTGGCCCCCCACACCACTAGGGACAAACTGCGCGCGCGGTGCCGAGGCGTGGCGAGGTCGGTGGCTGCGTATCGCGCCTGCAGCCCCGCGGCTGACGCAACACCCACCAACAGGCAGCCGGCGTACACACCGAACAGCGAGCGCTGCACGGTGCTCACTACCACCACGAGCGCGCCGATGCCACCGAGCAGGTAACCCAACGACAGTGCCGAGCGTCTGCCCTTCGTCAAAGCCAATCGAGCAAGCGGTAACGCCAGGAGGGCGGCACCTAGGACGCCGAACGTCTGCGCGAGTCCGGCTGCCGCCTCGCTGCCGCTGATGGATGCTGCGATCAGTGCGCCTGCGGGCAGCGAGCCGGCCACCGCCACTCCACCGAGCACCTGGCTGGTGGCCAGGGTCGCAACGCTGCGCCGTTGTACGGCGTGGACCGACGCGGTGTCGAGTGGATCGCGGGGATCAGAAGGTTCCAGGTTCGCCTCCACCGATGCCGTCACTTCGGTGATCCCTTCCCGTGGGTCAAGTCTTCAGCCAACGACGCCCGCACGATTCTTTCGTCCACGGGGAACTCGAGGTCATCGAGGGCTCGAACCACGACCATCGGATCGATCGTCCATCGGTCGTGGTCGATCAATGCTGCACGCTTGTCACCGAGCACTGCTTGGACAAGCGCGGTCGCGACCTCGAGGTTCGCCACCGTGCTCGTCAAGGCTGCGAGAGCATCCGAGTGCTTTCGCCACCAGCCACTGCTCGATGCAGTCTGCGGATCACGCACATTCACCAGGTACCGCATGCCCGGAAGAAGTGTGTTCAAGAACAGCAGGTGGTTCGCGAGTGCATCGGCGTCGGCGAAGTGCCCCACCTCATAGCGAACCTCCTTGAAACCCGTCCACCGCGTGGTGGGTTTGGGTCGCAGGAGGTACTCGATTACGTGGCGTCGCTGATCGGCCAATACCGCTTGAGCATCCAAACGAGCGGTGCCGAACCATGGATGCTGCGGCTTTCCCGCATGATGTCTATCGGCCGCGGAGACGACGGAATCCACATATGCCTGGATGCCGCGAAGCGCCGCATAGTTCTCACCGCGGATGATGGTGTCCGGGTGGGCGTTGAGTGCGGCCTGGAGGGCAGTGCTGCCGCTACGACCGAAGGTGACGATCGTCAAGAACTGCAGGTCCGGCACCGCTGCAGCCTACGCCGACGTGCACGGCATCACCCTCACCTCAAGAACGATGGCACCTCCACCACCTCGCACACGGCCCGCCAGACCACCACGGTTTCCTCCCCGCGCTCGAACGCCTCCTCGACGCTCAGCCCCAGCGCAGGCAGAACGACATCCCGCGACCAGGAAGCGGCGTAGTCGTCACCGAGAACCGCATTCAGCCGTTCCCAGAAGTCACTTCGTCGCATGCGGGTTATCCTCCCCGAGTCCGGTTCGGTGGACATCGGGGCCACCGATGAGTGCGGGGAGAGCGTGTGTCCGAGTCAGGACTCAGCCCCTGGGCGCGAACGTGGATTCGCGAGGCACTCGGATCTCCGACGGCCGTCCAGGCGGAAGCCTGGCCGGTCCTGGCAACCGGCACCGATGCCGTCCTGAGCGCCCCAACGGGCTCGGGCAAGACGCTCGCCGCCTTCTTGGCGGCACTCGACTCACTCACGCACTCACCCCCGGAGGATCGCGGCCGAATTTTGTACGTATCACCGCTCAAGGCGCTAGCCGCGGACATCGAACGCAACTTGCGCAGCCCACTCGTGGGTCTGATGCAGGTGGCCCTGCGGGACGGCGTCGAGATAGCACCGATCCACATCGGGGTCCGCACCGGCGATACCCCGCAAGCCGAGCGAACACGTCAGGCGAAGAACCCCCCAGACATCTGGATCACCACACCCGAATCTCTGTTCCTGCTGCTGACGTCGAAGGCGCGCGTGGCATTGCAGGGAGTGAGCACGGTGATCATCGATGAAGTGCATGCGCTCGCCGGCAGCAAGCGCGGAGCGCACCTGGCGCTGTCCCTCGAACGATTGGACCGACTTCTCGGATACTCGCCGCAGCGCATCGCACTGTCGGCCACCGTCACGCCGCTATCGGAGATCCAGCGCTACGTGCGAGCTGGTGATCCAGAATCCGTCGCGGTGATCGCACCCCCGATCGACAAGGAAATCGTCGTCCACGTCGAGTCACCGATCGAAGACTTCAACGAGATCGGTGCTATCCGCCGCGATGAGAGCGGTGCCGACCTGGTGACCGGCAGCGCTGCAGGTGATGCGGAACGCAACTCGGTCTGGCCGCACGTTGCGAGTCGGATCGTGGACATCATCAGCGAACACCGGTCGACCATCGTCTTCGTTAATTCCCGACGTCAGGCGGAGCGTCTCACAGCACGCCTGAACGAGGAATGGGACTCGCGCCGTGAGCTGGTAACCGATGACCCACCGTCAGTATCACCAATCTCGCCGTCTCCGTTGGCGCGGGCGCACCACGGATCCGTGTCCAAGGACATGCGGCGTGCCATCGAGGAGGAACTGAAGGATGGCCGCCTGCGGGCCGTGGTGGCCACCAGCAGCCTCGAACTCGGCGTGGACATGGGGGCAGTGGACGTGGTGGTCCAGGTTCAATCACCACCATCGGTCGCAAGTGGCCTCCAGCGAGTAGGTCGAGCCGGGCACTCGGTCGGTCAGCCGAGTGTGGGACACGTCATCAGTACCCATCCGCACGATCTTCTTCTCTCACGGACCATCGCAGGCGGCATGCGTGAACGTTCCCTGGAACCGATGCGCATCCCCAACAATCCGCTGGATGTTCTGGCCCAACACATCGTTGCGATGTGTGCGATGGACGATTGGTCCGTCGGCGATCTGCATTCCGTGGTGAGACGATCGGCTCCCTTCCAGAATCTCAGCGAGCCGCTGGTGGTCTCGGTTCTGTCGATGTTGTCGGGCTCGTATCCCTCGGATCGGTTCGCAGAACTCAAGCCACGTCTGGTGTGGGACCGACAGACCGATCTCCTGACAGCACGCCCCGGAGCCCAGCGCCTCGCGGTCACCAACGCGGGGACGATTCCCGATCGCGGCTTGTTCAGCGTTCATGTCGCATCGCAGGGAGCTCCGCGCGTGGGTGAGCTGGACGAGGAGATGGTCTACGAGTCACGCGTGGGGGAGGTGATAACCCTGGGGGCCAGTAGCTGGCGAATCGAGGAGATTACCCACGATCGAGTGATCGTCTCCCCTGCGCCCACCGCGTCCGGTCGCATGCCGTTTTGGCGTGGCGATGCACTAGGCCGACCTGCCGCACTTGCCCCAGCCATCGGTGCTGCGCTCCGAGACACCCATGGCGACCTTCCCGCGCTGGAGAGTTATCTCCAGGAGCAAAGGTCCGCAACCGGAGTGGTGCCCGACGAACGCACCGTCGTCATCGAGGCCTTCACCGATGAGATCGGGGACTGGCGCGTGGTTGTCCACTCACCCTTCGGCGCGCGAGTCCACGCACCCTGGGCACTCGTCTTGACCGCGGTTCTCACCGATCACCTTGGGCTAGCACCCCAGGTCATGCACGCCGACGACGGCATGGTGATCCGCATCCCCGACTACATTCCCGACGCGGACGACGGAGTGGACGCCGCCTCATCCCTACTCGCTCTCGTGACGTCGGCCCTCACCGTGGATCCCCTGGACGTCGAGGCATTGGTGCATCGGGAGCTCACCTCATCGGCGCTGTTCGCTGCACGCTTTCGCGAGTGCGCTGCTCGGTCACTGCTGCTGCCTCGACGGCGCCCTGATCGTCGCAGTCCCTTGTGGCAGCAGCGACAGCGCGCGAATTCGTTGCTGCAGGTGGCGGCCGACTATCCGGACTTTCCGATCATCTTGGAGACCATGCGCGAATGCCTGCAGGACGTTTATGACCTACCCGCCTTGACCGACGTCCTCGGCGGGATCCAAAGCGGCAGCATCCGCGTCGAGACGGTGCTCACCGATCGCCCGAGCCCGTTCGCTCGCTCACTGCTCTTCGGGTACGTCGCCACTTACCTGTACGAAGGCGACGCCCCGCTGGCGGAACGCCGGGCGAGCGCACTGAGCGTCGACATCTCGCTCCTCGCCGACCTGCTCGGGACGGCGGAACTTCGCACATTGCTGGACCTTGAGGCAATCGAGGCGGTCGAAGAGGAGATCGGTCATCGCAGCGAGAGCACTCGCGCCCGAGACATGGAGGATGCGGCCGACCTGCTGCGACTCCTGGGTCCCTTGGATGACGATGCGGCGAAGCAATGCGGCATCGACCCGCAATGGTTCGACCGACTCATCGACGCACGACGCGCCATGGCGATTCAGATCGCCGGACGAGCGTCGACTGCTGCGATCGAGGATGCAGGGCGACTTCGTGCCGCACTCGGTGTGGTGCTGCCCCCGGGCATTCCGCAGGCACATCTGGAGCCGACCGCTGATCCACTCGGCGACCTGATTTCGCGGTATGCGCGCACGCATGGACCGTTCACCGCCCAGCAGATCCTCGACGAGTGGGGCATCGCACTGCCGGTCGTCATGAGCACCCTCGACCGACTCGTTCACGAGCGTCGACTATTGCGGGGGGAGTTCCGACCCGGAGGACACGGCCTCGAATACTGCGATCCGAATGTCCTGCAACGGATCAGGCGGCGGACCATCGCTCGTCTGCGCGAGGAGATCGAACCCGTCGACATCCAGGACTACGCAGCGTTCCTGCCGCATTGGCACGGAATTCACCCACGCCGTGTCGAGTCCTCGGGCGGCTCACCCTCTTCCGACGTTGCGGAAGCACTGGATCGACTCAGCGCTGTGGCCCTGCCAGCCGGATCGGTCATGGGGATCATTCGCGCACGCCTGCCCGGTGCGCAGCTCTCCGAGGTCGACGCGCTGCTTGCCTCGGGTTCCCTCACCTGGTGGTCCGTCGGACCACTCGGAACCAAGGACCTGCGCGTGGCGTGGGCGCCGACGCCGATAGCGGCGGCGATGAGTGCGTGGGTTCGCGGCCCGAGTTTGTCTCTCACCGATGTCAACGAGCTCGCAGATTCCGAGCGAACGATCATCGAAGTTCTCAGCAGCGGAGGGTCTTTCACTCTGGATGCGATCCACGCGGCTGCCGTGGCGCGCGGGGTCATGATGTCCGTTCCAACCCTTTCCACCGCGTGCTGGGAGTTGGCCCGTGCGGGCTGGTTGACATGCGACTCGTGGAGCTACCTACACGCCATGACCCACGGCAGATCCTCCGCGCGTTCGCGTTCACCGCAACGCACATCCACTCGGCGCGCCCGCCTACCCAGGCGGACCCGTCTAACGTCTATGCAGACCGGGCCGCGATGGTCACTGGCGGTGACCGTGCGAACCGAACGCGACTCAGCGACCGCGAAGTCGCAGCACGCGACGCAGAGCGCCGCCGACTTCGCCGGCCTGCTGCTCGAAAGGTGGGCGGTGGTGTCGCGCTCGAGCGTGGCTGCCGAGGAACCTGTGGGCGGCTTCGCTGCGCTGTACCCCGTCTTGACGCTGCTCGCTGAGTCCGGTACCTGCCAACGCATCTACGCCATCGACGGTGCAGGCGGTGCGCAGTTCGCACTCCCGGGGGTAGTCGATGAAATTCGTTCGTACGTTGCCAAGACTCATGTAGGCGACACTCATGTAGGCGACACTCAAGCAACGAACGGCCGCCAGGTCGACGACGTCATCGTTATGCCCGCCGTCGACCCCGCCAATCCCTACGGGGCGATCCTGCCTTGGCCGGACCATCCCAGTGGCGACCGCTCGATGCGGGCCAGTCGCCGCGCCGGGTCCCTGGTGGCACTGATCAATGGGCACCTGCGAGCTTGGCTGGATCCATCAGGTTCGAGCCTGATCACGTGGGGCAGCATCGATCCCCACGAATTGCGCAGCCACGATGATCGAGTCAATCTGCTTCGGTGTCTGGCAACGGCACGCGGGCGCATGACCGAACGTTCGCGCGCTCTGCTGAACAGCGTCGACGGTGTATCCATCGTCGGAGCACCTACTGCTGGGACGCCCGGTTCGATGACGCCCGGTTCGATG
>CAYPSE010000006.1:0-27955 GCA_964413305.1 uncultured Rubrivirga sp. | reverse complement strand
CATCGTCGGAGCACCTACTGCTGGGACGCCCGGTTCGATGACGCCCGGTTCGATGTGGGTGCATGCCGCGAGAGCCGCTGGACTGGCGGAAGCGCCGCGAGGTTGGCGATGGCCCACCGATGCCTGAGGGCGACACCGTCTACCTCGCGGCCAAGCGGCTCGACCAGGCCCTGCGAGGTCGGACCCTGCGTGAGACCGACTTTCGGATCCCACGGCTGGCCACGGTCGATCTGCAGGGGGTGGCCGTGCGCGAAGTTGTTTCGCGCGGCAAACACATACTGATGCGATTCGATGACGACTCGACGCTGCATACGCACTTTCGTATGGACGGCACTTGGCATCTGTATCGCGAGGGTGATTCCTGGCGTGGAGGTCCTGATCACGCGATCCGCGCCGTTCTTCGCACGGATGATCGGGTGGCAGTGGGATACCGGCTACACGACGTCGCGTGGATTCCCACACGAGATGAGCACCAACGCATCGGACACCTCGGACCTGATATTTGCGCTGATGATTGGGACGAGGATCAGGCGCTGACGCGATTGCGCTCGGCAGGTGATCGCAGCGTGGCTGTTGCATTGGTGGATCAGCGGATCATTGCCGGCATCGGAAACATCTACCGGTGCGAGTCGCTCTTCATCGCTGGCCTGACCCCCAGCGCGCTTGTATCGGATGTTGACGATGCCTTGCTTGAGCTGGTTGTGAGGACCGCGCGCGAATTGCTCATGCGCAACCGCAACCGTGCGTCCCAGTCGACCACCGGGGACGAACGCCGGGCGCACTTCGTCTATGGACGAAGGAGCCGCCGCTGCTACCGGTGCGCTGCTCCTATCCGTGCCACCCGAGCCGATCGCACAGAACCACACCGCGCGACCTCGTCTGCCGACCACGATCGAGGATCCGCCAATGAGCAGACGGTGTTTTGGTGTCCGAGGTGTCAACCGAGCCCGGACGATCCCACCCGGGGTGCGAATTAGGAAAGCGCGCGATACGGGGCGCCTGCACCGCTGAGCACCATGTCCGGCAAGCGGGTGGTGGGGGCAGTGTGCTGCAGTTCCCGGTGCGCCATCTGGGTACTGACCGAGGCCAGGAGTTCCGATAGCGAGACGTCGAGGGCGTCGCAGATGGCGGCTAGCAACTCCGAAGATGCTTCCTTGTGGCCACGCTCGACTTCCGAGAGGTAGCCCAACGAAACCGCGGCAGCGCCGGATACCTCACGCAAGGTGCGGCCTTGGTCTTGGCGACGGCGACGCAACTCCTCGCCGATCACTTCACGCATGACGATCATGGGCACTACCTCCTTCCGTTGCTCCACCATAACCTTAAGGCCGGATGTCAGCCCTTCGAGCTTGCATGTGGGATAACCGGCGGCACCCCCCGAATATTCCCGCTCTCACCATCTACCCAGCTACATCGACACAAGTGCGGCGAGGGTCTCCTCCAGGGCAGCCTGCGTCGCCTCCTCGCGCACGAGCGCCCGATTACCGGATGAGTGGATAAGGCGCGTCTGGGTGACTCCCGGCTCCCCCGGCCCGGTGTGCAGCCAGACCGCGACCCACGCGGTTCCCGGTTCGGCACCGTCGTGGGCGTCCGGTCCCGCGGCACCGGTGGTTCCCACTCCCACGCGGGCACCCAGCGCTCGGGCTGCTCCATGCGCCATCTCCACGGCCACCTGCTCGCTGACCACGCCTCGCTCGATCGCGATCGGACTGACACCCAGGACCGATTCCTTGAGGTCGGCTTGGTAAGCCACCACGCCGCCGCGCAGCACGTCCGAGCAGCCGGGCACCTCCGCCAGCGCCGACGCGACCAACCCCGCGGTAAGAGATTCGCCCGTGGCGATGGTCCAACTGCGCGACCGCAATTCCGTGATGATCCGCTGCGCAAGTTCGTTCACGCCGACACCTCAAGCACCCTCACAGCGAAGCACGACGCAATCGAAGCACCCGGAACAGGTAGTCAACCCCGGTTACCACGGTCAAGACCAGCGCGATGATCATGACCACCCACGCCGTATCGACCCACCACGCGGGACCGACCGCCAAGAACATCGCGATCGCGATGATCTGCGCCAGCGTCTTCACCTTCCCGCCCCGCGATGCCGGGATGACCCCGTGACGCAGTACCCACATGCGCAAGCCCGTTACGGCAAATTCCCGCCCCAGAATGACGATGGTCACCCACCAGGGGACATCGCCGAGGGCCGACAGGCCGATGAGCGCGACTGAGATGAGTGCCTTGTCGGCGATCGGATCGAGCAATGCACCGAAGTCGGTCGTCATCTCGCGCTTGCGGGCGATCGCCCCGTCGATGAAGTCGGTCACCGCGGCAGCGACGAACAACGCGGCTGCGAGGTCGCGGGTGAGGGTGGTCTGCGCGAGGAGGAGCAGCCCGACGAAGGGAACTGCAGCGAGGCGTGCCAACGTCAAGGCGTTGGGCAAGTTCCAGACGACACGCACGAGGTCAGACCCGTACCCACAGATCGACGCCTTCGGACTCCACGACCTCACCATCGACCCAGTCCCCCACGGCAAGGCCGGCCACGACGTCGCGGTCTCCCACGATCGTGCATGAACCGTCGTCGGGACCTTGGTGCGCGGCCCGACCGACCGGACCGTCGTCGTCGATGGACTCGACGAGTACGCGAACCTGTTGGCCGATCCGTTCACTCGCCCGCTGTGCCATGAGTTCTTCGACCAGGTCGGCTATGCGCGCCCGGCGGCGTTCGATCTCGTGCTCATCGACCTTGTCGGGCAGCTTCTCCGCCTCGGTTCCATCTTCATCCGAGTAACTGAACACCCCCACTGCGTCGAGTCGGGCGGCCTCGAGAAAGACCGCAAGCTCATCTACGTCCTCATCGGTTTCACCGGGGAAGCCGACGATCACATTGCTGCGGATGCCGGCCTCGGGTGCGACCATGCGAATCGATTCGATCAGTTCCAGGAAGTCCTCGGTGCCGCCGAACCGTCGCATGCTGCGGAGCACCCGCGGACTCGCGTGCTGAAAGCTCAGATCGAAGTAGTCCGCCACGGCGGGCGAGCCGGCGATGGCAGCCACGAGTCCCGGTCGCATCTCCGCTGGCTGGAGGTACGACAGGCGAATGCGATCCACGCCGGTTCCTGCTGCCAACCCGGGCAGCACGCTCTCCAACAATCGCATGTCACCCAGGTCCTTGCCGTAGGACGTGGTGTTCTCCGAAACCAAGATGACCTCGCGCACCCCGCTGGCGACCATCTCCCCGATCTCCGAGATGACCTCTGCAGGCTTGCGCGAGACGAAGGAGCCGCGAAAGGCCGGGATGGCGCAAAAGGCACATCGTCGATCGCAACCGGTTGCCAGTTTCACCGAGGCCACCGGTCCGGTACCGAGTCGGATACGGGGCACCGGTGGCACCCAGCCCTGCGGATCCTTCGCGCGCTCAACCGGGGCGATCGGCAACAGCGTGCGCCGGTCGTGAGGAACGTGCGAAGGTAGTTGCTCTCCGGCGATAACCGCATCGAGCTTCTCCGCGATGGTCGGATACGCATCGAATCCCAGCACCGCACTGGCTTCGGGCAGTGCGCCGGCGAGTTCTTGTCCATAGCGTTCGGCAAGACATCCGACCGCGACGACCGGAGTCGAACCACTGGCGGCAGCGAGAACCGTGTCGATCGATTCCTTCTTCGCCGCCTCGATGAAACCGCACGTGTTCACCACGATGGCATCGGCCTGGTCGGCGTCGTCGACCAACGTCCATCCCTGGCCACCCAAGCGTCCGGCCAGCTCCTCGGAGTCCACTTCGTTGCGTGCGCAGCCCAACGTGACGATCGCAACCTTCTTGGTGTCCGCACCGTCGTCAAGGACCACTGGGATCGCGGGCAAAGGTTCGGGCACGGGATGAGCCTACGGACAACTCCGGTGTGCCAGCGGTGCGGACCTATCTGCCCCGGTATTCCGCGACCAGGTCGTCGCCGTCCAGACCGACCACATCAGCGATCATTCGCAGGTGCCCCACCAGGTATGCGTCGCCCCCCGAAATCGAGTAATCGTCCCGCTCGATCGCTTCGATGATGAGCGTCCGCAGTTTCGTCGCTTCGGCCACATCATCCACGGTGAGCCCACGGGAGACGCGAGCCGCGGCTATGCGCTCACCGACCATTGACTGCCCCGATCGTGGATCTCCTGTGCGGAGGGTTTCAGGCCCACCCCTGTCTGCGCAAGGTTTTCACCACTTCGGATGAACAACCTCGCTCTCACGGATGGACGGATGGATGGACGGACGGAACGTTGAACGGATGGTGGACGAACCGTCTAATTGCCTCGCAGACTCGCGAGCACTCCCGGAAGGTCGTCGGCCTTGACCAGGACCTCGCGGGCCTTGGAACCTTCGCTCGGCCCGACCACCCCGCGGGACTCCATCAGATCCATCAACCGACCGGCCTTGGCAAAGCCCACCCGCAACTTTCGCTGCAGCATCGAGGTCGACCCGAACTGGGTGCTGACCACCAGCTCGACCGCCTGCATCAAGACATCGAGATCGTCGCCGATGTCCTCGTCGATCTCCTTCTTCGCAGCGGCGGGTGAGGTGACCTCGCTGAGGTAGCGCGCCTCGGTCTGGTCCTTGCAGTGCTGCACGATGCCGCGGATTTCCTTCTCGGCAACGAAGGCCCCCTGGATACGGACCGGCTTGTTCGCACCCATCGGCAAGAACAGTCCGTCACCTTGCCCAACGAGCTTCTCGGCACCGGGCTGATCCAAGATGACGCGTGAATCAGCAAGGCTGGAGGTTGCGAAGGCAAGTCTCGACGGCACATTCGCCTTGATCAATCCCGTCACCACGTCCACACTCGGTCGCTGCGTTGCCAGGACCAGGTGTATCCCGGCAGCGCGCGCGAGTTGGGTGATGCGAACGATCGAGTCCTCAACATCGCGCGGCGCGACCATCATCAGATCGGCAAGCTCGTCGACGATGACCAGCAGGTACGGGTAGGGACGCAGCACCCGCTGACTTCCTACCGGAGGCTTCACCTTGCCCGCGCGCACCGCAGCGTTGAAGTCGTCCACATGCCGGAAACCGAAGTGCGCGAGGTCGTCGTAGCGCTTGTCCATCTCCGCCACCACCCACTGCAGAGCGTCGGCGGCCTTCTTGGGATTGGTGATGATGGGGGTGATCAGGTGCGGCACACCTTCGTAGATCGTCAGTTCAACCCGCTTGGGGTCGACCAGGATCATCCGCACCTCATCGGGTGTGGCGCGCATCAGAATCGACGTGATCAGCGAGTTGATGCAACTGGATTTACCCGCGCCCGTGGCTCCTGCAACCAAGACATGCGGCATCTTGGCCAGGTTCGCGACGACGAACTCGCCCTCAACATCCTTGCCGAGCGCCACCACCATCGGGTGCTGATCGGCCGCCGCCGACGAACTTCGCAGCACGTCGCCCACTGCCACCAACTCGCGGTCGGTGTTGGGGATCTCGATGCCGATTGCCTTCTTGCCGGGAATCGGGCTCAGGATGCGAACATCGGCGCTTGCCACCGCATAGGCGATGTTCTTGCTCAGCGCGGTCACCCGCTCGACCTTCACACTCGGACCCAGTTCGATCTCGTAACGCGTGACGGTCGGGCCGCGCAGGAAGCCCGACACCTGAGCGTCGATGCCGAACTGGTCGAGGACTTCGCGCAGTGCCTTGACCACCTGGTCGTTGGCTGGAGTCGCCCTCTTGTGACTGGCCCCAGCCTTGAGCAGTTCGGCCTTGGGCAGGTGGTAACGCCCACTGGCCATGACCGGCAGTTGCGTCGGAGAACCTTCGGGGGTCGGATCGATGGATGGCTCGGGCCGGGGTCGTTCGTCCACCGGCACGAGGCTGACGGTGTCGGCGGCGTCACGAGGGTCGACGCCGACGGGGGTCAGCGCGGCGGTGTCGTCGTTTGGGCCGACGGCGGCGATGACATCAGTCGGGGCGTCGTCGTCCAACACGCCGCCGACTCCCGCGCCCACTCCACCGCCTGCAGGGACGAGTAGTCCCGCTGCCGGACGTTCATCCACGCTCCCATCGACGTTCGCATCGAAAGCCAGTGGCGTGGCGAAAGGTTCATCCCCCGCCAACGGGGCGTCACGCAGAACATCGGCGTCCCGAAGGTCGGGTTTGACCGAAGTTTCGGTCGGCTCCATCAGATCTTGGCCGTGACCGGGCAAAACGAGTTCGTCGTCGCTTTCGCCGTCGTCTTCTTCTCCTTGGTCCGCCTTGTCCTGGAGTTCACGCGGATCCGGCGGCACCAGCAAGGTCGCGGCGCCGCGCAGGGACCGCCACCAACCCGCGAGGTGCGACTTCAAAGCCTGCACCGATGTTCCGGTCACCACGAGCAATCCGAAGAACACAAGTAAAGCCAGGACGACGCCGCTCACGATCGGCCCGACCGCGGCTACCACCGGCGCCGTACCGATCCAGCCGATCACCCCACCGGCCGCATCCATCGCGGCGCCGCCGCTCGAGGGCGTGGGGTGGCCCTGCGTGAGGTGCCAGATACCCGCGACACCCACGATCACCCCGCCAGCGCCGATGACTAGGCGTCCGGTCGTCGCATTCTGATCCGGATGCCGCAGGAAACGCCACGACAAGGCCAGTAGGCACAGCGGCGCGATCCACGACAACGCTCCGAAAAAGGTGGTGGCGATCGCACCGGACCAAGCGATGAACCAGCCATCCACGCTGAACCAGGTGGCAGCTGCAACGATCACCGCACCGGCGATGAGGGCCAATCCCAGGCCGTCGCGGCGATGCGCAGGATCCAGGTCCCGGGCCCCGCGACCGATACCGCGCGCGATGGAGCCGACCAGGAGCGCCAGCGCACCCCACACAGCGCCAAGACCCCGGCCCAGGGCGGCGAACGTCCGGGAAATCAGACCGCCACCGGAGCGTCGGCTCGTGCTTCGATGCGGCTTGCGGGCCGGCTTGCGCGCGGACCTACGGGCCGGCTTGCGCGCGGGCTTACCGGCCGGTTTGCGGGCCCCTCGAGCCGTAGACCCCGACGCGGAGGATCGCGAAGCAGAACGGGTTGACCGAGAGCCGCTTGCCGAGCGCGCACGGGACGTACGTGGGGAAGCGGACGTACGAGACGCCATGCCCGGCAGGTTACCGGGCAAATCCCTCAAAACACAGCAGTCACACGCGCAACACCCCTACCCGTTTCGGCGTCCGGGATGGACCCTTCGCGTGGCTCAGGCCTCGACCACGACGGGGACGATCATCGGCCGGCGACGGTGGGTGGCGTTGACCCATTTGCCCACGACCCGGCGCATTCGTTGCTGGAGGTCGTGGACGTCTTCGATGCCGTCGGCCAGGGCCGCCTCGAGCACCGTGCGAACCGCTGCGGTGACCTCGTCGATCCCCTCGGCGAGAACCTCCTCGCCGAATCCGCGCTCGTGGATCTCCGGGCCGGCCACCACGGTGCCGGCCACGGTGTCCACCACCGCCACGATCGAGATGAAGCCCTCCTCCCCCAGCACCCGGCGATCCTTCAGCGACGCCTCGGTCAAGTCCCCCACACTCGATCCGTCGACGTACACGAAACCCACCGGTGTGTAACCGCTGACCACCGCGCGGTGGTCGTCGAGATCGACGGACACCCCATCGTCGATAAGCAGGATGCGCTTGGGATCGATGCCCACACTCTCGGCGACCTTCGCGTTCGCCACCAGGTGTCGCCACTCACCGTGCACGGGAAGTACGTACGTGGGTTTCACGATGTTGTAGACGAAGCGCAGTTCCCCGGCCGATGCGTGACCGGATACATGGACGAGTGCGTTGCCTTTGTGCACCACGACGGCGCCGAGTCGAGTCAGCCCGTTGATGACACGATTGACCGCGGTCTCATTTCCCGGGATCAACGACGACGCCAGGACGACGGTGTCAGACGGGCCTACCGAAATCGCATGGTCGCGGTTGGCGATCCGCGACAGGACCGCCATCGGTTCGCCTTGCGAACCGGTGCAGATCAGCACGGCTTTGTCGTCCGGCAAATCCGCGAGGTCATCCGCCGACACCAACGTGCCTTCGGGGATGGACAGATAGCCGAGATCTCGGGCGATATGCATATTGCGCACCATCGATCGACCGACGAAAGCGACCTTGCGACGATGAGCTACCGCCATGTTGATGATCTGCTGGATTCGGTGCACATGCGACGCGAATGAAGCGACGATCACTCGACCTCGGGCCTTGGCGAAGACGCTGTCGAGCACCGGCATGATGTCGCGCTCGCTGGGGATGAAGCCGGGGATTTCCGCGTTCGTGGAATCCACCATCAGGATGTCTACGCCTTCGTCGCCCAACCGGGCGAAGCCATTCAAGTCGGTGACCCGTCCGTCAAGGGGAAGCTGGTCGACCTTGAAGTCGCCGGTGTGCAGGATGGTTCCCGCTTTCGTGCGAATCGCCACCGCCATGGCGTCGGGAATCGAGTGATTGACCGCTAGGAACTCAAGCCCGAATGGGCCGACAGTGACCTTCTCGCCGTCGGCAACCTCACGCAGATCCCCGGCAATCCGGTGCTCGGTGAGTTTGGCTCGCAAGAACGCCAGGGTGAGTTTGCTTCCGTAGACCGGAATCTCCGGGCGCAAACGCAACAGGTACGGAACGGCGCCGATGTGATCTTCGTGACCGTGGGTGAGCACGATCGCCGAGATGTCCTCGAGGCGATCGGCAACGGGGGTGAAGTCCGGCAGGATTAAATCGACACCGGGTTGGGACTCCTCGGGGAAGAGCACCCCGCAGTCCACGATGAGCAGTTCGCGATCGAGTTCGAACACGGCCATGTTCCGTCCGATCTCGCCCAGGCCACCGACGGGAAGGATGCGCAACACGCCAGAAGCGAGGGCTGGGGCAGCCGGTATGTCCTCGTGGTGCACTAGTTCACGCCACCGAAGCCGCGCACTCCCGCCAGGTCGATACGCAACTGGGCTTCTTGATCCGCAGTAGCGTCGAGGAGTGGCAATCGCACCGGCCCCGCAGGCAATCCCTGCATGCGAAGGGCCGCTTTGGTGAGAATGACACCTTGGGTTCGGAAGATGCCGGTGTAGACGGGGAGTAAAGAGGCGTTGATCTCACGAGCGCCCGCAACGTCACCGGACCACAGGGCCGTCGCCATCGACTTCAACCGATCACCCACGACGTGGCCGACCACCGAGATCATTCCCGATGCGCCCAGCACCAGCATCGGGAGGTTCAAGATGTCGTCGCCGCAGTACCAACCGATGTCCGTACGTGCCATCGCCCATTGGGTTGCGTCTAGGTCCCCCTTAGCGTCCTTGTTCGCAACGATCCGCGGATGCTCGGCGATCCTCACCAGCGTTTCGGTTTCTATGGCCACACCCGTTCGCTTCGGGATGTCGTAGGTGAGCAGCGGCAGCTCGGTCGCATCGGCGATGGCGTGAAAGTGCGCGATCAGACCTGCCTGAGGTGGACGGTTGTAGTACGGCGCGACGGCCATCAGCCCGTGTGCACCCACCTGCGCCGCGGCCCTCGCGCTCTCGATCGAATGCGCTGTGTCGTTGGTCCCGACACCGGCGACCACCCAGGCACGATCACCCACCGCTTCCACGACCGCCCGGACGAGGTCCTTGTCCTCAGCGTCGGTCTTGGTTGCCGATTCACCGGTGGTGCCGTTGACCACGAGCCCGTCGTGTCCGAGCTGGTCCACCAAATACGAAGCCAGTTCTTGCGCACCGTCCAGATCCTGGGCACCGTCCGATGTGAAGGGAGTGATCATCGCGGTCAACATCGCACCGAACGGTGCTGGACGAGGGCTCGCCGACGAAGCGGCGCGCGGCGACGGTGTGTCGGTCGACATGTGGTCAGGTTAGCGCGGGGATGAGATCACCTCCGCTTGCAGGACGCTCAGGGGGCCACTCGGCCGGAGGAGACGAAGGCCTCGTGGGTGATCGGCATCAGCCGGGCGAAATGATCCTCGTACTTCTCGGCGACCATCTCGATCTCCCGCTGCGGATAACTCGGATAGGTCGAATCCTCGGCCTTGCGGCGCAGGGAGAGGAAGTTCATCAGGGCCCGTGCGTTCATGGTCACGTATGCCGATGAGTAAATGGTCACGGGTAGGACCATGCGGGCCACCTCACGCGCAATGCCGGCATCGAGCATGCGCTTGTACTCGGCATAGGCGACTTCGCACGAGTGTCGTACCGCTTCATCAATGAGGTCGTACTGCATGTCGGTTCCCGGATGGAATTCATACGCACCCGGCTTGCCGGCTTGAACGACCGCTCGGTCGCGATCTGGGACATAGAAGATCGGGCGCAGCTCGCGATATCTACCCGACTCCTCGTTATAACTGGCGATGCGATGTCTCATGTGCTCTCGCCAGACGAAGATCGGTGCTTGCACGAAGAACGTCATCGAGTTGTGCTCGAAAGGGCTGCCATGCCGCTCACGCATCAGGTAGCGGATCAAGCCCGCTGACCGCTCGGCATCGGCATCCACGTCCTCCACGCTCGCTTCGCCGACCGTGGACACGCGTGCCGCGAAGACCACATCCGCGTCCTGCGCACTGGACCGAACCAGCTCGACGGTCACATCACTGCGGAACTCGATCTGGGCATCGGTGAGGGTCTGCGGCGTATCACTCGGCACGAGCCGAACCCTACCCGCGACACAATGGTCCAATGGCTGATCACGGCGGGGTGGGTTTCGTTCGGGATGCGACTGCGGCAGACGCCTCGGACGTGGCATCGATCCAACTTGCGTGTTGGCGACACGACTACTCCTGGCCCGAGGAGATGTTCGACGCAGTGGTAGCCACCGACCCGGAGATGCAGTGGGCCAGGGCGGTTATCGCTCCCCCCGGACCGGGGTATCGACTCGTGGTCGCAACCGAGGGCTCGCAGGTGGTCGGCTATGCCGCTATGGCTCCGGCCCAGGCCAGCGATGCCGAGCCCGGAGAGCTCGAGATCGTCGCGTGGGAGGTGCATCCCGAGCACCGCGGACGCGGCCACGGAAGTCGTCTCATTGCCGCCGTTGCCGACCATGCGCGCCTCGTCGGCGCGCACTCGCTATCAATGTGGATCGAACCGATCGACCAGGCGCGCCGCTACGTCCTCACCGACGCAGGGTTCGGCCCCGACGGTGCCCATCGGACCGTGCAGGCGACCGTGCAAGCGCCCGTGCAAGCGCCCGTGCTATCCGACGACGATGCAAGCGAGGGTCTGACGCTGCGCCATGTGCGACTCGTCACGAACCTGGCGGCCGAGAGCACTGCCTGACCGGTCAAGTCGCAAGGTCCACGGTCAAGTAGACGGCAGCATCGGCTATGGCGACGATGTGGGCGTTGCGAGCGTGACGACGGCCTAGCTGCCACACGAGGTCTCGCGGCTGCCCATGCCAGCCCTATGACGACACGACTCACAACAGGGCCCCTGGATTCATGACGCCGTTGGGGTCGACCGCAGCCTTGATCCCGCGAAGCACCCGCATCCCGATAGGTCCGATCTGGTCGGGTAGCCATGGTCGATGGTCGCGTCCCACTCCGTGGTGATGGCTGACCGCACCTCCGCTGGAAGTGATCGCATCCGTGATGACTGCCTTCGCTTGCTGCCAGCGTCTCGACGATGTCGTCGGGTCGGACCACCCGCCGGCCAGGACGGTGAAGTACAGCGAAGCGCCGGTGCTGTAGGTGTGCGAGATGTGCGCCATTACGTAGGAGTTCGGCCCGAGAGCCGACACGGCTGCTGATCGCACCGACGCATGGAGGGCCTCGAGGTTCGCCCAGGTCGTGACCGTCTCGAACGTCTCGACCAAGTAGCCCTCGTCCATCAGTCCGTCGCGCAAGTAGGGACCGTGGAAGCGGCCGCGTTCCCACGACTTCCCCGGCCGCGAGCCCAGCCAGACCGCACCTTGCAGCCGCTCGCGGGCGAACGCCCGTGCACCGGCCACCTGCGCACGATCTGTCCCCTCCCAGCCGAGGACGATGAGCGACCCTGGTGTAGCACCCCGTGCGCGCAGGTACCGGGAAAAGAACCAACCAACCGGACCGGTGGGCAGCGACATGGACAACAGGGCTGCGGTCTCGAAGGAGTCCGACGCGCGCAGAACGGTCGGCCGCAGTGACGATCTGGTCAACTCCCGCAGCACCCCGGTCGCATGCGAAAACTCACCGGGAATGACCACGGCTGCGTACTCCTTGATGGTGGGACGACGTGTCAGCCGTAGGCGGGCCGACGTGATCACACCCAACGTGCCTTCGCTACCGAGAACCACGTGCCGCAGATCCGGACCGCTTGATGAGGCTGGGTACCCGCCGACGTCCCACGTACCGACCGGCGTAGCGAGTCGAGCGGACAGCAGCATGTCCTCGATACGTCCGTAGCCGCCTGATGCCTGACCGGAGGATCGGGCTGCGATGAACCCGCCCACACTCGCACGCTCCCACGATTGGGGGAAGTGCCCCAAGGTCCAACCCGATGATGCCACCGCTGCTTCCACCTGCGGACCTGTCACACCCGCACCCACATCCGCAATGCCCGAGACCTCGTCCACCATGTAGACCTCGTCGAGTAGCTCGGTGGAAACCACCACGACGCGTGAGCGCGGCGCTGATCGGGGTGCGGTGTCCTCGACGGTGATCCCTCCAGTGACCGATGTTCCACCACCCACGGGAACCACTGCGATGCCTTCGCGCGAACAGACCTCGAGCGCTGCCTGCGCCTGCTCGTGCATCCGCGGGAAGATCACCGCATCCGGAGCGGACATCGGGCCGGCGTCATCGCGCCAAGCAAGGAGATCCACATAGGACATGCCGCGTGCGTGACGGGCACGCTCGGTATCCGTGAGCCCCACCGTCACGCCTGGGAACAGCTCGCCGCACTGGCGCTCGGTCAACTGCGAGGGCTGCACATCGCGCATGCTCGGCGGCTGCATTCCCACCGGTTCCCCGAGTTGCTCGCGAGCGAACGCCCGGGTTCGCGCATCGAGAACATGCGATGCCTCACCCCACCGCCCCGGCTGCGCTGTCCCTCGCATGTCGCGCAGCCTGCCATGTCGCACCGAAAACCGACGGGTAGCGTTGAGACCTAGGTACAGGCGGGAAAGGCTTCATGGCAATCGCGTACGAGCGCATCGGCAACCCCCGGGCGGATCTGAGCTGGGGCAGGTGCCGACGGGACCTCGCCGATCTCGCCGAGGGCGGCTCGAAAGTGGACCTCGTAGTCATCGGCGGCGGCATCACGGGCGCAGGCGTTGCACTGGACGCGGCCAGCAGGGGCCTAACGACCGTTTTGATCGAGCGACACGATCTGGCTTTCGGAACGTCGAGGTGGTCCAGCAAGCTCGTGCACGGTGGGTTGCGCTACTTGGCCACCGGGCACGTCGACGTTGCGTGGGAGAGCGCCGTGGAACGCGGTCACCTCATGACGACCATCGCCCCGCACTTGGTTCGGGCGCTGCCGCAGGTGGTGCCGGTGATGTCGGACACCACGTTCGGCTCGGCCGCCTTGACCAGAGCTGGATTTATGGCCGGGGATCTCCTGCGCGTAGGGGCTCGCACACCCGGACGGGTGCTCCCGCCATCGCACTTCCTGTCCGCCAGGCGCGTACGAGCACTCGCGCCGGGAATCGCAACCACCCACCTTCGTGGCGGCGTCATGGCCTGGGACGGTCAACTCGTTGACGATGCCCGGTTGGTGATCGCCGCCGCCCGGACGGCCGCGGCCTACGGCGCTCGCATCATCACGCACGCCGAGGTCACACGCGCAGTCGGCGACCGGGTCCAGGTGCGCGACTCGACCACGGGGGAAACCATCGAAATCAAGACACGCGCGGTGATCGCCGCGACCGGTATCTGGGCTGAGCAGACCGATCCCAACATCCTCATCCATCCATCGCGTGGCACGCATGTCCTGCTCGACGCCGCACGCGTCGGCAATCCTCTTGCGGCCCTGACGATCCCCGTGCCCGGCATGTCGGGGCGTTACTGCTTCCTGCTGCCACGCCCGGACAACACGGTGCTGGCCGGCATCACCGACGTCGGAGTCGATGCCATCGAGGACGTACCCACAGCTCCCCACCAAGACATCACGTGGATCATCGAACAGGTGAATCGGGTGCTTGCCGAACCCGTCAACACCGACGACGTCCTCGGGGCCTTCGCCGGACTGCGCCCCTTGGTCACGCTCGGAACGGCACTCGAAGGTGCCACCTCGGACATCTCGCGCAAGCATCTGATCAGCCGCAATGACCACGGAGTGATCAGCGTTACGGGAGGCAAGCTCACGACCTACCGACGGATGGCTCAAGACGCGGTGGACCTGATCAGCGATACACCCTGCCGCACCACATCCATCGCCTTGGTGGGCGCAAGCCCCGACGCACCTCGGCGAGCACTGGGCTTCTTCGATCCCGATCCGCTCGTCATGCGCTACGGGGCTGAAGCTCCGCGGATTCGCGAACTCGCCCGAATGCTCCCCGATCCCAGGCATGCCTTCGAGCCCATCACGCCCCACTCCTCGGTCGCGCGCGTGGATGTGGTCCACGCGATGATTCACGAAGGGGCGCGTGATGGCGCCGATGTGATCCAACGTCGGTTGCGGCTCGACGATGTCGTTGCCGATCTCGAAACTGCACAAGCCGTGGTCGATGAAGTAGTCGACTCCCTGACCGGAGCAGGTGTGCACTGAAGGACGTGCAGGCGAACGACGACACTCCGCTGCGCGCCATCTCGATCAACGCGATCGGCATCGGCGTAGCCACCGGCGCCTACGGCTTGTCCTTCGGGGCGATCTCGGTAGCCAGTGGCCTGGATCTGTGGCAGACGCAAGTTCTGAGCCTGGGCATGTTCACCGGCGCTTCGCAGTTCGCCCTCGTCGGCGTCCTCGGTGCCGGCGGTGGCGTCCTCGCCGGGGTTCTCACCGCCCTACTCCTGGGGGCGCGCAACTCCCTGTACGCCTTGAGCCTGCGGCCCTATCTCGATTCGACGCGTTCGCCCTGGTGGCGCGTGCTCGGCCGGGCGCACATCACGATCGATGAGTCCACCGCGATGGCGATTCGGTATCCGGCCGGTTCCCGGCAGGCACGACACGCCTTCTGGACGACCGGACTGGCGATCTTCGTGTTGTGGAACCTCGGGACCCTCATCGGCGCGCTCGGGGCAGCAGCACTCGATGATCCGCGCGTTCTTGGACTCGATGCTGCCGTGCCAGCGGGCTTCATCGCCTTGCTCTGGCCCCGGCTACGCGATCGGTCGACGATCGCACTCGCCATCGTCAGCGCCGCCGTAGCCATCGCTCTGGTTCCCGTGCTTGCGCCAGGCCTTCCAGTGTTGTCCGCCGCACTGGTCGCCGTGATCGCCGAGCGCTTCATCGCACGATCGGAGCGCGAGTCATGATCTGGGCAGCCGTGATCGTCGGTTCGATCGGTGCGTACCTGCTGAAGTTGACCGGGTACGTGATACCCGCCCGCGTGCTGGAGAGCCCGAGGCTTCGCCGGCTCACCGCACTCTTGCCGGTGGCACTGCTCGCAGCTCTCGTGGCGGTGCAGACCTTTTCCGTGGGGACGGAACTGCAAATCGATGCCCGGCTCGCAGGACTCGCGGCGGCGATCGTCGCTCTAGTGCTGCGAGCACCGTTCCTGGTGGTGGTGTTGGTGGCCGCGGCAACAGCGGCGGTCCTGCGCGCAACCGGCCTATCCGTCTGACGAAAACAACTTGCCAGCCTGACGCATCGCAGCTCGAGCGCGCTTGCGGTCCCGCGCATCCTCGTACGCGATCGCCAAGCGAAACCAAGCCCGCCAGTCATCGGGTGCCAACTGCACGTCCTGCGCGAAACGCTCGAAGGCCTGATCGGCGTCGCTCTTCGTGGGTCGACCCGAGGCAGTCAGCTCACCGTGGTACTCCGGAAGACCACCTTCGGCTGCCAACTGCCGGCCCATGACTCGGGTCGTCCAGCCGAACCACAACTCACGGGCGATCAGCGAGACGCCCAGAATCGGAATCACCACGATGGACAGACCGAGAATTATCTGCACGAGGTCGCCCGATGTGAACAGCACCCATGCACGCGTGATGGCCAGGAAGGCGTACGCAGCGCTTCCCACCACCATCAATGCGATGAACATCCCCACCACTTTGACGTTCACGAGGACGCGTCCTACAGATCGAGGTAGTCGGCGAGGCCCACGTGCAAGCCGGGGAACTGGGCAACGGAGCGAACGGCCAGCACGACACCGGGCATGAAGCACGCGCGATCCAAGGAGTCATGGCGGATCGTCAAGGTCTCCCCCGGACCGCCGAAGACCACCTCCTGGTGCGCCACTAGCCCGCGAAGTCGCACGGAATGGACCGGGATGCCATCGACCCGCGCACCCCGCGCACCGTCGAGCGCCGAGCTCGTCGCATCGGGGATATCACCCAGACCGGCTGCGGTCCGGGCCGCGGCGATGGCACGCGCCGTGTGGGCTGCAGTTCCCGACGGTGCATCGACCTTGTCCGGGTGATGCAGTTCGATGACCTCCACCGACTCGAAGTGCGGTGCCGCCAGGGCGGAGAAGTGCATCATCAACACGGCGCCGATGCTGAAGTTCGGTGCGATCAACACACCTACCCCCGAATGGGCATCCGTCCAGGACCGAACCTGCGCCAATCGCGCATCGTCGAATCCGGTGGTACCCACCACGCAATGCAATCCGTGGGCGATGGCGAACTCCAGATTCCCCATCACGGCATCGGGGGTGGTGAAGTCCACGATCACGTCACACGAAGCCTCGACCAATTCCGATAGGCGGTCACCGAGATCCAGCGCCGCGACGACTTCCAGGCCCGGAGCGGCACCGATCGCATCGACGACGCTGGCACCCATGCGGCCACGAGCGCCGAGGACACCGACGCGAATGAGCCCCTGATCGCTGCTGGACACGCCCGTCAGCCTACGGCGTTGAAGGTGTGGGTCTCGTCGAATGGACCGATCGCCGCGAGGGTGAACGGCTGCGTGAGCAGTTCCTTCGCTACCTCGTGTACGGCCGCCGAATCGACCTCATCCACCCGTTCGAGCAAACGATCGATGCTCTCGAGGGGTTCATCGTGCAACTCCGCCCGCGCGATCCGGGTCATGCGCGAGGCCGGATCTTCCTGCCCGAGCACCATGGAGCCCTTCACCTGACCCTTGGCGCGCAACAACTCCCCGACGGACAATCCCTCGCGGGCCACGGCGTCGAGTTCGGTCAAACACACATCGAGCACGGTGTCGGCCTTGCTAGGTAGACAGCCCGCGTACAGCCCGAAGACTCCGGTGTCGGCGAAGGATTGCGCGTAGGCATACACGGAATAGGCGAGTCCGCGCTTCTCCCGGACTTCTTGGAACAGTCGTGAACTCATGCCCCCGCCCAGAGCCGTGCTGAGTACCGCGACGGCGAATCGTCGCTCATCACCGCGCCGTAGGCCGGGGGCACCGAGCATGAGGTGCGCCTGCTCGGTGGGCCGCGAGGAGATGCGAACGGGAGCACCCGAGGAGCGACGTCCCTTGCCAGGCCGCGCCACCAAAGGCTCAGCCGCAGGATCCAATCGCTCGGCGAAGATCTTCCTCACATCGCGCACTACCGACGCATGATCGACGTTGCCGGCAACCGAGATGACCATCGCATCGGGTGTGTAGGCCTGGCGGTAGAACTTCTTGATGGCGCTTCGCGGCAACGCGGTGATCGTCTCGACGGTGCCCAGGATCGGGCGCCCGAGCGGGGAGTCCCCGAACATGGCGCGGGCGAACTCATCGTGGACAAGCTCGCCGGGGTCGTCTTCGTACATGGCGATCTCTTCCAAGATCACCGCGCGCTCGGACTCGATGTCGTGGTCTCGCACGGTGGCATTGAGGACCACGTCGCACACCACATCCAGTGCCAACGGCAGGTGTTCGTCGAGTACGCGTGCGTGGTAGCACGTGTACTCCTTGGTGGTGAAGGCGTTGAGGTCCCCGCCCACGGATTCGATCTCGGCGGAGATCGTCATCGCATCGCGGTGCGTGGTCCCCTTGAACAGCAGATGTTCCAGAAAGTGCGCAGAGCCCATCTGCGAGCGTGGCTCATCCCGCGAACCTGCCGCGACCCAAACACCCAAGGCAACCGATCGGACGCTCGGGACGTACTCGGTGACCACTCGAAGGCCGCCGGGGAGAGTGGTGCGGCGCACCACTCCCCCGTCGGCACCGCTGATCAGCGTTGCTGTCTGGGCACGAGCAGGCAACGATCAGGCCTGGTCTGCTGAATCGACCGCGGCCGCTTCGGCCTTCTTCTCGCCGTCCAGAACGGGTGCGAGCGAAAGCTTGCCGCGCTGGTCGATCTCCTTGATCTCCACCTGAACCTTGTCGCCCACGTTGAGGACTTCCTCGACCGTGTCGATTCGCTTCTTGTCGGTCAGCTTTTTGATCTCGGAGATGTGCAGTAGACCGTCCTTACCTGGCACGAGCGACACGAACGCACCGAAGTTGGTGGTCTTCACCACGGTGCCTAGGTAGCGCTCCCCCACCTCGGGCATGGTCGGATTCGCGATGTTGTTGATCGCGGTGCGAGCGGCCTCGGCGGACGGGCCATCGACTGCTCCGATGTAGATCGTGCCGTCGTCCTCGATGGTGATGTCCGCGCCGGTGTCCTCTTGGATCTGGTTGATGATCTTGCCCTTGGGCCCGATCACCTCACCGATCTTGTCCACCGGCACCTTGATAGAGATCACGCGCGGCGCCGTTGCGGCCATCTCATCGGGTGAGTCGATCGCCTCGGTCATGACGTCCAGGATCGTCATGCGAGCGTCGCGAGCCTGGGTCAAGGCCCCAGCCAACACGTCGGCAGGGATGCCATCGAGCTTCGTGTCCAGCTGGAGTGCCGTGACGAAGTCTCGCGTTCCGGCCACCTTGAAGTCCATATCGCCGTAGGCGTCCTCGGCTCCGAGGATGTCGGTGAGCGTCACGTACTTCGTAGCGCCATCGACCTCACCGGAGATGAGTCCCATGGCGATACCGGCAACCGGCGCCTTCAACGGCACACCGGCGTTCAGCAGGGACATGGTGGATGCGCAGACCGAACCCATCGACGTGGATCCGTTGGAACCGAGGGCCTCGGACACCTGACGGATCGCGTACGGGAACTCCTCACGCGTGGGCAGCACCGGAACCAGTGCGCGCTCGGCGAGCGCGCCATGGCCGATCTCGCGGCGCTTGGGCGAGCCCACGCGTCCGGTTTCGCCGGTGCTGTACGGCGGGAAGTTGTAGTTGTGCATGTAGCGCTTGCGATTGTCCGGGTTCAGAGTGTCGAGCATCTGCTCCATGCGCAGCATGTTCAGCGTGGTCACGCCCAGGATCTGGGTTTCACCCCGCTCGAACAGGGCCGAACCGTGCGTGCGCGGCAGGATGTCGACCTCGGCGGTCAATGCGCGGATGTCCGTCAGACCGCGTCCGTCGATGCGTACCTGATCTCGCAGAACCCGATCGCGTACGGCCTTCTTGGTGACCGAGCGGAAGGCTGCTGATAGTTCCTTCTCGCGGCCCTCGAAGTTCGCCTCAAGTTCGGCTACGACGGTCTTCTTGATGTCATCCAAGCGCTCCTCGCGGGGAGCCTTCTCCACGATCGAGAGTGCGTCGCGGACGTCGGCCAGCGCCAGCCGCTCGACGGCGTCATATGCATCAGGTTGGTAGTCGACGAAGACCGGGAAATCGGCAACCGGCTTGGCGGCAGCCGACGCGAGCTCCTGCTGGGCCTCGCACAGCGCGCGGATGAACGGCTTCGCCGCCTCCAGTCCTGCGCCCACGACCTCCTCGGTAGGCGCCTGGGCGCCGCCGGCAACCAGATCAACGGTCTTATCCGTTGCCTCGGCCTCGACCATCATGATCGCGATGTCGTCGTCGGCGATACGCCCAGCAACGACCATGTCGAAGACGGCGTCCTCGAGTTGCTCGTGGGTGGGGAACGCGACCCACTGACCGTTGATCAGTGCGATGCGCACGCCACCGATCGGGCCGCTGAAAGGCAGACCCGACAGCTGGGTTGATGCAGACGCGCCGTTGATCGCGATGACGTCGTAGAGGTCATTGGGGTTCAAGGACAGCACGGTCACCACGACCTGCACCTCGTTGCGCAGACCGTTGATGAAAGTCGGGCGCAGCGGCCGGTCGATCAACCGGCAGGTGAGGATTGCATCCTCGGTGGGACGGCCTTCACGACGGAAGAACGAACCGGGAATACGACCCACGGAGTACATGCGCTCCTCGACGTCGACCGTGAGCGGGAAGAAGTCGAATTGATCCTTGGGGTTCTTCGAAGCGGTCGTGGCGCTGAGCAGCAGCGTCCCACCGTCCAAGGAGATGGTCACGGCACCGGCGGCTTGGCGGGCAAGTCGGCCGGTTTCGAAAGTAATGGTGCGCTTTCCGTACGCACCGTTGTCGATGACGGCCTCGGCCGTCGCGATCTGGGAACCCGTCACGGGTGCCTCCTGTTTCTCATGCGATGACAGGGGCGCCCACGGCAGACGTCCGGTGGCGGTCTTCGATCGAGGCCCCCGGGACGAAGCGCTTCAACGCGCATCACCCTGACGGGAGCCACTACCGAGGACCGACGACGACGCTTCCGTAGCGCCCCGGATCCTTTGCGGTTGGTTATTCGGTTGTGGTCGAACTACGACTCGGTCGTCACCTCTTAGTGTGACGAGTCGCTGCTAGCGACGGATGCCGACACGCTCGATGATCGAGCGGTAACGGTTGATATCCGTCTTGGTCAAGTACTTGAGCAGCCGGCGCCGCTGACCGACGAGGATCAACAGGCCGCGACGGCTGTGGTGGTCGTGCGGGTGGGTCTTGAGGTGTTCGGTCAAGTCCGAGATGCGCTTGGTCAGCATCGCGATCTGAACCTCGGGGCTTCCGGTATCGCCGGGCTTGGTCGCGTATTCGGCGATGATGGCGGCCTTGGTCTGGGCGTCGAGAGACATTCACATTCCTTCCGGGCGCGCTGGCGAACCAGCGATGACCGCACCGTGCGGCCTAGACACGAATCGCCGAGCGCCCGCTCAGCAACCGTCGAGGTCGAAGGCTACCAGGCGGGAACTGCGCCTCGGACCCCTGCGCCCCGGACAGCACCGACCGGCATCGTCGGGAAGACGCGTAGGTCGTTTCCCGTTCAAGGTTCGACGGATGCAATCGTCCGACTGCGGTCGATGTCGGCGTGCATCTGATCGATGAACGCGTCCTCGGAGGGAAACACCTGCTGCCCGCGCAACCGTTGGAGGAATCCGACCTCGATGAGCTGGTCGTACAAATCCAGGTCGTCGCGATCGATCACGTGCGCCTCGATCCGCCGCTCCTTACCAGCATATTGCGGGTTGTCACCGACGGATATCGCGGCGGGCAATCGTGGTGGGTCTCCGTCCAGCACCCGCACCCAGCCGGCGTAGACGCCGTCGGCGGGCGCCGCACGGTCGGCGCTCACCTCGATGTTCGCCGTGGGAACCCCCAGGAGGCGACCACGGTGATCACCGTGCACCACCACGCCTCGGTAGGTGAAGGGCCGTCCGAGTACGAATGCGACCTGAGCGAGGTCGCCGTCGGCGAGGGCTTGTCGCACGCGACTGGACGAGAAGCGCGATTCATCGCCGCGAAGGGGCAGCGCGTGGACGGTGAACCCCAATTGATCGCCCAGCGTGCGAAGGGTGGTGACATCCCCGGCGGCGCCGCGGCCGAATCGGAAGTTCTCCCCCACCACGACTTGGTTCGCCGCGGCGCGACGGACGACGAATTCTTCGGTGAACTCTCGCGGTGTCACTTGGCTGAGGTCTGCGGTGAAGGGGACAACCACCACGTCGTCCACGCCAGCATCGTGCAGCGCGTCGATACGTTCGTCCATCGTGGCCAGCATCACCGGGGCGAACTCCGGATCTAGCACCCGACGCGGGTGCGGATCGAAGGTGATGGCCACCACCGTGCCGTCGGCGGCCAATGCGCGTGCCTGGGCGATGACGGCCTGGTGCCCACGGTGGACACCATCGAACACCCCGATGATCGCCACCCGCGCTTCCACGTTCTCCAGCCTATTGATCCATCCATCGGGTGCGATGCTGGCTTCCCGCCCAGCAATGCTGCGCCTCCACGCGCGGTCGAGCCTTTCGATCAACTAGCGTGCGCCCATGCGCAAGTGGCTGCCCATCTGCGTACTGGGACTTGCGCAATTCGTGATGGTGATCGACGGAACCGTCATGAACGTGTCCATCACCGCAGTCGTCGGCGACCTCGACACCACGGTCAGTTCCATGCAGTTGGCTATCGCGACCTTCACGTTGACCATGGCCGCGCTGATGCTGGCTGGAGCCGGGATCGGCGCACGCATCGGCCGGCGCCGCGCCTTCGTGATCGGATGCATCATCTACGCGGTCGGTTCGATGATCACCGCACTCGCCGGCGGGTTCGGGATGTTGTTCGTCGGCTGGTCCATCATCGAGGGCATCGGTGCCGCGCTGGTGATACCCGCGATCGCCGCTTTGGCAGCGGTGAACTACAGCGGTCGAGATCGCGCCATCGCCTATGCCCTCCTGGGCGGAATCGCCGGAGCAGCGGCCGCTGCGGGTCCACTCATCGGCGGTTGGGTCACCAGCGAATTCTCCTGGCGCTGGGTGTTCGCCGCCGAGACGTTCATCATCTTGATCGCGATTCTTCCCTTGAGCGGCAAGGTCAAGGACCTGCCGGTGGCCCGGGCAACGGGTCGCTTCGACGTCACCGGGGTCCTGTTGTCGGCCGTCGGCATGGGGGTGGTGGTCTTGGCCTTGGTGTCGGCCAGCTCTTGGGGGTTCGTCGCCGCGTTGGATCCACCGTTCGAAGTCTTCGGCTTCTCACCGACGATTCCGCTCGTCCTGGTAGGACTGATGATCCTGTGGGGCTTCGTGACGTGGGAGCGAGGCATCATCACCCGTGGCCGTGAGCCGCTCGTGGGCATCGACCTGTTCGGCATTGCGACTTTACGGGCCGGGCTGGCATCGCAACTGATCTTGTACTTCATCGTGGCGGGCACGTTCTTCGTATTGCCGTTGTACCTGCAAACGGTGCTGAACCTCGACGCACTGCAGTCCGGTATTCGAATGCTGCCACTGTCCCTCGCGTTGTTCGTGACGGCGCTCGTCGGATCCCGTTTGGCGATGCACTATGCGCCACGGACCTTGATCCGCATCGGCATCGCCACGGCCTGTCTGGGATTGCTCTTGCTCATCGGGGCCATCACCCCCCAGGCCCGCGGAGTGCTGTTCGCGATCGCAATGGCCGTTATCGGCACCGGCGTCGGTCTCGCCGTTTCGCAGATCGGAAACGTGAACCTCTCCGCCGCCGACGAATCCCGAGGTAACGAGATCGGCGGGCTGCAGGGAACGGCGCAGAACCTCGGCTCGTCCCTCGGCGTTGCGCTTGCCGGCACGGCGGTCTTCATCGGACTCGCCGCCACCTTCACCACGTCGGTTTCCCAGAACGCTCAGATCAACGACGCCTTGCAAGAAGGCGTGCAAGAGGCGTCGGCCAGCGGTGTCCAGGTGATCACCCTCCAGCAGGCCACCGAACTGCTGGAAGCTCAGGGAGTGTCCGCGGAGCAGACCGAGTTGGTCATCCAGGAGTACGCGGCGAGCAAACTGCAGGCGCTGCGGGTGGGCCTGGGGATCGTATTCGTCGTCAGTGTGCTCGGGATGCCACTGACTCGGGGTCTGCCGGACCGACCGCTGGCGCAAACCCCGCCACGTAGCTGATCCGCTCACCCTGTGCGGTGACGATGGCCACGAGGTCCTCTCCGGGACCGATCAACGCGACGATCTGATCCGTGGCGATCGGTAGGGATAGAGGCGAGCCGTGGCGAGCCAGCCGTGTGGTCGCCTCGTCTATGTCCATGCACGTGAGTTCTCGACGCGCAAGGTCGGCTGGCGGCACGAGGGCCTGCGCGGCGATCTCGTCCACATCGATGCACTCCCCCACCCGCACGTCACCAGACCGGGTGCGCCGCAGTGCGGTGAGGTGACCACCGACTCCCAGTTCGGCGCCGAGGTCTCGTGCCAGTGCGCGCACGTACGTTCCAGCGGAACATTCGACGCGAGCCCGCACGTCGATCCACTCCGAGCCGCGCTCGATGTCGAGAACGTCGAAATTGGCAATTCGCACCTGTCGCGCTGGCAGTTCGACGTCTTCGCCGGATCGCACCCGCTCGTACGCACGCTTGCCTGCGACTTTCACCGCGCTCACTGCACTGGGTCGCTGCTGGATCACCCCTATGAAGCCTGCGACACATCCAGCTATCTGCTCGTCGGTGACCGCAGGAAGGTCGGCGACGTCGGCGCGGGAGATCTCCTCGCCCTCGCGATCGTCGGTGCGGGTCGACACCCCTAGGCGAATGGTCGCCTCATACTCCTTGTCGTGGCCGCCAACGATCCCCAGGAGCCGAGTGCTCGACCCCACCCCCACCACCAGCACCCCGGTGGCCATCGGATCCAGCGTTCCGGCGTGACCGACCCTTCGCATACCAAGCGCCTTGCGCACTCGACCCACGACGTCGTGCGACGTCCAGCCCGCCGGCTTGTCGATCAGCAGCAACCCGGCGAGCGAGGGATCATCCTTGCGCTTCATCAGGCAGTGGCTTCGTTACCTTCGATGTGCTCGTCCTCGCGCCCGTCCTCGCGGACGCCCGCATGTCGGTAGGGATCGGGATCACCGGCGAATTGCGCGTGCGCGGCCTGTTCGTGGACGGCGGCATCGGCGGCAGCCGCCTGCGCGAGCAATTCCTCCACGTGCCGGGCGTTCTCGGGCACCGCGTCGGCGATGAACTCCAAGGTGGGCGTGAACTTGATGCCCGTCTGCTTTCCAACCTCGCTGCGGATCACCCCCGAGGCCGAGGCCAAGGCTGCGGCGGTCGAGGCCTGCTCATCGGCATCTCCGAGGACCGTGTAGAAGATCGACGCCTCACGTAGGTCGGGAGTCACCCGCACATCGGTGATGGTGATGAAGCCCAACCGCGGATCCTTGATCCGCAGTTCGAGCATCTCGGCGACGATGTGCTGGATGCGCTCTGCCAGACGCCGTTGACGGGCGACGTTCGCCATGACTACTCCTTAGCCAATGCACAGGTGGGACAAGATCGGTGAGGTGGCTGCGAGCGGGGAGCCGCGGGCTACTTCGCCCGCGGCTTCTCACGCATCTCGTACGTCTCGATGACATCGTCGACCTTGACGTCCTGGTAGGAGCCGAGGTTGATACCGCACTCGAAACCTTCCCGAACCTCGGTGACGTCGTCCTTGAAACGTCGCAGCGTCGCGATGGACAAGTTTTCCGCCACGACGGCACCATCCCGGACCAAGCGCGCCTTCGCATTGCGCTTGACCTCACCGGACTGCACCAAACAACCGGCGATCGTGCCGAACTTCGAGGACTTGAACACCTCTCGAACCTCCGCGGTGCCCAACTGGACTTCCTCGTATTCGGGCTTGAGCATGCCCTTCAGCGCCGCCTCGATTTCGTCGATCGCCTGATAGATCACGCTGTAGTAGCGCACATCCACACCCTCGGCTGCGGCGAACTCGGCGACCTTGCCTTCGGGGCGCACGTTGAAGCCGATGATGATCGCTTTCGATGCACTGGCGAGCGTGACGTCGTTCTTGGTGATGGCGCCCACCCCGCGGTGGATCACGCGAAGGTTGACGTCGTCGCCCACCTCGATCTTGGTGAGCGCGTCCTCGAGGGCTTCCACTGAACCGGAGACGTCGCCCTTGATGATCAAGGTGAGGTCTTGAACTTCGCCCTTCTCCAAGGACTCCAAGAAGTCCTCCAGGGACCTCTTCACGCGGTTCTTCGCCAGCAGCGCATTGCGCTCACGCGCTTGACGCGTCTGGGCGATGTGTCGAGCCGTGCGGTCCTCTTCGACCACCAGGAACGAATCACCGGCACCGGGAACGGATGTCAGACCCAACACCTGAACGGGCGTGGAAGGACCTGCTTCGTCCACCGGATTGCCGGCGTCGTCGAGCATCGCGCGGACACGGCCGAATGCATCGCCGGCAACGATCGAATCGCCCTGACGCAGAGTTCCGCGCTGGACGAGCACCGTGGCCACCGGACCGCGTCCGCGGTCCAGGTGCGCTTCGATCGCCACGCCCTGGGCGTCCTGATTCGGATTGGCGCGTAGTTCCAGGGCGGCATCGGCGGTGAGCAGCACGGCTTCGAGGAGCTCCTCGATGCCCTTGCTCTGCAGCGCCGACACGTCCACGAACATGGTCTCGCCACCGAAGTCCTCGGCTACCAGCCCGTACTCGGTCAATTGGCTGCGCACCTTCATCGGGTCCGCACCTTCCTTATCGACCTTGTTGACCGCAACCACGATCGGCACCTGCGCTGCTTGCGCGTGGTTGAGGGCTTCGATGGTTTGCGGCTTCACGCCGTCGTCCGCCGCTACGACCAAGATCGCGATATCGGTCACCTCGGCACCGCGAGCACGCATGGCCGTGAAGGCCTCGTGACCGGGGGTGTCGATGATGGTCAATTTGCGCTCACCGTCGCCCGTGTGCGCCACCGCTTGGTACGCGCCGATGTGCTGGGTGATGCCTCCTGCCTCCCCACTGGCCACATTGGTCTTGCGGATCGCGTCGAGCAGTTTGGTCTTGCCGTGGTCGACGTGACCCATGACGGTAACCACCGGTGGACGGGGGAGAAGATCGGCTAGGTCGCCCTCATCCTCACCGAATTCCAAGTCGAAGGACTCGAGCAGTTCGCGGTCCTCATCCTCGGGCGAGACGACCTGAACGTCGAAGTTCAGCTCGGTGCCCAGGAGCATCAAGGTGTCGTCGTCGATCGACTGCGTTGCCGTGACCATCTCACCGAGTCCGATCAGCACCTTGACCAGGTCAGCCGGCGCGGCGTCGATCCTCTCGGCGAAGTCCGTCAGCGAAGCACCGCGCGGCAACCGCACCGTTTCGCCACCGCCACGCGGCAACCGGACGCCACCGAGGGTGGGCGCCTCCATGTTGTCGAACTCTTGACGCTTGGCGCGCTTGGACTTGCGTCCGCGCGAGGGACGTCCCCCGGGCTTGCCGAAGGCTCCTGCCGTAGCACCACGACCACCGGTGCGACCGCCGAAACCGGCGCGACCACCCGGTCCACCGGGACCTCCCGGACCACCGGGTCCACCGGGTCCGCCGGGTCCGCCGGGTCCTCCCGGACCACCGGGCCTACCGCCGGGGCGTCCGCCGAAACCGCCACCGGGTCCACCCGGCCTACCGCCACCGGGGAAACCTCCCGGACCACCGGGCCTACCGCCGGGGCGTCCGGGACCACCGGGTCCGCCCGGTCCACCGGGACGCGGCCCGCGCATCGTGCTCGGGTTGGGGCGCGGAGCTCCGGGCACTCCTGCTCCTCGACCCATGCCGCCGGTGCCGAACGGGTTATTGCCCGGCCGAGGTGCCGGACGCGGTCCGGCAGCGCCTCCACCGGTGCCGAACGGGTTATTGCCAGGACGCGCACCGCCGGGGCGAGGCGCCGGACGGGGACCACCTGGACGCGGCCCGGCCGCCGGCGCCGCTGGGGGTGCAGCAGGCGGTGCCGCCGGGGGTGTACTCATCTGGGGCGGGGCCGCTGGCGCGGCGGGCACCTGCGGTGAAGCCGGAGCCTCGGCGGGTGCGGGCGCGGCCGTCTTCGCGGCAGCCTTCTGCGTGGTCTTCTTCGCCGGCTTTTGCGCACCGGCTGCAGCCGGGCCCTTTCCGGGCATGGCTTCGACCAGGCGCCGGGCTACGGGCGCCTCGATGGTGGATGACGCAGAACGGACGAATTCGCCCATTTCCTGCAATTTGGCAAGGACTTCCTTGCTCTCGACTCCGAGCTCTCGTGCGAGCTCGTAGACCCGAACCTTGGACACAACTCTCCTGTCTGGGTCCGGGCCGTGCCCGGACGGTTAGAACGAACGCTGCATGTTCATGCTCGCGCGCTCATTGGGTGTTCATCT
>CAYPSE010000005.1:0-37226 GCA_964413305.1 uncultured Rubrivirga sp. | reverse complement strand
CACCTTCGCGTGGCACTCCCGCTCGCGGTGGTGCATGGATAGACGAGAGCAGGCCCCGGGTGCTGTTGCTGGCAACCAGTGCACGTGGGTGGGCGTCGCTATGTCGGTTGGTCAGCGCTGCGCATACCGGAACGCATACGGTGCGCGGCGAACCGTGGCTGCCGTGGTCCGCGCTGCGCGAACACCGCGAAGGCATCGTCGTCGTTCTGGGGGCCGACTCCGAAGCCGGGCGGTATCTGGCAAGTGACCACCCGGCACTTGCCGAAGCGGCGGTGCGACCGTGGCGCGCGATCTTCGATCGCTACTTGGCTATCGGTATCACCTCGCACCGGCAGCCGGGATTCCCCGCGCATCGCAGGCATCGTTACTCGACGGCGGCGGCAGCCCGCATGCTCACCTGGGCGCGTCAGCAGCGACTACCCGCCGTCCTCACCAACGCCGTTCGCTACTGCCATCCCAAGGATGCGCCTATCGCGCAGGTGCTGGACGCATCACGGCTGCTCGTCCCCTTGAGTTCCCCGCGGATCGAGCGAAGCACCGAACCGAACGCGTACTTGAAATCGGCCCAGGAGATGGCGCAGATCGCCGCGGAGATCGCCGACGCCGCGGTAGCGGGCGGTCGAGATGAGCGGGGCGGTAGGCGGCTGCTCGAGGACACCTGGCATCTAGCCCAGTACTGCGCGCTGGATCCGGAACAGGACCTGGGCCTTGGTCAGGTCTTCGTGCCCGAGCTCGATGTGCTGCTCGGGCGGGACCTGCCCGATGCGGTTCGCGAAGCCGACGCACTGTTGCTGCAGCGCTGTCGTGCGGCGATACCGGATAGGTACGTCGGCGTCGAGGAGCGTGAAGCGCGCGATCGACTCGAACGTGAGATGCGAACCATCGTCGATTTGGGCTTCTCCGGGTATTTCCTGACAGTTGCCGAGGTAGTGGACATGGTCAAGGCCGAAGGCATTCGTGTCGCCGCACGCGGATCGGGTGCCGGAAGCCTCGTGGCGCACCTGCTGGGCATCAGCGGGGTGGATCCGATCCGACACGGACTGTTGATGGAGCGGTTCTTATCACCGTTGCGTCGAGTGCTGCCGGATATCGACATCGATGTGGAGTCCGCACGCAGGTTGGAGGTCTACGACCTCATCCGCGAACGTTTCGGCGACGACCGGGTGGCGAGTGTGTCGATGATGGAGACCTACCGGGTGCGCCACGCGGTTCGCGATGTTGGTGCTGCGCTGGGTCTGGATGCGGCCGAGGTGGATGCCTTCGCCAAAGCCTTCCCGCACGTGCGCGCTCGCCAGGCCCGCAGTGCGCTGGAGGATCTACCCGAACTGCGCGATTCCCATATCGGCAGGTTGGCTCGCGAAGGACAACTCGAGCACTTCCTCGATCTTGTCGAAGGCCTGGACGGTCTGCCACGCGACATCGCGATGCATCCGTGCGGGGTTCTGCTATCCGATGCCACGTTGCTCGATCGCACCCCGGTGGAGATGAGCGCCGCCGGGTATCAGATGAGCCATTTCGACAAACACGACGTGGAACACATGGGACTGCTCAAACTCGACGTCCTCGGTGTGCGGATGCAGTCCTCCATCGCCCATGCGCTCGCCGAGATAGAACGAGATGGTGGAGTGATCATCGATATCGATCGAAACACCCTCGATGATCCACGCACATTCGAGTTGATCCGATCGACCAAGACCCTCGGGTGCTTCCAGATCGAATCTCCCGGTCAGCGGGAACTGCTGGGTAAGTTCGCACCCACCGAGTTCTCCGACCTGATCATCGACATCTCGCTGTTTCGTCCTGGGCCGGTCAAGTCCGACATGGTCACACCCTTCTTGATGGCTCGACAGGGCTGGCGGGAGCCGGAGTATCCGCACCCCGATCTCGAACCGATCCTGCGCGAGACCTATGGGGTGGTGGTATTCCACGAGCAGGTGCTGCGCATCATCGCAACCATGACCGGCTGCTCGCTGGCCGAAGCAGACGAGTGCCGGCGCAGCATGGGTTCTCCCGATGGGCAGGACGATGTCCGAGCCTGGTTCTACCCGACTGCGGTCAACCAGGGATACGACCTTCCCACCGTGGATCGAGTCTGGGAGATCCTGCGCGCCTTCGCATCCTTCGGTTTCTGCAAGGCGCACGCCGCAGCCTTCGCGCTGCCGACTTACCAGTCGGCGTGGTTGAAGACGCATCACCCGGCGGCTTTCTACGCCGGGATCCTCACCCACGATCCGGGGATGTACCCCAAGCGGTTACTGCTGGACGACGCCCGCATCCACGGCATCGAGGTACTCGGAGTGGATGTGAACGCCTCCCATGATGTCTACCGGGTGGAAGGCGAGAGCAGGAGGGCGATCCGGATCCCACTGACTGAGGTAGCGGGTATCAGCGAGGAGGAAGTGCAGGCGTTGATACGTCGTCGTCCTTTCACGTCGTTGGCCGACGCGTACCGACGCGCACGTTTATCGCGACCCACGATGGAGAACCTGGTCACCGTCGGAGCCTTCGATTCCCTGCATCCTGCACCCACCACCAGGCGCGACCTGCTGTTGCAGGTCGCCGATATCGATCGGCATATCGGCAAAGGCGTCGACCGCGAGGATTCGCAGTTGTCCTTGGACCTACTCGGGGCGCAGGTGGAGCAGGTACCGGCCACCGGGTTACCCGACATGGGGATAGCTGATCGGGTGCGGGCGGAGATGTCCGTCCTGGGCCTGGACGTCAGCGCGCACGTTGTGGACTTCTATAAGGATCTGCTCAGCCATATCGGTGCAGTGCCATCCCAGGATCTGCTTTCACAGCGTTCGGGCAGTCAGGTCTGGGTAGCGGGGGTGAAGGTTGCGATCCAAAGTCCACCGGTGCGCAGTGGTCGGCGCGTGATCTTCGTGACCCTCGATGATTCCACCGGACCGATCGATGCCGCGTTCTTCGACGATGTGCAAGAGCACTACGGACCCACGCTGTTCGGCTCGTGGCTGCTCATCGTGCGCGGGCAACTTCGGCGTTCGGGCCCGCGCGGGATTTCGATGCGTGCAACCGGATGCTGGGACCTCGGTGAGGTCCGGCGACTGTGGAAGGACGAAGGCGGCGATGCCGTGCGCGAACTCCTCACCGAGGAGCTATCCACGGTGGAGCAGACCAAGCCGGAGAAAGTACTGGTGCATGCCAGCGGATTCCGGCAATCGCCGTATGCGGATATCGCCCCGGCGGGTGCATCGGGTACTGCTCTGGGTCGGCCGGGAATCAGTACAGGCTCAAGTGCGAGATCCAACAAAGCGCCCAGCAAGTTGTGGCATTCGAGTCCGGGTGCTTCCGGCTGGTGATCCGGGTGGCCTCCGACTGATGAGACGAAAGTAGGGAGAGGATGCGGGTATGAGCCGTAGCCAGGTCCGCCGCCCGCGGGGCCCGGCGAATCTCGGTGACGACGACACCGGGTGCACGATCTTGCACGTCGACATGGATGCGTTCTATGCATCGGTCGAACTGCTAGAGCGCCCGGACCTCGTTGGCAAGCCGGTGGTCGTAGGAGCGAGTACGGGTAACCGCGGTGTGGTGTTGTCGGCCACTTACGAAGCTCGGGCGCTCGGCATCCATTCCGCGATGCCGATATCCCGAGCACGACGGATGGCTCCCCAGGCGATCTTCATCCCACCGCAGCACGCTCGATACGCCGAAGCCTCCCGCGCGGTGATGGACATCTTCGGCTCGGTCACTCCGCTGGTCGAGCCACTTTCCTTGGATGAGGCGTTCTTGGACGTCTCCGGTGCGCTTCGCCGGCTCGGAACACCGCGGGCCATCGCAGCACTGATCCGAACGCGGGTGCGCGATGAAGTGGGGATCACTTGCTCAGTGGGAGTGGCGTCGAACAAGTTCGTCGCCAAGTTGGCATCGACCCACTGCAAACCCAACGGCCTGCTGGTCGTACCAACCGAAGAAGTCATCGACTTCCTGCATCCACTTCCGGTGGGTGCGTTGTGGGGTGTGGGGGAGAAGACGGAGGAGCATCTGATCCGCCTCGGACTGGAGACGGTGGGAGACATCGCAACCACGCCGGTTGCAACCTTGGAACGGGCACTGGGTTCTGCGCAGGGCCGACACCTGCACGATCTCTCGTGGGGAAGGGATCCTCGCGCCGTGATTCCCGATGAATCGGAAAAGAGCATCGGCAATGAAGAGACCTTCGACTCGGACACCGACGATCACGAGTGGATTCGATCCCGTGTCGCAGGTCTGGCCGATCATGTCGCCCGACGCATGCGTTCAGCGGGATTGGTCGGACGAACCGTGGGACTGAAAGTGCGGTTCGCCGATTTCACCACCATCACCCGCTCGCGCACCTTGGATGTTCCCACCGATGTGGGTGCCGACATCTACGCGACTGCGTGGGGTCTGTTCACCGCACTGCGGCTCGAGCGCGCGCGGATTCGACTCGTCGGGGTGCGGATGGAGGGGCTGACCGAAACGGAGAGCACTCCCACCCAGATGCTCCTAGGAGCCCCCCAGCGGGGCCGGCGCGAGGCGGAGGTGGCGATGGACTCCCTCCGGCGCCGCTATGGACCCGACGCGGTGCGCCCAGGGCGATCTTTAGGTTCGTGACCGGCCAGGCTCCCCGGAAGATGCCTCCCGAGGTTTACCTTTCCGCCCGGGGGCGCTTATCCTGGGGGAGCAAGAAACGCCGAGAAGCGAAATTCGCGGGTGTGGGGCATGCTGAGCCCAGCGCGAAACCCGCTGGAGCCGAAGGGAAGGAGGCCAGCTGTGCCGCTGTCGGAGCATGAGCAACGTCTGCTCGAGCAGATGGAGAAGGCCCTCTATGCCGAGGATCCCAAATTCGCTACGAGCCTGCGGTCCACCGGTGTGGCAAGCCGTGGTCGAGCTGCCCTCGGTGTCTTGGCCGTGCTCGCCGGGTTGGGCATCGTGCTCGCAGGCATGGCGCTTCCCATGGCACTGCTGGGTGTCGTCGGCTTCGTCGTGATGCTGGTGGGCGCGGTGATGACGTACTTCGCGTTCACCCGCGGTGGTACTGCGTCAGCTGAGACCGCCACACCGGACTCCCCGGCGGCGCCAGGTTCCACGCCGGCACCGCCGCGCTCGAGTGGATTCATGGACCGCATGGAGGAGCGCTGGCGTAAGCGGTCCGAGGGTGACGGCTGAAGCCGTCCTGACATGATTGCGGGATGACAAACGTCGTCCCCGCTCAACTAGGCAGGTTCTTCGAAGACTTCGAAGTCGGAACCATCTACCAGCATCCCTTCGGACGTACCATCTCCGAAGCCGATTCAACGTGGTTCACCCTGTTGACCTGCAACACGAATCAGAACCACTTCAATGCCGATTTGGCGCAGAGCAATCCCATCTCCGGTGGGCGCATCATCGTCAATTCCGGGCTCACCGTCGCGCTGGTTCTCGGTTTGTCGGTCATCGATATGAGCCAGAACGCCGTTGCGAATCTGGGATGGACCGACATCAAGTTGACCCATCCGGTCTACATAGGCGACACCATCTATGCGGAGAGTCTGTGCCTGGAGGCGCGTGAGTCGTCGTCTCGTCCGGAGATGGGCATCATCCGCATGAAGACTCGGGGGCTCAATCAGGACGGCGACGAAGTTGTCTCGTGGTTCAGGTCGGTGATGCTTCCCAAGCGTGGCAGCGGCATCGGACAGAACTATTTCCCGGAGGCCAAGAACGGTCCGCTCGCGGAGTAGTCGAATCCGGTTCGCGGTGAGGTCGGAATCGGATCGAGTGGAAGGTAGAAGGGTTCGACCGCGGTATCGGTTCGAGCGAGATAGATGTCGACAGGGGGCCCATCCGCCGTTGTTGCCACGATCGCCCGGGTAACCATTGCCACCAATGCCCGGGCGAACCACGTCGGATGTGTCACAGACACATCGGATGGGGAGGAGCATGATGGGACTCGTGACCAGTCGAGAGGTCGTCGTCGTGTCGCGACCCTATGCGCCGGAAGGGGATGTCCTGTCGCTTGCTCGGGACCTTGCTGCGAGCACGGTTGGTCTGGTGGTCTACAGCGCGCAAACCGCGCTCGCATTGACCCAAGCCACCGCACAGGCGTTCGTCGGAGGCGCCCTCGATCGCATCGTGCCCCCGCTCGTCGATGCCATCATCAGTCGAATCGATCTGACGGATGTTGTCATCTCCCGCGTGGATCTGCGGGCTGTAGTCGAGTCTGCTCTCGATCAAGTCGACTTGACGCAGATAGTGGTCAGCCGCGTGGATGTGGATCGCATCGTCCGGCAAGCCAATATCGAGGACATCGTCGATCGCGTTCCCATGGTGCAGATAGCCGACTACATAATCGAGGAGATCGACCTACCGCAGATCATTCGCGAAAGCACAGGAGGCATCGCCATGGATGCCTTCACCAGTACTCGATTCTCCGCCGCCCGTACGGATGACTTCGTGGCAAAGGTCATCGATACCGTGCTGTTGCGTCGCAAGGGCCGTGATGTGGAAGTTCTGACAGCGGATGAGACTTCCGAACCCGGTCGACGGCCATGACGTCCTTTCGGGAATTCCAGCAGTCCCATGACGTCTCCGACGGGCTGGAACTTCAGACACTGCCGGTTGCCGCAAGGGCGATGCAAGGGGAGCGGGCCGGTTTCTTCACCCGGGTGATAGCCGCGGTCATCGACGTCGTGATCGTCGGCGCAATCATGTTCGGAATGTGGGTGGCAGTCTGGTTGTTCTTGTTGGTCTTCAATCCCCTCGTGAACTACGGCATGCCGCAAGCCGGATATTTCGTGCTCGGCGGCTACTTCGTGATGTGGGTCTACTGGACGTGGGAGTGGGCAACGAATGGACGAAGCGCCGGCCAGAAACTGATGGGAGTGCGCGTCCTGAACAGGCATGACCAACGCCCGTCGTGGAAACTGGCTGCCGTTCGATCCGCATTCTGCGTTGTGTTCCAAGCGGGGATCCTGTGGGCTTTGGTGAGCCGAAGGAATCGATCTGTCCAGGACGTCGTCCTGCGCACCAGCGTGATCCACGACTGGTCCCAGAAGCCGACTGAAGTGTGATGCATCGTGAAAACTCGAAGGCGCGTAGGGCTCGTGACTTCAGTGGTGTCTTTGGCGCTGGTCGCCCAGATCGGGCCTTCGTCGGCCGTGATAGTCGAAACCCCACCGGGCGAAGTGACGTCGGTGAAGCTTTCGCTCGCGATCGATAATGACTGGCAATTCCAAGAAGGCGATTGCCTCCTCATTCCCATCCTGGTCTCCTACGGGCGAGCCGACGACACCTCGATCATCGGGGAACTCACGGTCACGAAAGCCGATGACCCCTCCGTTGCGAATGAGGGAACTTTCCTGGTCCTTCCCGGCGATCCCGTTTCGGGCCAGCTACTCGACGAGATATTCGTGTGTCCGGCAGATGGCACCGGCGAATACCGACTGAATAGCCTCATACGCGCGGTCGAGCCATCCCAGGAACAGGTGTTCTCCTTGGACGCACTCACTTTCTGGGTCCGACCAGCCGCGTCCACCATGTCGGATCTGAAAGCCACCGCGGTCAAAGGCGGTACCCGCGTCTCCGGTGCGGTAGAGGCGGGACGTGACTTCGCGTCGGGAATCGTGGAGATCCGCTACCGCTCGCCTGGCAGGACGCAGTGGACTGCGGCAACCCGGGTGCCGGTCGAGGGCGGGGCATTCGAGGTTGTGCTCGAGCGCACGCTTCCGGCGCGAAGCATCGTCAAGGCAACGTTGACCGAATGCTCGTGGTGCACGCGGGTATCGGATACCACGTCGGTGCGCTGAGCGAACGCGCGCGTACAGTACTTTGGTGCTCCCAGCCCTACCGCGCTTGCTCTTTGCGCGGGCCTTCCTCGCTACCGTGATCGCGGCTGCTGTGACTCTCACGGGGAACCCTGGTGCATGGGCGTCTTCGGATGTGGTGCGGGCTGCGTCCACCTACGCGCAGGCGGGAAGGGCACTGCAGGGCCAGGTGCTCTTGTGGGAACCGACCTACACCCTGGGGTTGAGTCGCAAGCGCGAGATCGACGTCCTGGCGTACGGATCAGGGTCGACGCGAGCCACCTTCGCGGGCTCGTCGTACGGCAAGAGGGTGCCGAGTTTCACTCTGGCGCAAAAGGCGGCTGCCACCAAATGGGCAGCCAAGCCGGTTCAGCATTCCAGTGAACGTCTCGTCGAGACCGTTCGCATTCAGATCGGGGACCGGGGGGCCAAGCGCCCGGTCCAGGCACGGATCTATGCCAACTGCGCCCCGGGAGCCCAGTCCTCCAAGAAGCGTTGTGAGCGCAGGGACGTCGCTCGCTTCGGCGGATCGGTCGTCCTTCTCGCACGAACGGCGATTGACGGTGCCCCGATAGCAACCGACGTTCGAATCGACAGCACGGGGATGTCCTACGAGCAGCTGCTGCGCATCGCTCGGGGCCTGCGACCCGTGGATTGATGGCGTCACGAGGTCGTCTCGCGGGCCTTGCCCTCAACCGGAACGTCGGCAGCGACGATCGCCCGCTTTGTCACACCACGCCGCTAGCCTGACCTTGGTGGGTCGAGGCGCTTGCCTGTCGTCTCGGTTCTGGTTTGCCTGGTGGAAGGACGCACATGACGTCAGTTGCGGTCGCAATCTCCGTGATCGTCGGTTTGGTGATCGGCCTTGCCGTCGGCTGGCTGGTGGCTCGCCGGATCGCACGCGGAGAACTGACGCAGCGCGAGGCTTTGGTCAGGGCCGAGGGCGAAGCTGAGGCAGCCAGGCTCCAGGCTCGATTGTCGGAAGCCCAGGGCCAGATCAAGGTCCTGGAATCCGATCGCTCATCCCTTCAGCATGAGCAATCCACCACGAAGACCCTCGACGAGCGATTGGAACCCGTCCGTGAGGCCCTCGAGGGATTGCGCAAGCAAACGCAGACTGCCGAGATCGAGCGAGCCAAAGCCGCTGCCGAACTGCGAACCCACATTGAAGGTGTCCAGCGCAATTACACCTCCCTGGAAACCGCCACTCGCCAGCTCGTCAGCGCGATGAGCTCCGGGCAATCTCGAGGGCAATGGGGCGAGATGCAACTCGAGCAGTTGCTCGAGCACTCCGGCCTCGTTGAAGGAGTTCATTTCCGTCGTCAGGATTCGCGGACTACCGATTCCGGTGCGGCGAGACCGGACATCGTCGTCGATATGCCCGGTGGTGGCGAGATATTGATCGACGCCAAGTTTCCGTTCGATGCGTACTGGAAGGCGATTCAGTCCGAAGACGAGTCTCAGGTCGATGCTCATCTTCGCAAGCACGCCGATGATCTACTCGCCCGAGCCAAGGAGCTGAGCGCCAAGCGCTATTGGGAATCGGGTACCAGTCCGGAATTCGTAGTGATGTTCTTGCCGTTGGAGTCATTGCTCTCCGCGGCCTTGGAACGGAACGGGCTGCTGCTGCAGGAGGTTTTCGCACGCAACGTGGTGCTCGCCACACCCACCACAATTTTGGGAATGCTGCGAACGATCCAATTCGGTTACCAACGCAAGTTGATGGCCGACAATGCGGAAGAGATCCGAGCGGCGGGCGCGGAGATGCTCACACGCCTGGAGAAGGCGGTGGATCACTTGGGTACTTTGCGCAAGGGCCTGATGGGTGCGGTGAGGGGGTACAACGACTTCATCGGTTCGCTTGACAGCCGCGTCATGGTGCAGGCGCGTCGCATGAAGGAACTGGGCGTTGTGTCGGCAACCGAACTCGATGCACCGGCGGACATCACCGAATCCCTACGCGACTCACGCGCAGGGGAACTGCCCTACTCATAACTACATGGACGTTCGTGGGCATTGACCGTCCTCGCGACTTGCGTCAGCACTTCGCGCACTCGTAGCCTCGAATCTCAGATGCGGTAGGGAGTGGTTATGGGTTTCGTCGTTGTCGGAGTCGATGGTTCGGACCTCAGCACTCGGGCACTCGTGTGGTCGATGAAGTATGCGAGAGCGCTGGATCTGGAGGTAGTGGCCGTGACGGGATTCGTCATTCCGTGGACGATCTTCTTGGCCCCTGCCTATCAGGAAGAGGACTACGCCCGTGATGCCGAGGAGATGCTCACTCGGGTGGTCCGGGAGGCCCGGGCGTCAGTGCCGGAGGTCCCCGTCGAAGCCCGACTCATTCAGGAGAGGCCTGCGATTGCATTGACGATGGCGGCGCACGGGGCCGACCTCCTCGTCGTGGGGGCGCACGGTCACGGCATGCTGCCGGATGTGCATGTGGGCTCGGTAGCCAATGCGTGCGTGAACCACGCGCCCTGCCCTGTTGTGGTCTACCGAGACTCACACGGACCGGAGATCGTCTGACGACCGCCCGTCGGTGATGTCAACCAGGTGAAGCGTCTGTGTGGCACGCGTAGCTGCCACGTAGATGTCGGCACCACGGGGGTGTTGGGCGCTCAATCGGTCGGGATCGATGAGGAAGACGCAATCGAATTCCAAGCCTTTGGCCTGTTGAACACTCACGACGGCGACCGGAGCATCGAGAGCATTGTCATCGAAGCCGTACAGATCACCCGTCAAGATCTCGAGTGCCTCGCGATAGAAGGAATCGGGGACGATCACCGCATTGCGTCCATCGGTCGATCGGGCGCTTGACACGTAGTTATGGAGGTCGCGCAGCGAGACCGCAATCCGAGTGACCGGTTCGCCATCGCGGATGGGAGTCAGGATCGGCGCATCGCCACCTGCTGCGATCAGCAGATCGGTCGCGGCTTGTGCGATTTGTCGAGTGATCCGATAGGTGACGCTCAGGGTGTGGAGGTGGATCTTGTCCTTGCCCCAATGAATGGCCTCACCCCAACTGCGTGGGCTCGCGGGATGGGATGACTGCTGAAGATCACCGACGATCGTCATCGACCTACGAGAAGCTCGGCGCTGAATGGATCGCCACGCCATGGCACTCAGCTCCTGGGCCTCATCCACGATCACGTGCCCGTAGACCCACTCGCGATCCTCCATTGCTCGTTCGGCCACGGGCGCGCCTCGGCGCGATGTTCGCTCCGCCTTGATCACGTAGGCATCGCTGGCCTGCAATTCCCGGTAATCATCCTCGCGAGGCGTGTGGACCGGAGGGGACCAAGGCCCGAGGAGGGATGCCGCTTCGTCTAGCAGCGGAACGTCATCGACCGCCCAATCGTGCGGTAATTCCCGGAGTAGGTGACGTTGCTCGGCTTCGCTCAGGACATCGTGTGCCGCATGCGCAAGAACTCGGCGGTCGGTGAGTAACTGTCCGATGATCTTCTCCGGAGTGGTGGGAAGCCACATGAGATTCAATTCCCGGCGTACGTCGGGGTCTTCCACGAGCGAAGCGATCGTGTCTTGGCAGAAGTCCGTGTCGTCGGGATCATGTCCTGTGTCTTTGGCGACGTTTCGAGCAGCTGCCATGAGGACCCTTCGCAGGAACGGATCCCTCCCGGCGTGGAAGTGTCGGGTGCGGGAGATCCCACGCGAAGCCGAGTGAATTTGTTCCGGGCTTATTCGGACGCGCAGCCCCGTGGATGTGCGAATGAGTAGTTCGGATTCGGGAATGCGAACGCGTGCCGCAATGGCCGCCTCGATGACTCTCGCCATTCGCGCGTCGCCTTTGATTCGCGACGCCTCGGTGGAATCCGTGTGCGTCGGGTGTACATCCGGGTACAGCTGAGCGGGAGTGAGGAGGACCACATCCGTCTCGCCCAAACTGGGAAGCACCTGGTCGATGTACTTCAAGAAGACGTTGCTGGGTCCGATGACCAGGACGGCATCCTTGGATAGCCGTTCGCGATAGGTGTACAAAAGCCACGCCGCTCTGTGCAGGGCGACAACTGTCTTGCCCGTTCCCGGCCCACCCTCCACCACGGTGATCTGTTCGAGGGGACTGCGAATGATCGCGTCTTGGTCGGCTGCGATGGAGGCCAGGATGTCGGCCATTCGGCCGGTGCGAGGTGCGTCCATGGCAGCTGCGCCGACTGATCGAGATCCACCTGGTCCGGGAGCTTCGAGTACTTGACCGTCGGCGAAGAGCTCGTCGTCGACATGCGTTACCTCGGGAGCCAGCTCGCCTGGTCGGGTCGCGATCCTCCTTCGCCGCGACAAGCCCAGCGGTACTTGAGTGGTGGCCTGGTAGAACGGAGCAGCTTGTGGTGCTCGCCAATCGAGCAGCACTGCGTCGCCCTCGGAATTCCTCAGACCGATCCGACCAATGTGGTGATCGTCGGCGTTCGCGAACGTTATTCGACCAAAGCACACCTTGGCTCGGGCTGCCAGACTGGCCTGGAGTTGTTGGTGCAGGTTGTCCAGCAGACCTTCTCGCTCGATTTCATCTTGACCCGTGCCCGTGCTTGGAGCCGCTTTCGTGGTGTCGATGCGGTGTCGAAGATGCGCTATGTGTTGATCGAGGAGACGCTGTGCATCGTTGATGAACAGCTGCTCCTCGTGAACGCTGTTCGACACTCTGGACCCCTCTTCCTATCCGATTTCGGGGTAGGAGAGTCTTTCACGCGCCCGGTCCCTGGCATTCACCGGTAGGCGCAATACTGCGGCTGTGCTCGAAGCGGTGATGTGGCCCCATCGTGACAATCGCTTCTATCTCGAGGGTTGGGAATTCGACTCACTCGAGGTCCCCGAGGAGGTCCTCGATCACATCGGTTACAGCGTCCTCCCCGCTGAGGTGATTCCGGGAAGTAGGCGTTGGGTTGAGTGGGTGCTAGGACGCAATGCGGCCGTTCGGGCGGCCGTTCGGGCAGGCCTGCAACCCCCGCTGATCGACGTCACGCCTCGTGGAGCGCCGCAACTGCGGGGTAGCGCGTGGGGGTTGTCGATCGCTCACACGCAAGGGATAGCACTCGCCGCAGTAGCTCCGCTTTCAATCGGAATCGACGTGGAGCGTGCGGATCGTGATACATCCACACTGGTTCGAGTCCTTGCCGACCATGAGCGTGATCTTGCTGAGTCGGTTGGTGCGATCGATGTGCTGGTGGCGAAGGAGGCAGTGGCGAAAGCAACCGGTCTGGGACTAGGCGGTTCGTTGGCACGATGGCCGGTAATCGATGTCGATTCGATGCGCGATGTCGCACGGATCACAGTTTCGACTCCTGACGATAGATGCCTCTACGCCGAAGTCACGGCCTGGGGCAAGTATGTGGTGGGAGTGGCACTTATCGAGTCCGCATCACCGATGAGCGCCGTCGCCAGGACATGACGGAAAACCGCGAGAGACCCGACATCAGACTCGCGGCACTTGCGAATGAGCCAACCGAAAGGATGGAAGCGGCAGAACCGACGCTCCCGATCGACAGGATCGAACCCACGCTCCCGATCGACAAGATCGAGCCCCTCGAACCGACGCTCAGTAACGAATTTTGCGAGCCGAAGCTCCAACGAGAGTTCATCACCCGATGATCACGGATCGAGGGGGTGGTGGTCAACGACTGTATCCGCATGGCATGTCCATGCACGTGCTGCACAGATGTTCACAGTGGGGTGCTTGGCATGATGGTGGCATGTCCGAGCGCGAGATCCTCTTCGCCATATACGAAGAGGCTTTAGTCGCTGCCTTGGATCCGACAGAGGGTGAATGGATTGATCCAGCCTTGGAATGCCTGAGTCGATCACGGGGGTGCGTGGTCATGACCGCATACAACCCAGGCACAGCGCGGCCTTCGTGGGCTCAGAACGAGGCCGCCAATGCGCAGATGTACGAGGTACTGGTGAATCTGGGGTACGAAGTGTGGCAAGCCGATGGCTTCTCCGCCGACGGCACATGGCGGGAACCCGGGTGGCTCGTTTGGGGGATGGATCCGCGTGAGGGTGCTCGGATCGCAGCGGAATTCGGTCAGTATGCGGTTTATGCCTACGACCAAGAAGGGGTCCGAGTGGTGGTTGCGTGCGAACTTGCTGAACCGGACATCTCCTAGTCGGTCTGCGTCTTTTTCTTCTTTCCCTTCGAAACGGGGAACAAAGTGGCAGGGCGCGTGCGATCGGCCAGCACGATCCATTGCTGTCCGGGTTTGAAGGCGATTGGCTGTCCGTCAGGCGAGACGAATTGCGTTCCTGACTGGGCATCGGGTCGGGACCAGCGGGCTTCATACCGAAGACCGTCACGCAAGATCACCGCGTCGCCCTCACCGATTGTCTCCGCATGTGGCGTGTTGCCGCCCCCTTTGTCGAAGAACTGGGAGGGCTTCTGCTCGACGTACTGGATCACCACGGTGGCGGCTCGTTGGCCATCGGAGTGCTCTTCCGCTTCAGCACCTTGACCATTCAATTCGACGCGGTAGAGACGTGAAGCCTGGTCGTATCGGAATTCCGCGGAGGCTGCGGGCCACTCGACACGGGCGGACAGGCCTACCCGGCCATCGAGCGGTGGTTTCGAGTCGAACGTGAACCCGATGTCGCGCTCGGTGGTCGCGTCCGGGGCTGCTGAGAGGCCCTGAGTGCCATCGAGGAAGTAGTTGTAGGGCGCCCGCCTGCTGGTATCTCGTCGGTATGCGAAGGCAGCCTTATTGGGCGAGATGTCGATCAGCGGCGAATCCGCGATCAACGGCCACATCTTGCTTTGGACGCCGGAGAAACTGAAGGCAGGGGATCCGTACTGCTCGAGTAGATCCAAATCGGTGATGCGTGCAGACCGAACCGGTCCGATCCTCTCCGGCACCGTGGAAGCGAATACCGCCGCCAGCCGGGTTATGCCGTATTCGACTTCCTCGATGTAGACGACATCGGCCTCGTGCAGGCCAGCGTGTGGCTGGGCGTTGCGGGTGTTGTCGAGTTTCACGACGAGTACTGGTCCGGCGGCCGACTCGGGCAGGCCGTTGAGCGGTGATGTCGGCGTTGGGCTCGGCGTGGGCGTTGGGCTCGGCGTGGGCGTTGGGCTCGGCGTGGGCGTTGCTCGAGCGGTGGCCTCGGGGCTTGCCTGAGGACTCGCTTGAGTGCTGACCTCGGGACTGGATTCAGGGGAGCTCTGCTGCTGTCCCGGGGCGCACCCGACCGCCAGGACGAGAGCCAACCCGAGAGCCAGCCCGAGAGAACACCTTCGGATATCCACAAGCGCACCTTAGGCACCCGCGCGGCCGTTTCGGCCGACCACCTGGCCGAGGCCGCCCTCGTGGATGGAAGTGGGGAATCTCCGGGGTGAGTTGTGGAAAAAGGGGGTTGACAGTGGAGCAAAGTGGAGTATCGTGGCGCCACTTGGGGTTACCTCTGGGGCACAAGTGGCCTAAGGGGCAGAAGAGGGGAAGGGGCGGCCATGTTTCTCGGCACGCACGCCCCTCGCCTGGATGAGAAGGGCCGCCTGGTGCTCCCGGCGAAGTTCCGTGAGCAACTAGCAGCCGGTCTGGTTCTGACCAAGGGTCAGGACCGCTCGATCGTGGTCTGGCCGGCGGCGGAATTCGCGGCCTACGCGGAGCGTTTGAACGAAGCCTCCCGTTCGGATGCTCGCGTCCGGGCCTACCTGCGAGTGCTGTTCTCCGGAGCGTCCGATGAGATCCCTGATCGCCAGGGCCGCATCACCGTTCCGTCAGCCCTTCGCGAGTACGCCGGCCTCGACCGCGACGTGATCTTCGTCGGAAACGGAAGCACCGCGGAGATCTGGGACGAACAGACCTGGCAGTCCTATCTGGGCGATCAGGAGCAGGACTTCTCGGAGATCAATGAGGAGGTCATCCCTGGCGTGATGTGACGCGCGCGGTGAGGCCTCCTCCCGCTCTGCGCACCCTGGCACCCCTTCCCCGGTACCAGGACGCGCACAGCGGGCGGGGACCTGACCGAAGCGCAGTCCAAGAAGGAAGACACAACAACAGAAGTTCATCTCGACCGCGAACAAGGAGAAGGACATGGCAGTCATTCAAGAGTCAGCCGAAGTTACGGCTGAATTTCGTCCCGTGCGTACCGGTGTTGCCGTCATGGTTGCCGGCGTAGCGACGGGAACCGTGCTCTACGCGCTCTCCGTTGTCGTGGCTGGCTGGATGTAGATCCTCGCTCGGGACCGAATCGTCCCGGTCGATGGGGAAGTCGACACGTGACACCACCATTTGCTCACCACATTCCGGTCCTTCGCGACCGGGTCTTCGCCCTTCTCGCTCCTGCACTTACCGCTCCGGGGTCGGTACTCGTCGACGCGACATTGGGTTTGGGTGGGCACGCCGATTACGCATTGAAGACCTTCCCTCTCATGCGACTCGTCGGGATCGATCGTGATCGATCGGCACTCGAGGTAGCCGAGGACCGGCTCGAACGATGGTCGGGACGGTTCCATCTCGTCCACGCGGTTTACGACGAGATTCCCGAGGTGCTGGCGAGCCTGGGCATCCCCCGGGCTGATGGAGTGCTCTTCGACCTAGGTGTCTCGTCCATGCAGCTTGATGATCCGGAGCGTGGATTCGCATATTCCATAGAGGCGCCACTCGACATGCGCATGAATCAGTCGGACGTGATGACCGCAGCAACGGTCGTCAATGAGTATTCCGAAAAGGAACTCGTTCGCGTGCTGCGAGAGTTCGGTGAGGAGCGATTCGCTTCGCGCATCGCCCGCGGAATCATCAAAGCACGTGAGGTTTCGCCCCTCACCGATTCCGCGGAGCTCGTGAACATCATTCGTGACGCGATACCGGCCCCGGCGCGCCGCACAGGCGGCAACCCTGCCAAACGCACGTTCCAGGCTCTGCGCATCGAAGTGAACGGCGAATTGACGGTTCTGCAGCGTGCCATACCGGCCGCTTTGGCGGTTCTGGGCGTCGGCGGACGCATGGTCGTCTTGTCCTACCAGTCCCTTGAAGACCGGATCGTCAAGACGGAATTCGCAGCAGTCAGTTCCAGCCATGTGCCCGATGACCTGCCCATCGTCCCGACCGGCTCCGAGCCCTCCTACCGGCTCTTGGTGCGCGGCTCGCAGAAGGCTTCATCGGAGGAAATCGAGGCGAATCCGCGCGCAGCTTCTGTGCGGCTGAGGGCGATCGAGCGGGTGGCGGCATGAGTCCGGTAACTCCCGTCGCCGTCGAACTGCCAGCCACTTCGACTGAATATGCAACGCACGGCGCAGGTCGCAAACACCGCATGTCGCTTCCGCACCTGCAACTTGTGGCGCCCCTGCGCCCGGAGAGAGCCAGTCGGGGTTTCTTTGCCGTAGTCGTCACCTCGATGTTGGCGCTGGGATTGATCGTCATGTTGCTCATCAATACGTCGGTTGGACAAACAGCCTTCACCGTCACCGAACTCAAGGGGCAGCAACGGGACCTCTCTCGGACAGAGGCCGCCTTGACCAAGGCCCTCGCCGAGGCGGCATCCCCACCCGTGCTGGAGGCGAAGGCACGCGCCCTGGGAATGATGCCCAGCGATCGAGCAGTCTTCCTCACCGTGCCGGGAGGCAAGGTACGCGGCAAGGCGAAGCCGGCCCCCGGTAACCAGGCGAGGACGGCGAATGTCGCCGGCTCACTGACGGCCACGCTTATCGACCCGTTGCCCACATCAGTTGTTCCGACCGCCGAGGCCGACGGGCAACCAGGCGAGCGGCGCCAGGTCGGGGATGGTGCTGTTCTCCTCGAACCAGGGTCGTCGGCGGCGATGAGTGAGGCCACCGAACAGGCTCAGCGCAATGAGCAACGCCAGTCGCGGCGACTCGCGGCATCGGGTGATGGTGCGCAGTTGGTCGAGCCCGAAGGAGCAGGCGAATGAGCACTCGTTATTCGGCTCCGCCACGTTCCCGTGTGCGCAGGGACGAACGACCCGTCGAAGCCGCAGATGCAGGTCGTGAATCGGCTGACCTACGCGAATCGGATTTCCGCCCCGGGGACTTCCGCAGGCGTGGCACTGTGCTGTTGATCGCGACCGCGATCATCGCGTCTATCTTCGCTACCCGTCTTGTCGATCTCCAAGCCGTGCGCGGCGAAGCCCTCGCGGACGCGGCTTTGAGTCAGCGCCTTCGGACATTGGAGGTTCCGGCGTACCGAGGCAGCATTCTGGATCGAGGCGGACAGCCACTTGCGGTAACCGTCGAGGCACGCAACATCACGGCTGATCAGACCCTCATCGAGGATCCGGCGGCCGTAGCAGTGGAGTTGGCGCCGATTCTTGAGGTGCCACAGGACGTTCTCGCCGATCGACTGGCTGGGGATAAGCGCTTCATGTACGTCGCCAAGGGAGTGTCCCCTCAAACGTGGGATCAAATCGCTGCTTTGCGGTTGCCGGGAATCTTCAGCGAGGAGACCTCCCAACGCATCTACCCCGCGGACAATCTCGCATCACACATCGTCGGCTTCGTTCAGGCTGATGGTTCCGGTGGCGGTGGCATCGAGTCGGCATTCGATGACCTGCTGACCGGTACACCTGGTCAGCAGACGTACGAGCGCGGTCCCGGGGGTCGGGTCATCCCTACCCCGAATCAGTCCTCGGTCGAGGCCATCCCCGGCGGCGACGTGCAACTGACGATCGACCGCGACATCCAATTCGTCGCGCAGGAGGCTATTCGGTCGGTCGTTCAGCGCTCGGGCGCATCGAGTGCCACGGCGGTGGTCATGGACGTACAAACGGGGGAGATCCTCGCTTTGGCAACCGCCCCGGATTTCGATCCGAATGCGGTCACCCAATCGCTGCCCGAAGAGCGTCGCAATCGAGCCGTCACCGACATCTTCGAACCGGGATCCACCGGAAAGGTGATCACCGCGGCAGCGGCGATCAACGAAGGTGCAGTCACCCCCTTGACACCGATAAAGGTCCCCGGTCAATTGAAGCGCGCGGGCAAGGCATTCAATGACTACTGGAAGCACGGAACTTTGCGCCTCACGATGACGGGTGTATTCGCCCGGTCAAGCAACATCGGCACGATCCTGGCGGCCGAGAAGATGCCGAAGGCTCAGTTGGCTCGCTACATGGAGAAGTTCGGCATCGGCGAGAAGACGAACCTCGGACTGCCTGGAGAGTCTGCAGGTCTGATACTGGATCAGGACAACTGGTCGGGAACGACCTTCCCGACTATGGCGTTCGGCCAGGGCTACTCGGTGAACACGGTCCAGATGACGAACGTCTTCGCCACCATCGCCAACGGTGGAGTGAAGATGCAACCGACCATCATCGAATCCATCACCGATCCGGACGGCACCGTTGTGCCAACCCCCGACTCCGAGCGGGATCGGGTGGTCAGCGAAGACACGGCCAGGCAGGTCATGGCAATGATGGAAGCCGTGGTGGGTGAGGGTGGAACTGCTCCACAGGCGCGCATTCCGGGATACCGCGTTGCAGGTAAGACGGGTACGGCTCAGTTCGTAGACCCTGATTGCCGTTGCTACGCAGGAGACGTCACCGCATCCTTCGTCGGCGTTGCGCCCGCGGATGCACCGCGACTGGCCGTGGGTGTGTTCGTCCACCAACCCAAACGCGGCCGGGGCGGTGGCGAACTAGGCGGACCGGTGTTCAAGGAGATCACCACGTACGCTTTGCAGGCAATGCAGATTCCTCCATCGGGTAAGAGGGCTCCCCGCCTCACGTTGACCACCGGCTAGACCGTGCGGCTCGCGGACCTGTTGCGTGGCGCCGGCTTGGATGTCCAGGTTTCGGACTCCGACGCAGCACTGGACATCTCCGGCCTCACCGTCGATTCAAGAGAAGTGCAACCCGGCGCTCTCTTCGCCGCCCTTCCTGGTCGCCGAGATCATGGAGCTCACTTCGCAGCTGCAGCGATCGGTTCCGGTGCACCGGCAGTACTCACAGATGCCGAAGGTGCACGGTTGCTCGGCGGCACTTCGGTCACGTTGGTTGTCGTCGAGAATCCTCGTAGATGGGTAGCGCAGTTGGCCTCGACCCTGTGGGATGCCCCATCGACGAACATGACGATGATCGGGGTAACGGGCACGAATGGCAAGACCACCGTGACCCATCTCGTTCAAGGTGTGTTGAATCGAACCGGCCGGCGGTGCGGTGTCATAGGCACACTCGGTGCCTGGCTTCCAGGACTCCGCGATGTGCCGCTTGCGCGAACCACTCCCGAGGCCCCGGCGCTCCAATCGATCCTGGCCAACTGGCGCGACGCCGGAGCGTCCGCAGTGGCAATGGAGGTTTCGAGTATCGCTCTTCGTGAACATCGAGTCGATGGCATCGTCTTCGACGTTTCTGCCTTCACGGGGTTGAGTCAAGATCACCTCGACTACCACGGCACGATGCAGTCCTACTTCGACGCCAAGGCCGATCTCTTCTCACACTCCCGATCCCAACGAGGCGTTGCGGTGATCGATGACTCGTGGGGTCGGCTGCTGGTATCTCAAGCCTCGATTCCCATGGTGAGTGTCAGCGCCACGGGAGGTTCCGCTGATTGGGTAGCTTCCCGAGTCGCTGATCGCGTCACTATCGAGGGACCCGTTCGCGCTCACCTGCGCATACCGGTGCCGACCGACTTCGCGGTTGCGAACCTCGTGACAACTGTTGCGATCTGTCATGAGTTGGGGGTGGACGCACAAGTCGCAGCCGATGCGGCCGTGCACGTTCGGGTACCGGGTCGGATGGAAGTGGTGGCCGTCACCGAGGGAATCGACTTCATCGTCGACTACGCCCACACGCCGGACGCAATCCAGCAGGTGGTGGCGAGTGCTGCGTCGATAAGCCGAACACGCAATGGACGTGTGATCGTGGTGATCGGTGCAGGTGGGGATCGCGACCCGAGCAAGAGAATGGCTATGGGTAGGGCTGCAACGTCACCGAGCGGCCTGGTGGTCGTCACTGACGACAATCCACGATCCGAAGATCCTGCTGACATTCGGGCGGCCCTTCTCGAAGGTGTCGAGCAGGCTGAATGCCGGTCATCCGAGGTGGCCGACAGAAGTCAAGCGATCAGGACGGCCGTTGAGCTTGCTCGGCCAGGGGACATCGTCCTGGTTCTCGGCAAAGGGCACGAGACCACGCAGGAGTTCGCCGACCATGTCCTTGCCCTCGATGATCGCCAACTACTGGCATCCTTCGTCAGGGATCGATTCGGTGTAGGCGAGGAGGGCGAGCGAGCGTGAAGCCGATGTCGCTTTCCCGGATCGCCGAGGTCGTCGGCGGTGAACTGAACGCCGAAGCCCGGGAAATCGCGGAATCACGTGCAGCGGGCTGGTGCGTCGACTCGCGAGCCGTGTCGACTGGCGACATCTTCGTGGCAATCGTGGGTGAGCGGGTGGACGGTCATAGCTTCGTGCCCGGAGCGATCGCGGCGGGAGCGATCGCAGCGCTGGTGACTCGAGAGGTTGCGGGTCACCCCTGCATCGTGGTGGGGGATCCGGTTCGAGCCTTGGGCGAGATCGCTGCCTGGTACCGACGAGAGGTCTTGACGGCCACGGTGATCGGCGTGACGGGTTCCTCCGGAAAGACGACCACGAAGGATCTGATCTCGGACGTGCTCGAGGGGAACGTGGTAGCAGCCACCGGATCCTTCAACACCGAGGTGGGGGTTCCTCTCACCATTCTCAGCGCCGATGAATCGACGCGATTCCTCGTCCTGGAGATGGGGATGCGGGGGCTGGGGCACATTCGCTACTTGGTCGAGATGGCACAGCCGGACATCGGTGTCGTCTTGAACGTCGGTACCGCGCACGTCGGCGTGATGGCGAATCCCGGCGACATAGCTACGGCGAAGGGAGAGCTCGCGGAAGGTCTCCCTGCTCACGGTTTTGCGGTCCTGAACGCAGATGATCCCCAGGTTGCCTCCATGGCGGAGCGCACATCGGCGTCGGTGGTCTGGTTCGGAACCGGGGATGAGGTGGATGTCGCTGCGGAGGATGTGAGTATCGATGAAGCGGGACACCCCGTATTCGATCTGCGCGTCAAGGACCAGCCCCCTGTTCGGGTTTCCATGAAGTTGTACGGCGAGCACTTCGTGGAGTCGGCACTGGCAAGTGCTGCTGTGGGAGACATTTGCGGCATGTCTGCACCGCGCATCGCAGAGCGTCTGTCCAGTGCGCGTGCGAAGAGTCCCTGGCGGATGGAGGTGCACACGACCCCTCGTGGTATCACGGTCATCAGCGACGTTTACAACGCGAATCCCGAATCGATGCGTGCTGCTTTGAAAGCGTTACGGTCCATGGGCGCGCGTTCCATGGGTGACGCGGGTAGGACGTGGGCAGTGTTGGGGGAGATGCGCGAGTTGGGGGACCTTTCAGTCGCCGAGCACGACGCCATCGGCCGACTTGTAGTTCGTTTGGACATCTCGCGACTCATCTGTGTGGGACCTGGCACCAAGGTGATGCATCTGGCGGCCAGTAATGAAGGTTCATGGGGTGATGAGTCGGTGTGGGTTCCCGATAGTGATGCGGCAATCGCCCTTCTCGATGCGGAAGTCGAGCCTGGCGATACCGTCTTGATCAAGGCTTCGCGTGCCGTCGGGCTCGAACGGATCGCTGAGCATCTGCTCGACGTCGACGGGCACGATTCATGAGGCTCGTGGTCATCGCCCTAGCGATCGCGTCGGTCGTGTCGCTGGTCGGTACACCGATCTTGATCAAGTTGTTGTCGAGACGTGGGTACGCGCAGGCGATCCGGGTCAGTTCCGAGGGAAGTACGTATCCCGATCACGAGTCCAAGCGCGGGACACCGTCGATGGGCGGTGTGGCCATCCTGCTGGCCGTCCTCGTCGGCTACTTCGGAACGCATCTCATCACCTGGAGACCACTCACGCAGTCCGGGCTGCTCGTCATCTTCCTCATGGTCGGGCTCGGGGCCGTCGGCTTCGCCGACGATTACCTCAAGATCTTCAAACAACGCAGCACCGGGCTACGTGCTCGAACGAAGCTGATCGGTCAAGCCGTCGTGGCGGTGGCCTTTGCATTCCTCTCGGTTCAATTCCCCGATGCCGATGGGCAGACCGCTGCGTCCATGGCCGTCTCATTCGTCCGCGATACCCCGCTCGTGCTCCCGATGGGACTGTTCCTCGTGTGGGTGTGGTTCCTGATCACCGCTACCACGAACGGAGTGAATCTCACAGACGGTCTCGATGGCCTCGCGGTCGGGGCTGCGGTCATGAGCTTCCTGGCATACGTGCTGCTGTCGATCTGGCAGTACGGACAGAACTGCTCCTTCGAAGTGACCGAGTTCTGTTACAACACGCAAAATCCGTTGGATCTCGGCATTGTGGCTGCCTCGGCGGCAGGTGCCTGCTTCGGTTTCCTGTGGTGGAACACCCCGCCTGCGCGGATATTCATGGGCGACACAGGTTCATTGGCCCTCGGCGGCGGAATCGCGGGCCTAGCTGTGCTGTCGAGAACCGAACTGCTGCTTCCCTTCATCGCTGGACTGTTCTTGATCACCACGATCTCGGTGATCCTTCAAGTCGGCTCGTTCAAGTTGACGGGGCGTCGGATCTTCCGGATGGCACCCTTACATCATCACTTCGAGATGATCGGTTGGCCGGAGACTCAGATCGTCGTCCGCTTGTGGATCATCCAAGGTCTGTTCATCGGCGCCGGCCTCACCTTGTTCTACGCCGAGTGGGTGCGCGCGTGACCGATCGCGCCGTTGCCCAACTGTCTCGGAATTCCGATTGGTCCGCAGTGCGCGCGTGCGTGGTAGGGCTCGGGGTAGCGGGTTACTCATGCGCGGATGCCCTCATGCAACTTGGTGCGCACGTGAGCATCGTCGACGAGGTCGACGGTGATTCGCAGCGCGAACGCGGCGAAGTCCTGAGCAGCCTTGGCGCTGATGTCCACCTCGGGACAGGCTCGACGATTCCTCCCTTAGTTGATGTCGTCGTGGCCTCACCGGGGCTTCGGCCTACGTCGCCATTGCTGATGACCGCCATCCAGGCTGGAATCCCGGTGTGGGGTGAACTCGAGCTGGCGTGGCGTCTTCGCCGAGGCCCGGGCGATGCTCCGTGGCTGTGTGTGACCGGGACGAACGGCAAGACCACCACCACCTTGATGCTGGAGAGCATGCTGCGCGCATCCGGGGCCACTGCCGTTTCGGCTGGGAATATCGGCAACCCCTTGGTCGATGTGGTTTTGCATGATGAGGTGGACGTCATTGCGGTGGAGGTCGGCGCGCCGCAATTGCCGTTCGTGACGTCCATGAGTCCGTGGGCCGCTGTGTGCCTCAACGTCGCGCACGACCACCTCGATCACTTCGGCGACTTCGGCACCTACGTAGCAGCCAAGGAACGGGTATTCCACCAGTGTCAGGTCGCCGCGGTGTACGCACTCGAGGAGCCCATGACTCGATCGATGGTGGAGAGGGCCGATGTCGTCGACGGTTGTCGGGGCATCGGCATCACCCTCGGGATTCCCGACGTCGGAATGCTCGGGGTGGTGGATGAGTACCTCGTGGACCGTGCATTCATCGAGGATCGCCGAAACTCAGCGCAGGAACTCGCCTTCGTGGCGGATGTCCGTCCGGCGGCGCCGCACAACGTGATGAACGCCCTTGCCGCGGCCTCGTTGGCCCGCGCCTACGGTGTCGAGGCGTCGGCGGTGCGTCAAGGATTGCGGGATTTCACGCCGGCACCCCACCGAATCTATGAGGTGGGGCGGTACTCAGGTGTCCGTTTCGTGGACGACTCGAAGGCGACCAACGCCCACGCTGCCGCAATGTCCTTGCGTGCGTATCCGTCGGTGGTGTGGATCGCCGGCGGTCTGGCAAAGGGGCAGGAGTTCGACGCTCTGGTGGCGGCTGTGGCGGATCGGCTGCGGGGAGTAGTGCTGCTCGGAACGGACGCGCCGGTCATCCACGGCGCCCTGAACCGACACGCCCCCGATGTACCGGTGATCGTCATCGAGCGGACCGACACTGGTGCGATGTCCGAGGCGGTGACGGCTTCCATGACCCTGGCGCAGTCGGGCGACGTTGTCCTGCTGGCCCCGGGGTGCGCATCCTGGGACATGTTCGATGACTACGCGCATCGAGGACGGACTTTCTCCGAGGCGGTGCTTGCGGGTCCTGGGGCGGGCGGTCTCGTGGATGAAGGTGCCACGTGACGCACAATTCGACCGTCTCCCCTTCGCGCCCAGAGCCCGGCAAAGCGGCTATCGGGGGGCTCTCTCGCGTGAGTTTGCTGATGCAGCACCCGCTGAGTGCCTATTACCTCCTTATGGGCGCGACACTCCTGCTGCTGCTCCTGGGCTTGATCATGGTGATGTCCGCCTCCAGTATCGAAAGCGTCAGGGTTTTCGGCTCGCCGTACACGTTGGCCCAACGACAGGCATTCTTCGCTGTACTAGGCGTCGTCGCGATGTTCATCGCCTCACGAACCTCGGTCGAGTTCTGGCGCGGCTTCGCATGGCCGCTGCTTCTTGCGGCATTCGGATTCTTGATCGCTGTGTTGATCATCGGCGTGGAAGTAGGCGGTCAGCGAAACTGGATCGAACTTTTCGGACCGTTCCGTTTCCAACCCAGTGAAATCGCGAAACTCGCCCTGGTCGTCTGGGGGGCGGAAGTTCTTTCCCGGCGCAACCGGCGTTTGGATACCTGGCGGGGACTGCTGATCCCGGTGCTTCCGGTGGCCGCCGTGATGATGGTGCTCGTCTTGCTGGAGGGCGATTTCGGTAACACCGTGATGCTCGGTGCGATCTTGGCCGGAATGCTCTTCGCCGCTGGTGCCCCGATGCGCATATTCGCGGCGTTCGCCGCTGTCGGCGCCATGGGCGTTTGGGTGCTCTCTCTTGCTGCTCCTTACCGAATGGAGCGGATCTTGTCGTGGATGAATCCTGATGCAGACCGACTGGGATTCGGATGGCAGGTCACGCAAGGTCAGTACGCCTTGGGGACCGGTGGCTTCTGGGGGGTCGGACTCGGTGGGAGTCGGGAGAAGTGGGGGACCTTGCCGGAGGCGCACACCGACTTCATCTTCCCGGTCATCGGTGAGGAGCTCGGACTGCTGGGAACGCTCACCGTGGTGGGTCTGTTCTCCCTCCTGGCGTTCGCGATCTTCCGTCTGAGTCGCAACACCGATGATCCGTTCGTGCGATTCGCTTCCGCGGGGGTGGGTTCGTGGCTCGTAGTCCAGGCTGTGGTGAATATCGGTGGCGTTCTGGGTCTCCTTCCGGTAGCTGGGGTCACATTGCCGCTCGTCTCCTACGGAGGTTCATCCCTGATTCCCACCCTCACGGCGGTCGGCATGCTCATGGCATTCGCCAAACGCGAACCCGCGGCGCGACGAGCGCTGCGTCGTCGTAGTACCGCTCAAGCCTTGCGACGGCGGTAGTCGAAACAACCATGCACGTTGTATTCGCAGCAGGCGGGACGGCCGGACATCTCGAACCCGCCCTGAACACCGCGGACGCCCTGCGTCGCCGCGAACCGGCTGTGACGGTCTCCTTCATCGGAGCCACCCGGGGTCTGGAGAAGGAACTCGTACCTGCGCGCGGCTATCCCTTGGTTCAGACAGGAGCCGATCCGTTCCCTCGTAGATTGGATCGCAGTGCTCTGACTTTCCCCACCCATGCGGTGTCCGCCGTCCAAACTGCTAGCGCGCACCTGCGTTCGGTTTCGGCGGATGCTGTCGTGGGATTCGGTGGATATGCGGCAGTTCCCGGTTACCTGGCCGCGCGCCGCACGAGGATTCCGCTGCTGATCCATGAGGCCAACTCCCGGCCCGGCTTCGCCAATCGGCTCGGAGCTCGACTCACCCCGCATGTGGCCGTGGTCCACGACGGTGTGCTGCCCCATTCTCGGCACTTAGGCCTTCCGCTGCGCCCGTCGATCGCATGCCTCGATCGCTCGGCGCACAGGGCGCAGGCTCGCGAGTCCTGGGGGCTTGCCCTCGACGCACCCGTGGTTTTGGTGTTCGGCGGCAGTCAAGGCGCGCGTCATGTGAATCAGGTCATTGCACAGTCCGTTCATGACCTGACCGCCGCGGGAGTCCAGGTGCTGCATTCGGTGGGTCGGCTCAATGAGTTGCCGGAAGCATTCGCTGGATACCGACCGATTCCATACATCGACAACATGGCTGCGGCGTACGCAGCAGCGGACCTGGTCGTGTGCCGATCCGGGGCGATGACCTGCGCGGAGTTGACGGCCGTCGGTCTTCCGGGAATCTACGTCCCCTTGCCCATCGGCAACGGGGAGCAGGCGGGCAATTCCCTGCCGATAGTTCGAGCTGGTGGGGGGATCCAGCGAGACGACGCCCTGCTGACCTCGGAGTGGCTGACCGAGACGATCACGTCGGTGGTCCAAGATGAGGAGAGCCTTGCGGCGATGTCCAGTGCTGCCTACGCATTGGGCGAGCGCCGGGCCGACGAGGAATGCGCCGAGTGGATCCTCGAGGTTGTGCGACAAGGGAAGGGGTAGCCGGTGACTCAGGTGGACCTCTCCTCCTTGGGGCGGGTGCACATCGTGGGAATCGGTGGCGCGGGGATGTCGGGTATCGCGCGCATCATGGCCGCTCGGGGTGTGACCGTTACCGGCTCCGACGCTAAGGAGTCTCGCCGATTGCAGGCTCTCCGGGCACTGGGAATCGGCGCGAAGGTGGGTCACCGGAAGACATTCGACGCCGACACCCTGGTCGTTTCCACCGCTATCCCGGAATCGAATTCGGAAAGGCGCTTCGCTAGGGAACAGGGGATCCCTGAACTGTCCCGTGCCCAGGCTCTCGCTTCGATCATGTCCGGCTCGCTCGGCGTGGCCGTTTCCGGAACCCATGGCAAGACCACCACTACCTCGATGTTGACCGTAGCCCTCCAGCACTGCGGAGCCGATCCGTCGTTCGTCATCGGCAGCGAGCTCAATGAATCCGGCTCCAACGCGCACGTCGGTTCCGGTGACATCTTCGTGGTGGAAGCCGATGAGAGCGATGGCTCCTTCCTGGCGTTGCCCGCGAAGGTCGGGATCGTCACCAACGTCGAACCCGATCATCTCAATCACTGGGGTGACTTCGCCGCCTTGGAGGCGGCATTCGACGACTTCGGGCGAGGTTGCGCTGCAGCTGGTGGCTTCGTCGTGGCTTGCGCGGACGATCCAGGTGCGCGGGCGATGACCGCTCGACTGCGAGCGGAGGGAGTCGACGTTAGAACGTACGGCACGAGCGAGGATGCCACGGTGTCGATCCTCGATGCGCATCAAGAAGCAGCCGGGTGGGAATTCACGATAAGCAAGGACGGCGTTCGGCTCGGTGAAGTCAGTCTGCGAGTACCCGGCCGGCACAACGCCCTCAACGCAGTCGCCGCCTACACCGCCGCTGTTGGACTGGGTTTCTCGGACTCTGATGTGCGGGCTGGGTTGGAATCCTTCACGGGGACTCGTCGCCGATTCGACTTCAAAGGTGAAGTGGCAGGTGTGCGCATCTACGACGACTACGCCCACCACCCCACGGAAATTGACGCGACCTTGCGCGCCGCCCGTGAAGTGGCGGGGGCTGGCCGACTGATCGTCGCATTCCAAGCACACCACTACTACCGAACGGCGATGTTCATCCGGGAATTCGGTGAGGCGCTGGGCCTGGCCGACGTCGCCGTTGTTTTAGAGGTCTTCGCACCCGGGGAAGAGCCGATCCCGGGTGCCAGTGGACAGACGATGGCTGCGAATGTGCCGCTTCCCCCGGGGGACGCGATTTTCGAACCGTCGTGGAGCGCTGCAGCCGACATCCTGGCCGAGCGTGCCCAACCCGGGGATCTGGTCATGACGTTGGGTGCAGGGGATATCGGCATGCTCGGGATGGAAGTCATCGAACGGCTGCGAGACCGCCGATGACGTCGGTGGAGGCACAGGTACGCGCGAGTGAGGACGCTCCGTCGAGCAAGCGCCGACCCCGCGTGCGGCTGCGGAACCCATTCGGTGCGTTTCGCAAAAGACGTGCGCAGAGGGCTGCCCCGGACTTGTGGATCGTTCGTCAACGCCGACGCAGGCGCATACGGCTGCTGGCTGCACTTCTCGCCTTGGTTGCACTCGGTGCCGGTGTGTGGAGCGTGTGGTTCTCACCGTTGCTCGCAGTGAACTCCGTGATGGTGGTGGGACTGAGCCCGGAGTCCGAGCCCGTCGGTGCCGAGTCGGTGCGCGCCTCGGCCGCGGTTTCAGCGGGGAGTCCGTTGGTGCGAGTGGATACGGTCGGAGCGCAATCACGAGTTGCTCAGCTGCCGTGGGTCGAATCGGTTCAGGTGTACCGCTCGTGGCCTAGTGCGATCGTCGTCGAAGTGGTCGAGCGGACGCCCGTTGGTGTCGTCGAGCAAGGAGAAGCCCGACGAGGGATCGATGCGACCGGCGTCGTCTTCGATCCGCCCGGAGGTCTGTGGCTCACCGATCCCGTCATTCGTGGCGAGGAGGCGGCTTTAGCCGAAGCGGTCGAAGTGGTGGTCACGTTGCCCGAGGAGATCGCGCGTCGGGTCCGTGCAGTCCAGGCAGTGAGCCCGGACGACATTCGACTGCAGTTGGGCAACGACGCCATCGTGCGATGGGGGAACGCCGACGAGGCCGAGTTCAAAGCCCAGGTGCTGATCGCCTTGCTTCCCAGGCGAGCCCAGGCCTACGACGTCAGCGCACCCCAATTGCCGACCACCTTCGGGGAGAGGGGTCCCCGCGACTAGGTGGCACTCCTCAGGTTGGGTCGAAACCACGATTTCGACGGGAAATCGGCCACGTCCACTTGCGTCCCACCGGTAACACCCCCTACCCTCCCGCCGGCTCGCGGCCGAGCGATGTTTCAGCCTCAAGTAGAGGTTGAGGTCTCGCCGGGAGTCACACGAGTCGGTGCGCCCCCTCGCGCCGGCGTGAACGAAAGGACGGGCAGCTGTGGCGGCTCCCCAGAACTACCTGGCAGTAATCAAGGTCGTCGGCATCGGCGGCGGAGGTGTGAACGCGGTCAACCGGATGATCGAGGTTGGACTGAAGGGCGTTGAGTTCATCGCCATCAACACCGACGCTCAGGCTCTGCTGATGAGCGACGCAGACGTCAAGTTGGACATCGGTCGCGAACTGACCCGTGGACTGGGTGCGGGTGCGAACCCCGAGGTGGGACGTAAGGCCGCCGAAGACCATCTCGAGGAGATCGAGGAGGTCCTGCAGGGCGCCGACATGGTTTTCGTGACGGCAGGCGAAGGCGGTGGCACCGGCACCGGCGGCGCGCCCGTCGTGGCCAAGGTCGCCCGTTCCCTTGGTGCACTCACCATCGGTGTGGTCACCCGGCCGTTCGGATTCGAAGGCCGGCGTCGCCAGGTGCAAGCCGACCAAGGCGTCGAGGACCTTCGCGCCGAGGTGGACACCTTGATCGTGATCCCCAACGACCGGCTGCTCTCCCTCGCCGATCGCGAGATCAGCGTGATCGACGCTTTCCGTCAGGCCGATCACGTCCTGCTCCAAGGCGTCTCGGGCATCACCGATCTGATCACCACTCCCGGATTGATCAACCTCGATTTCGCCGACGTCAAGAGCGTCATGCACTCGGCTGGCTCGGCCCTGATGGGTATCGGCTCGGCGCGCGGTGAAGATCGCGCCATGCAAGCCGCCGAGAAGGCGATCTCGAGTCCGCTGCTCGAGGCTGGCATCGACGGCGCACACGGAGTCCTGTTGTCCGTATCCGGTGGCAGCGACCTCGGTCTGTTCGAGATCAACGAAGCAGCTCGCCTGGTGAGCGATGCTGCCCACCCCGATGCCAACATCATCTTCGGTGCCGTCATCGACGACACCCTGGGTGATGAGGTCCGGGTCACGGTTATCGCAGCGGGCTTCGAGGGTGGGGAACCACCTGTGAGGAAGGTCAGCGCCGTAACACGGGCTACCGACTCCACGGGCGACATCCCGACCATCCAGCAGCCCAAGACGGTTGTTTTCGAAGACTCCGACGACGATCTGGACGTGCCGGACTTCCTGAAGTAGCCCGACTCCTCGAAGTTGCGCAGGACTCGTGGACGACGGCACCGGTAGGACCTTCCCCGACCTACGGGTGCTCGAGGGCGAGCTCGGCGCGGGAGTTCGCTACGCCGCCACCTCGCGGGAACTCGGCGCGAGCCGCGGCGCATTCGCCTACGGCAACCTCGCCGATCATGTGGGCGATGACCCGGTGGCGGTGGAGTTCAATCGGCGATCGCTGTCGAGGCATCTTCGGGCATCGCAGGGTTTGGCGATAATCGAGGCGGTCCACGGTGATGACGTCGCATGGGTAACGGCGGCGGGTTCGTATGCGAAGGTCGACGCGCTCGTGACGGATTCAGTTGGTGTCGGTCTGGTGGCTTTGGGCGCGGACTGTTCGGTCATCGGCATCGGTGCGATCTCCTCAGACGGTGTGCCGATTGCGGGCGTGGCTCACTGCGGTTGGCGGGGTCTGGTTGCCGATGTGGTGGGCACGGTGGTCACCCGCATCACCAGCGCCGGGGGAATGCACCTACGTGCGGTGATCGGTCCGACAATCTGTGGGTCGTGCTATCGGGTCGATGCCGATCGACGCGACGCGGTGCTGGCCCGATGCTCGCCGGCCGTTTCGGCGGCGGCGGTGGGTCACGACCGAGCTGCTTCCGGGCTGGACGTCCGATCCGGTGTGCGCGTGCGCCTCGAGGAGTTGGGCGTCGAGGTCGTAGCGGACGTGGGTTGCACGGCTGAGGACGATCGCTGGTTCAGTCATCGTGCAACGGTCGAAAGATCGGGCCCGCAGGCGCGTACCGGGCGTCACGGCCTTGCCGTGGTGATCGACCGTGTCCAACCACGAAGTGCGAAGGGGACCTGATGACGCAAGACGAGCGCCGGGAGGAACTTCGCGCCCGCCTGGAGGAGGTGCACCGTCGAATCGATCGTGCGCGCGTGGCTGCCGGTCGATCCGACGGTGTGGAACTTGTGGTGGTGACCAAGACCTTCCCGGCCAGCGATGTCGACCTGCTGGCGGAGTTGGGTGTGCGCGATGTGGGAGAGAACCGCGACCAGGAGGCGAAGGCCAAGCGCGCGGAGGTAACCGCGCAGGGATTGCGCTGGCACATGATCGGTCGCTTGCAACGCAACAAGGCGGCGTCGGTCGTCGGGTGGGCGGACATCGTCGAATCGGTCGATCGCGAGGCTCTCGTGCAAGCCCTGGCCGATGCGGCGGCCAGGAGCGGGCGGCAAAGCGCCGTGGGTGTCTTGATCCAAGTGAGCTTGGATCCGCCGGAGGCGGTGAACCGCGGCGGAGTCGATCCGACGGACGTCCTCACGATCGCGCGGGCCATCACGGCCAGGAGCGAACTGCGCCTGGATGGAGTGATGGCTGTTGCGCCACACCCGGATACCGGTATCGACCCGCTCGCGGCGTTCGAGGAACTAGCCCGCGTCTCGGCGACGCTGCGCGAGTACTCACCGCAGGCCGCGACCATCTCCGCGGGTATGAGCGAGGACCTGGAGCAGGCCGTGGCCTGCGGCGCGACACAAGTGCGCATCGGGGGAGCGATACTCGGCCACCGGCCCCCAGTGCAGTAGCGTCGGAGGGACGAGAAACCCGGGCCAGCCGGGCCTTGCGTCGCCGATCCAGGCGGATCATGCCGCACGATCATGGACGAAGGAGGTGCCCGTGCCAGGAGCCATGCGCAAGATGGCCGTGTATCTCGGCTTGGTCGAGGACGACTCCTACGCAGACGACTACGACGACTACGACGAACCGGAACGGGAGTCCAAGCGCGAGAAGCGGTCGGGCCGACGTGGTTTCAAGGACCGCTACGAGGAGGACGACGACGATCGCTATGCGGTTCGTAGTGTTCGTCCGATCAGTGAGCCGCGTTCGGTGCGGACCTTCAGGTCAGATGCACCCAGCGAGCGTCTTCCCACATCGGCCCCGCTGCCGGGTCGGGGAGTGGCCATGGGAGATCTGAGCCGCATCGAGACCATCCACCCGCGCTCGTACAACGATGCACGGCGCATCGGCGAGGAGTTCCGGGTCGGTGTTCCGGTCATCATGAATCTCGGCGACATGGACGATATGGACGCCAAGCGCATCATCGATTTCGCTGCCGGACTCGTCTTCGGGCTGCACGGCACGATCGAACGCATTACCGGCAAGGTGTTTTTGATCTCACCGGCCAACGTCGACCTCGGTGACCAAGCCCGCGCTCAGATTGCCGAGGATGGATTCTTCAATCAAAGTTGATCCATCCTTCGAGGGAGTGACAGCGCGGTGAGCATCTTCGGCCAGATCCTGGGGACCGTCCTGTGGCTGTACTGGCTCGTGCTGATCGCGCGCCTGATCTTCGATTTCGTCCAGATATTCGCTCGTTCCTGGCAGCCACGCGGACCGCTACTGCTCATCGCCGAGTTCGTCTACACGATCACCGATCCTCCGTTGCGGGCCCTACGCAAGGTCATACCGCCACTGAAGTTGGGCAGCGTGTCCTTGGACCTCGCATTCTTGGTTCTGATACTGGGCGTTCAGTTGCTGATCAACTTCGCAGTTCTGCTCTAGGGTCGATGCGTGGAGTCGGAGTCCGTTGGGTTGAAGACTGTTGAGTTGAACGCGCAGACCGTCAGAGACGTTCGTTTCGGGACCACCCGGATGCGCGCTGGATACGACATGGCCGAAGTGGATGCCTTCTTGGACGCCATCGAGGCGGCCATCGAGCACTATGCGAGCCAGTCGCAGCAATCGCGTGACGAGGCCGAGGCGTTGCGTTCGCAGGTCGAGCAGCTGCAGTTGCGACTTGCTGCGACCCAGGCGGAACTCGACCAATGTCAGACCTCGACCCTCGAACGTGGCCAAGGGGCCATCGGGCTCTCGGGCCAGGAGCACGACACACTCATCACGGAGATTCCCGGTGCGTCCTTTGACGATGTCGAGATCACGGCCGAGAATCCGGTCGTGCGCACCGACGAGGCCGAGCAGCGGGCAGCGCTTCGTCAGGTGCGTGACGACGTGCGACGGATGTTGAACGAGCAACTCGAATTGGTCGACCGACTCCGGATCGAAGAGAACTAGTTCCGCGCTGCTTCGATCGAGATCGTCACGGGAAGCTCGACCGCGACCGCTTGGCCTTGCGCGGCTTCTTCCAGTCCGGGCACGCGATCCACCTGCACAGCAAGCACTTCAGCGGCGATCTCCGATCCGTGTTGGTCGAATGCCGCGGCGACGTCGAGGTCTTGGCTGTCCCAGCGAATGGCGATCCGGTCCGTGATCTGCAGGCCCGCGCTCTTGCGTGCCTCCTGGATGGCGCGGACCAATTCTCGAGCCAATCCGGCACGTCGCAGATCGTCATCGATCGTTAGGTCGATGGCTACGGAGTCCTCGCCGTCGCTTGCGACGGCCCAGCCCTCGCGAGGGGATTCGGTGACGATGACGTCTGAAGCGAATATGTCGACTCGGTCGGATTCGACGGCGATCGATGCGGTCCCGCTCGTGCGGATCGAGTTGACCAGCCACGTGACATCCGCCTGACCAATCGCCTGGGCGACCTTCGGGGTGTCCTTACCGAAGCGACCACCGAGTTCCCGGAAGTTCGGCTTCACGCTCACATCGACCAGACCGGCTTGATCCCCGGCGTCGCCGCTGAGAGATTCCATCCGGCGAACGTTCAGTTCCTCGGCAACCTGGGCCACGAGTTCCGGTGGCAGTGACGCCCAGCCGGGTGCTCCAACCAGGGCCCGACTCAGCGGCTGTCGAGTCCGCACACTGCTTGTCGCACGCGCCGCACGACCGAGTTCGACGATCCGCCTCACCAGGGCCATCTGTTCGCCTAGTTCCTCGTCGATCGCTGAGACTTCGGGTTCGGGCCACGCAGCCAAGTGAACCGATTCAGGGGCATGTGCATCACTCATGCGGAACAGGTCCTGCCAGACCCTTTCGGTGATGAACGGGGTGAAGGGGGCCATGCACAGCGTCACGATGCGCAATGCCTCGTGCAGCGTGGCGAGCGCGGATGGATCCCCGTCCCAGAACCGACGACGCGATCGCCGTACGTACCAGTTCGAGAGGTCGTCGATGAACGTGGCTAGGATCCGCCCACCTCGTTGGGTGTCGAAGTTCTCCAAAGCGTCATCGACGTCGCGGGCGAGTCGATGAGCCTCCGAAAGGACCCACTGATCGAGCAGCGGTCGATCCTTCGGCTCCGGTGCCCCCATCTCGGGCTCCCACCCGGCAGTGCGTGCGTACAGCGACTGGAAGGAGACCGTGTTCCAATACGTGAGCAGCGTCCGGCGCACTACGTCGGCTATGGCGGTGTGACCCACCCTGCGGGCTTGCCAGGGGGAACCCGAAGCGAGCATGAACCACCGAACGGCGTCGGCTCCGTGCTCGTCCATCAGTGGAATCGGCTCCAGCACGTTGCCCAGATGCTTGCTCATCTTGCGGCCATCCTCATCGAGGATGTGGCCGAGGCACACGACGTTCTTGTATGAGGATTGGTCGAAGACGAGTGTTCCGATCGCCATGAGCGAGTAGAACCAACCGCGCGTCTGATCGATGGCCTCGCAGATGAAGTCCGCTGGATATCGGTGCGCGAATTCGTCCTGGTTGCGGTGCGGATAGCCCAGTGCGGCGAAGGGCATCGCTCCGGAGTCGTACCAGCAGTCGATTACTTCGGGAACACGACGTGCCTCTTGCCGGCAGGTTGGACACGTGATTGCGATGTCGTCCACATATGGGCGATGGGGATCGAGTTCGCTGACGTCCGTCCCGGAGAGTTCGGACAGTTCGGCGAGTGAGCCGACAGCGGTGAGGTGTCCTTCCGAGCAGCGCCAAATCGGCAGGGGGGTGCCCCAGTACCGGTTGCGCGACAGTGCCCAATCGACGTTGTTGTTCAGCCAGTCGCCGTATCGACCCCATTTGATGGTGGGTGGGAACCAGTTCGTCGCCTCGTTCTGGGAAAGCAGTTCATCCTTGCGATCAGTGGTCTTGATGTACCAGGACGGTTGTGCGTAATACAGAAGCGGGGTGTGACAACGCCAGCAGTGCGGGTAGGAGTGCTCGTAAGGATCTCGACGGAACAGCAGATCGCGATCCCGCAGGTCCTGGGTCAAGACTTCGTCGGCCTTCTTGAAGAATTGACCACCGACGAGTGGGACGGAATCCTCGAAGTTCCCGTTGGGTGCCACGGGATTCACCACAGGCAGGCCGTATGCGCGACAGCTCACCAGGTCCTCGGCGCCGAAGGCTGGTGCCTGGTGCACGAGTCCCGTGCCATCGTCGGTGGTCACGTACTCGGCGAGGATCACGAAGTGAGCCTCGGGAATGTCCACGAGGTCGAACGGGCGCCGATAGCCGGTCCTTTCCAATTCGGTTCCGGAAAGTCGCTCGAGTACCTCAACGGGGGAGTCGGCGAACACCTTCGCGATGAGTTCCTCGGCCACCACGATCAGTTCACCATCGGACGTACGGACTACCGCGTACGTCGCATCCGGACGAACCGCGACCGCGGTGTTGGAGACGAGGGTCCACGGCGTGGTGGTCCACACCAGGAGCGCAACCCCGGGGAATCGTTCCGCGAGTGGACCTGAGGTGACGGGGAATCGCACGTACACGGATGGGTCGACGACGGTTTCGTAGCCCTGGGCCAGTTCGTGGTCGGAGAGTCCTGTTCCGCAGCGCGGGCAGTAGGGGGCCACGCGATGGTCTTGAACGAGTAGCCCCTTGTCGAAGATGGTCTTCAGTGACCACCACACGCTCTCGATGTAGTCCGGATGCATGGTCCAGTAGGCGGCGTCGGTATCCACCCAAAAGCCCATGCGCTTGCTCATCTCGGTGAATTCATCGACGTGACGAACCACGGATTCGCGGCACTTGGCATTGAACTGAGCTATCCCGTAAGCCTCGATGTCCTGCTTGCCGCTGAAACCGAGTTCGCGTTCCACTGCTAGCTCGACGGGCAGCCCGTGGCAGTCCCAGCCGGCTTGCCGAGGCACGAAGTAGCCCTTCATCGTGCGATAGCGGGGGAAGATGTCCTTGAAGACGCGGGCTTCCACGTGGTGCGCACCCGGGGTGCCGTTTGCCGTGGGCGGCCCTTCGTAGAAGGTCCACAAGGGGCGACCCTCCGCCTGGGCGATCGAGCGCTCGAAGACCGATTCCGCGTCCCACAGGTCGAGCACGTCGTGCTCCATGGCCGGCAGATCGATCTGCGCGGGCACGGCCTTGTACATGGTGCCTCCTGTCCGAACGGGCAGGATAGCCGCGTGCCGTCGGCGTGCCGGTGACCCGTGCTGAGTGCGACGGGCCTAACATGCCCGAACGTCTCCGGCTAGGGGATCGGTGGCGAGTCGACGAGGGGGCGAACATGCCGACCAAGAAGCAGACGGCCGCGAAGAAGGCACCTGCCAAGAAGGCGCCCGCCAAGAAGTCGACTTCCCAGTCGCCCGCCAAGAAGGCACCCGCCAAGAAGTCGACTTCCCAGTCGCCCGCCAAGAAGGCACCCGCGAAGAAGGCGGCTCCCCAGGCTCCCGCCAAGAAGGCGC
>CAYPSE010000004.1:0-37686 GCA_964413305.1 uncultured Rubrivirga sp. | reverse complement strand
CGCCTCTGGAAGAAGATGCTGGACCTGGCGGCAATGAATGGGAAGAGAATATTCACCCACGCCGCAAAGGATGGTGCCACCGACATGAGAATGTTGTCGCGCTCCCCGATGTCGCCGTAAACCCAGGCACCGGACATGGCCGACTCAAAGGCCGAAGCGTGGGTGTGAACGACCCCCTTGGGAGCTCCCGTTGTTCCACTAGACAAGATGATGTAAGCCACATCCTGGGACGTCGGGGGCGAAATCCTCTGACCCACGTCCTCTAGGAGTAGGTCTGGATAGTTGAGCCAGTCGGAGAAAGGAGACGAATTCCCCAGGAAGATCCGCAGACTACAGCCCACCTTCTCAGCAATGTCTTGAGCTGCCTCAATGTAGGTGTCATCGCTCACCAACGCCGAGGCGCCAAGCCATGTGAGTGTCTTTGCGAGATGCTCAGTGGAATCGCGGGCGTGCATCGCGCACGGCGTCAGGCCAATCTGCAGACACGCCAGAAAGAGATTCGCATGTTGTAGGGATCCTCCGACGATGAATGCGACACGGTCACCTTTGCGAAGACCCTGCGCCGACAACCCATGAGCTAGCCGTGACACCTCCTTGAGCACGTCGGCAGCCGACAGCCTGTACTGCTCGTCCGAGAAGAGGTACCCGGTCTTCTTGGAGATGGCGCATTCGGCAAGAAGGGCGGGCACTGTTCTATCCATCCCACCCCCATTCACCATCGCATCGCACCTCCATCTCACGCATTCTGCAAGGATCGGCCGATGATGTACTTCATCACCTCGTTCGTTCCTGCATAGATGCGATGCACGCGTGCGTCCGCCCATGCACGCGCAATGGGGTACTCCCACATGTACCCGTAACCACCGTGAAGCTGCACACAATCATCCAGAATCGCATCCGCCATATCGCTTGTTGACAACTTGGCTTTGGCGGCTGTCACTGGAGACAGGTCCCCTTGATCAAGCAGCTCAATGCAACGATCCACAAATGGACGACTCACCTCGACTCTAGTCGCGGCATCGGCGAGCACAAATTGAGTGTTTTGGAAATCGAACACTTTTCCTCCGAAGGACGATCGAAGTTGGGTGTACTGCAGCGTTTGCTCGACCGCCACCTCCGCGATCACCTGTGACCTCACCGCACACACCATGCGCTCGCGCGCAAGGCCATGCATCAAGATCGCCCAACCGTCCTCAGGTTGACCGAGAACCGCGTCTGCGGGAACCCTCAGGTCATCGAAAAAGAGCTCCGCCGTGTCCTGGGCCTTGTTACCGACTTTCTTCAGTGCACGTCCACGACGGAACCCGGGCAGACTGGTGTCGACCATGAGCAGTGAGACGCCTCGTGCACGTTTGGCAGGATCGGTTTTGGCCGCAAGCAAGACCATGTCTCCGATAATTCCGTTGGTTATGAAGGTCTTGGCGCCGTTGATGACGTAATGGTCGCCATCGCGGATAGCCGTGGTGCGCATCGACTGCAAATCGCTACCGCTATCCGGCTCGGTCAAGCCGATACTGGAGATGATCTCACCAGACGCCATACCCGGGAGCCAGCGCTGCTTTTGTTCCTCAGTGCCAAACTCCACGATAAACGGGGCAACGATATGCGCGTGCATGTCCCACGCCGGTGCGGCAAGGCCATAGCGAGCCAGTTCCTCAATCACGATTGCGTCATAGCGAAAGCCCATCCCGGAGCCCCCATACTCCTCGGGAATGGCCGTCCCGAGTAGCCCGACCTCACCCGCACGTACCCAGATTTCACGTGGCGTGAGACCGAGTTCTTCCCACTTCGCGTACTCGGGGACGACCTCCCGCTCAAGGAACCCCCGGACCAAAGAGCGAAACTCTTCATGTTCTTCACCAAAGATCGTCCTAGGGACACCAAATTGCATTTAGTCCTCCGTCGCAGTTGATGTGTAGCTTGTACCCGTTCCAGGTCGAAACTTCTTTTCTTGGAACCGCTTGAGGGCAACCTTTGTCATCTCGCCCTTGGACAGGAAATAGTTCTCATGTATGTGTGCCATCTCGATCTCGGTTGCTTCCCACAGTTGCATTTTGGGCGTCAGGCGACACATCTTCTTCTGCGTCTTGTAGGCGGTCGGGTGCTTATCCGCAAGGATCCGTAGCATGCGCAGCGACTCCACCTCAAGTTCGTCATGATCGACGACCCGAGTCACGAGTCCGATTCGACAGGCCTCCTCAGCGTCGATCCTTTCACCACTGAGACACAGCCAATACGCGTGCTTGGGCAGCAGGAAGGCCGTTGCGCTCCACGTCGATCCACCTGCTGCGAAGTGAGCGAAATTGATCTCCGAGAGTGCAAACTGGGCTCTATTGGATGCTACGGCGACATCGCAGATCGAGACGGGATTAACCCCGCCGCCGTAACAGTGGCCATTCACTGATGCGAGAGTTGGTATCGGCAATTCGTAGAGTTTTCGATACCAGGACAAAACTGGATCCATGACGCTCTGGAAGTTCTCCGGGTCACCGTTCTCCAATGTCTCCATGAAACTGGCGTTCAGATCTAGTCCTGACGAGAAACTGTCGCCAGAACCTGTCAGTAACACACCCCGAACATCTGGCTGAGACTCGATCCACTCCAGGGCACGCAGCATTTCGCGGTTTAGCGCGGGCGACAAGGCGTTCTTCCGATCTGGTCTGTTCAGCGTCAGCTTTGCGATTCCTTCGGATACCTCGAGCAAAATCTCCTGGTATGTCATCCTCTTCGCTTTCTAATCGATTCGTGGCAGACCGAGTGACTGGGCGATGACGTTCTTGGCAACTTCAGTCGTGACGGGAGATACTCGAAACACTCGCGCGTCCCGCCAATACCGTTGCATGTCAAACTCATCTGTGATGCCGTATCCGCCGAGGATTTGCAGACCCAGATCAGTTACGAACGATGCCATTTCGGATGCGGCAAGCAGGGCTTGCGTTGCCGCCACGGCGTACGACCGCCCCGCCATCTCGAGTTCGGCCGCATGTGTCGCCTGAAGTGCTGCCGCCTCGATCGACCTATGCATATCGACGAAGTGGTGCTGGATCACTTGGTAGGAGTCGATGGACTTGCCGAAAGCCATTCGTTGACTGGCGTACACGCGTGCATCCGATAGAGCTGCTTTCGCTAGGCCGATGCAAGCCGCGGCAAAAATCGTTCGCTCACTCGCGAGCAGCGGAACCATTTCGCGCCAAGCGTTATCCACTGTGCCAACGACCGCCGACTCGGCGACCCGGGTATCCTCGAAATGTATCTCGCAAAACGTGGTCGATTTCTGCGCCATCTTGTCAATGGGACGAATCGTTAAACCGTCGGCATCAGCCGGGACGGCGAAGCACGATATTCCCTCGCTCCTCTTCGCCTGCACCGGTTGGCTCCGTGCCACCACGAAGATCACATCTGCCTTGTCGGCAAGTGTGATGAATGTCTTCGTTCCATTGATCACCCACTCGCCGTCCACGAGTCGAGCCTTCGTACTCATCGATAGAACATCCGAACCACCGGACGGTTCAGTCCATGCAAGGGTGGTGAGGAGATCCCCCCTCATGAGCGGTAACAGGTATCTCTCTCGTTGTTCGTGCGTACCAAGTCGATAGAGCAATTTGGCACCCTGGCTCACCGTAGTGACGATCGGAATCGCCAGAGCTAATGAACATCTGGCGAGCTCTTCCATGACGGTGGCGATCTCAGCGACACCTCCGCCGCTGCCACCCGCATCCTCGGGAATTCCCAAACCGAGAAGGCCGGCTTCGCCCAGTTGACGCCAAATCTCCCATGGAAAATCTTGGGAGACTTCCCACTCTTGAATGCGATCGCGGCTTACCGGAGCGACGATACTTCGCACGAGACTGCGAAGAGCCTCCTCCTCACCCACCTTGTGAGGACCTAAGCACCGTAGATCGAATTCGCGAAATTCCGAATGGCTGCGTTCACAGCTATCGGATTCTCGAGGTTCGATGTGTGTCCGGCGTTGGGGATCTCAACGAACTCAGCTCGCGGAATGGCATCCCCCATGGGCCGGGCCCGGTCGATAGAGACGGGCAGGTCATCGACGCCGTGCACGATCAAGACAGGTATCTCGATCTCGGATATTCGATCGCTCAAGTCAGCCTTATCCAACCAGGAGTGGGCTTCTCGGTACACAGATCGAGCAGGCAGCGTGCACCACAGGTCGATCCAGTGGTTGATCAGCTCTGGGTTCTGCGATTGGGCAGCGGGTCCGAAGCAGAACGGGGCGGCCCATTCTGCGAATTCACGCGGGATCGGGCCGTCGATGTCGAGTTTCCCGAATTCGTGCCCGAAAGCTTCTCTCTCTTCTGGCGTGTAGGCCTGGGCCATACCATCGATCATTATCAACCCATCCAGCCGATTCGGGTGGGTCAGCGCGAACTCCAAAGCCATAAAGGACCCAACCGACATCCCCGCGAGGACACATGTCTCGATGCCGAGCGCATCTAGCAGCGCCTCCGTGTCGGCGACGAGGTCGGGCAATTTCCATTGCTTATCCAGCGGACCAGTGCGTGCCCTGCTATCGAAAGCAATCACCCGGTAGGCGTCTGAGAGCGCAGCCACCTGGGGCTCGAACATCGTCTTATCCATCAGCGTCCCGTGTGCGAACACGAGTGCAGGTCCGGTTCCCACGTCAATGATGACGTCCTCTTCACCAGCGGCCACAACTTCCTCCTTGAGTTCGGTGGATGTCATCGGATCACGACGAACGATACTGACTTTTTGACGACCGTCAAGTAATTTGCCTATATTAGTTGCGTGCGTGGGAAAAGTTGTTGTGCGGCGGAGAAGCCTCTCGGCAAGCGTCCTCACCACCTGCGTTGGCTAGCATGCTCCGATGCTTGGTTGTCCTCGCGTTGGTCACCGACCTCCGACAGCCTCCGATAGGTGAGATGACGCCACCACCACAAAAGCGCGGGCTGCGCCCTCAGCGACTCCTGGTAACGGTCCTGGGGTCCTTCTTCCGACACGATGACGGCTGGGCACCCGAGCCTGTCGTCCGTGCGCTCATGTCCCACTGCGACGTCAATACACGGGCGATGCGGGCCTCAGCTCAGCGACTCAACGCTAAAGGGTTCATCGACTTCCGCGATCGAAATGCGGTAAGTGGTTTCCAACTCACGGCTCGAGCGCAGTCGATCGTCGCAAATGCCGATCAACGGATCTTCAACCCGCGAACCACCGCTGCGGACCACGGCTGGGTCCTTGCAATCTTCTCTGTACCCGAGTCGCAAAGGAGCGACCGCCACCTCCTGAGATCGCGCTTAGAGTGGCTCGGCTTCGGTCGCGTCGCCAACGGCGTGTGGATAGCACCCGACCACAACGAGACCGAGTTGCGCAGCACCCTCGAAGAGTTATTGCTAGAGCGATACGTCACGATTCTCAAGTCACAGTCATCCGACCTGCCGTCACTTCTCAGCTCCGTGCAGTCCTGGTGGGACTTGGATCGAATCGAGTCCACTTACCGAGACTTTCTTCTCGAGATTTCCCCAACCACGGCCAAGGTGAATTCCGAAGGACAACTATCCGACGCCTGGGCCTTCACCAACTACGTCAACACCTTGACCCTGTGGCGTCGCCTTCCATTCTTCGATCCAGGCCTGAGTGCCCGCTACCTGCCGTCTTCGTGGGCCGGATACCAGGCATTCAATGCATTCATGCAGTGTCATGACCTGTTAGAGCCGCGCGCCCGACGATACGTATCCGCCAAATATGACGATGAGTTGCCTGCTCTGTCCAGGAGCACATCACATCGCCAGTAGACCACCGTCCAAGGCGATAGTCTGCCCCGTCATGTGATCGGAGGCCGCGGAACTCAAGAAGACAGCAAGTCCGACGAGTGCACTCGGCTCGATGATCCGTCCTAAGGGGATCGACTGGCGCAATGCCTCGACTGCATCATCGTTGTCGTAGAAGCCATCCGCGATCTTTGTTCTGACCCCCGCCGGCGCGATCCCGTTGACGGTGACCCCCGAGGGCGCCAACTCCACGGCAAGGTGGCGGATCAGATTAACGAGAGCGCCCTTGGATGAGGCATAGGCGCTGAGGTCTGTTCCCGTCGCGGCAACCATTCCCCACACGGAGTTCGTTATGACGATTTTCCCGCGCTTGTGGGGAATCATCGCTCGGGCGGCCTCCCTGGTTGTGAGGAATGCACCATCGAGATTCACAGCATGAACGCGACGCCACGACTCCAAAGTGAGAGAGGGGTAGGAAGCGGGATCGCCAGCGATTCCTGCGTTAGCGAAAAGCACATCGATGCCACCCGCATCAGCGAGGACTTCCTTGAACGATGCAAGGACACTGGACTCCGAAGCGACATCGACGTGCACTGGTGTGATCATCCCCGGTGCAGTCTCAGGCAATTCAATCTCGGAGATGTCCAAGGCGAACACATGAGCGCCACACTCGGCCAAGCCGAGCGCGATCCCGCGACCAATGCCTTGTGCCGCCCCGGTCACCACGACCACCTTGCCCTGGACACTCAGGTCTTGCATGACACACCTCTCTCCGCGTGATTTGACGGTCACCCGTACTACGAACGAACCCAGCCACCGTCGACGACGATCGTCTGTCCAGTGATGAACCCTGCATCATCCGATAGGAGGAACGAGACAGGTCCCGTCAAATCCTGGGGACTTTCGGTGCGAGCAATCGCCTGCTGCTGGGCGATGATCTCGAAGAGATCGCGCTGAGGTCCCGACTCGGTGTGCTCGGTGCGCACGAGCCCCGGCGCGATCGAGTTGACTGTCACCCCATCATTGCCGACTTCCGCGGCTAGCGATCGAACGAAGCCGATAACGGCTCCCTTGGAGGCCACATAGTGAACTTGCTGGGGGACGCCGGCGTGGAACGTTGTCGAGGAGATGGCGACAATTCGCCCCCATCCCTTGCTACGCATGCCGGGGAGGCACGCCTGAGAAAAGTGGAAGAGCTGATCGACGTTTACTTCGAAGACACGATGCCACTCGTCCTCGGTCATATCCGAGAAGGACGAAACCGGGTAGATACCCGCGTTCAGAACAAGCCCATCGACTTGCCCGAAACGGCCCAGGACGCCCGCCATGAACGAGTTCACGTCATCTCGTGAGGCCACATCACAGGTAGCCCAAAAGAGATCACCCGGAATGTCGCGAAGGGCCTGACTCAGCTGCTCTGGAGCCAAGATGTCCGCGACGGCAACGCGGTAGCCATCAAAGGCGAGGCGCCCGACGATGGCCCTACCGATCCCAGAACCCCCGCCGGTAACGACCACTACCCGGGCATCGTCCCTCACGGTGCGGTGTCCACATATTCGTGTGTCTGGCGCAGCACAGGCGGAGGTTAGCCGTCACTTTGACGATCGTCAATAGATCGGAATTCTAGGCAGTCAGGAGCTCCTCCCGCTCCACCGCCACCAAATGCTCCAAGAAGACGGTGGCAGCGTGCGAAGGCTGGGTGAACTTGCGGGTGATGATCGAATGGGTGAGGCCGAGTCCACCAAGCGAGACCTCAAGCGCACGCAGGGTCGGGTTCGCATTCACGATCACCGGAGGGAGTGGGGTGATCGAGCCCACGGAATGCTTGACCAACTCCGCCGCGGTAAGTACGAACAAGCACTCGGTATGGTGCTCGGGTACCGAGAGCCCTGCATCAAGGCAGAGCGTATTGAAGTCGTTGCGAATCTGAGTCCTCTCGCCGGGAAGGACCCAGTGATAATCGATGAGCTCTCCGAGGTCCAGGTTCGGGCGATCGACAAGGTCGTTGCTCTCGTGTACTACAGGAAGCAAGGGCTCTCGATACAGGGACACGACCTGAAGGTCGCTCAAATCGTCAAGTGGCACGCAGTGACCGATGAGAATGTCAACATCGCCTGCCATAAGAGCCGGGACCATGTCTCTGGGCAACATCTCACGGATCACGACTACCGCATTCGGGTTCTCTGCTTGATGGGTTCTTATGCCATTCAGCAACACAGGATCAGATCCGGCAGTGTTCGTCGCGACTCGTACTACTCCAGTGCGGCCGATTGCGCTGTCGTTCAAGTCACGCGCTGCAAAGCTGAGTTGAGTCATCACTGATCGAGCATGAAGCAAGAACCGCTCTCCGACTCCGGTGGGCACGACTCCCGTTCGGCTTCTCTCGAAGATCCGCATTCCCACAATCGCCTCGACCTCTTGAATAGCGCGAGTGACAACCGGCTGGGATACCTCGAGTTCATCGGCGGCAGCACCGATCGTCCCGCACTCGGCCACAAGCATCACAATGCGAAGGTGGCGCAATTTGAGGCGTCCGTCTGTCAGGTCTATCGACGAAGGCGACATAGACTCTTCTCCTCACGGCTCATCATGCACGTGCTCCACAGGAAGTCCCTGCATAGACTCCCATGGCTTCTCGTGACTCCGGCACCTCCCCCCGTTTAGGGTGTCATCGCACCTTACGGATCACCAACAGTCAAGAGGTTCCTCATGGTACGTCGCTTCACCGATCAAAGCGCCATCGTCTTCGGAGGCGCATCCGGGATCGGGGCAGCAACCGTTGAGCGTTTGGCCCAGGAGGGATGCCGGACCTGGATAGCAGATCTAGTTGACGACGGTACTCCTCGTGCGCTCGGGTGCGATGCTCGAAAATCCGCAGACGTGGCAAAGGTTTTTCGCACCGTTGATCGCGACGCGGGACGGGTCTCGGTGGTAGTGAACTGCATAGGGCTGCCTTCGGACGGAACCGCCACGGACACCTCGGACGAAGCCTGGCGACAAGGTTTAGAAGTCAACTTGACCACGGCCTTCACGATCGGTCGAGAGGCCCTGAAGGTGATGATCCCCCACGGAACCGGGGTAATAGTCCACGTCGCATCCGACGCGGGTCTGGTGGCTTGGCCCGGTCAAGTCGCCTACTCTGCTGCTAAAGGTGGTCTCATTCACTTAGTTAAGGCTCAGGCAGTGGACTCTGCGCCCTACGGAATCCGGGTAAATGCTGTCTGTCCGTCTTTCTGCCGCACACCGATGGTGGACCAATGGTTGCAAACCCAGAGAGAAGAGACGTGGGAATCCCTGGGGGCCATGCAACCACTCGGGCGCATCGCCGAACCGGGTGAAGTCGCATCTGCCATCGCCTTCTTGGCCTCCAATGAAGCGGCCTACATCACTGGCGTCGCTATGCCCGTGGATGGAGGCGTAAGTGCCCAGTGATGCAACGCGTCAACGTGAGGGCAGACTCGCGGGAAAGCATGTCATCGTGACCGGGGCAGGCCAGGGCATCGGTAGATCAATCGCCATCGCTATTGGACGGGAAGGAGGCCATGTGATTTGCGTTGATGTAAACGAAGAAGCCGTCCAGCGGACAGCGCAAGAATTGGACGGCTATTCCACGTTCCACGTCGCAGATATCTCAAGTCCATCCGACGTTAGCGACATTTTCAGTCGACTTCGGCACACGCGGATCTCGGGCTTATGCAATGTGGCCGGCATCGCAGGCCCCCAATCAGCAGCAGACTCGATTACTCCCGATGAGTGGGATCACACCACAAACGTCAATCTACGCGGCACTTTCCTCATGACCCGGGGGGTCCTTCCATTCCTGTTGGAGTCCACGGGAGCGATCGTGAACATAGCTTCGGCTCTAGCGCATATCGGGTGGCGCAAGGAGGCCGCTTACGGACCCACGAAGGCCGCTGTGGTGCAGTTCACCAAATCATTGGCGCTCGATTACGCCCCTATGCTGCGGGCAAACTCCATCAGTCCCGGTGCTGTAAAGACGCCGATGATCGAGCAGGTCTTAAGAGCGACCGATGGAGACGAGACCGAATACGGATCCATCCATCCACTCACAGGACGACTGATCCCGCCTTCGGCGGTCGCACACGCCTGCGTCTTCTTAATGTCCGAGGATGCATCCTTCATCACCGGCATCGACCTACCTGTGGACGCTGGAATGCTGGCGATCGGTCGACGTACGGGTGACTTGCTGTAGACCCGTGACGTGGTCAGGTGAAGGCAAAGACGGTGGCGGGATTGGCCACCATCAATTGGTGCATATCTTCCACCGTGAATCCATGAGCGATGAATCGCGGGTACAGACTGTCGAGAATGTGGGCGAATCCCCCACCACCCCAGGAGCGTTTCGAACTTTGATAGCACACGTCCTGGGAGATGAGGAGCTGGCTTGCATAGCCCCGGTCACACAGCACACGAAGTTCTTGGATCCGTTGGGTATCCGTGGGCAGTTGCACGTACTCCCTTCCGAAGGCGAACACTCCCTCGGATCCGAATGTGTCGTACTCCAAGATGATGCCCCTCTCAAGAAGGGACACCTGGTATCCGACATCGATACCCGAGCCATCCTGGTGACACAAGACAAGGTTGTGCAAATCCCCACCTTCGCGCACAAACAGCGTCAAGGCCTGATCCGTCAATTCGCGGAAACCCGGCAGGATGCCCGACATCACATGCATGAAGACAGGCGCGCGAGTCTCGGCTTGGGCTCGAGCGGATGCTGCGACGCAGGCGAATTCAACGTCGTCACCACTTTCGAGTGCGATCTCCCCGATTGCGCCCCTCACGACACCCGCCTCACCTCCAGTCGTGATGTCGCTAATCAGGTTGTCGGCCAACTGAGTGACTGAGGACGTAGTTACCCACGTGGGAAGACTCTGCGAGATGTAGTAGCCGGTGCCGGCGATGATGTTCACGTCGAGACTTTCGGCGATAGTGCGAAGTTGCCTAGGATCAGGGGAAAGCCCCACGGCCGTCAGATCGACAATCGTGTTGCCTCCTGCCGCCTGAAACTGGGCAACTTCGAAGATGGCTGAATCAATATCGGTTCCCTGAAGATTCACCAAGTAACCGGCGGGATCGCGAATCAGACGCCAGCGATCTGCCAACGATGGTTGGCGACCGATGAGTTCTTCGTCCGTCTGTGGCAGGTGACGAACCGACATATCCAAGATCAAGTGCTCATGAGGCAGGGTCACACCCAGATCGCAGGCGTGGATGGGTCCGAGAACCCCTTGAGCGAATGCCATAGCCCCCCCTAGGGAATCTCTTTCAAGAAGGCACAGAGTGCGGCATTGACGTGCTCGGGAGACTCAAGGTTCGATGTGTGCCCAGCGCCCTCAATCTCCGCGAGAGTCGCCTGCGGGATTCCTCGAACCAAGGGCATCGCCGAGGCGTCGAATGGTAGGCCCCCGTCGTCGGATCCGTGAACAACGAGCGTGGGCACGTCGATATCACCGAGCAACGGCGTCAGATCCCTCTTGTCGATCCAGGACCGGTACTCACCGAAGACCGAACGTGCGGGCCTCGCGACCCACTTGTCCAGCCAGTGTTGGACGAGTTCGGGTTGCTCGCGGCGTGTGGCAGTTCCGAAGCAAATGGGAACACACCACTCAGCAAAAGATCTGGGAAGTGTGCCCGGCCCATTCAAAGGTGCGAAGGCTTCGGCGTATGCGTGTCGCTTCTCTTCGGAATAGGCACCAGCCATCGAGTCAATCAGAATCAATCCCTGCAATTTCTCTGGGTAGCGCAGTGCAAACTCCAGTGCCATGTAGCCACCCATGGACATCCCGATGAGAACGAAGCGTTCCATGGCGAAGGACGCGGCGATATTCACACAATCGTCAGCCAGTGTGACAAGGTCGTATTCGGTCGCGTACCAAGAAGTTGCGGCTCTCAAGTTGTAGCTCAGACACCTGTAATCGTCTTCAAGCGCGGCAATCTGGGGATCGAACATGGTGTGATCCATCAAGGTGCCGTGCGTCATGACGACGTTGAGTGAACCTTTGCCCGCAATGCGGAAGTCGTCTGACGATAGAGAATCGATGGCAGACACTTATTCGTCCCGGTCGCTCGTGACACCTGGTCGGACCCCGTAATCGGGAATGGTTCGGGCCGGACGTGCAACTACGCCCACCTCTGACGAATTCAAGAGTCCATGCGGTCGCCAGCGAAGAATCAAGATCAATCCAACGCCAATCGTGAGTTGACCTATGCCTGCGACCACGGGGAGGTCTAATCCAAGGATGTCGCCCGACTCAACCACGAGCATGAACTGTGACCAGGCCACGTAGAAGACGGCACCGACCAGACTTCCAGCGACACTATTTATCCCGCCCAAGACGACGATCACGATGATGGGGACAGCGTCGGCTATGAAGAAGGAGTTTGGCGAGAACGCGGTGAGTTGTTGCGCTAGCAGCGCCCCTCCAATGCCAGTGAGCGCGCCAGAGATGATCCAAGCCCACATCCGTCCCCGAAATACCGAACCACCAAGGGTCTCGAAGGCCAGATCGTCATCACGCGCAGCACGAGTGAGCGTGCCGATCTTGGAGAACTTGAATGAAAGTGCGATGAGCGTGGTCAGGAGGACGATGACTCCCGTGCTTATCAAATTCGTGGCGGCAGGAACGCCGAAAAAAGTCTGGGTTCCCCTCGTGATGCTGCCGGAGTTGCGCAGCACTTCGTTCACGATGACGAGCAGCCCCAGCGTGGCGATCCCGGCCGCGACCCCCGTCATCCTCATCAAGACCAATCCACTTACGACTGCCAGAGCCGCGCACACCAGTGCAGCCAAGATCAGCGCACCAGGAAACGTGAGGTAGATGCCTTGAAGCGGCTCGGGCAGGTCCGGCAACAACGCCTGTCGTTGAGAGGGAGGCACCGTTACTAATCCAGCGACGTAAGCTCCGACCGCTACGAAGGCCATATGACCGAATGAGATGATGCCGGTTGCCCCCACGAAAACCTGATACGCGACTGCCAGGACGCAGGCGATACCCAGGCTGACGAGAATCTGTTCCGGTCCTCCCAGTGCCGCTAGTGCAAAGGCTCCCAGACCGATGAGTGAGGGAAGGAGAACGCCAGGCGCCACTGCAAGGGCCAGGCCACCTGGTCGAAGAGGTCGGTCTATCACCCAACCAAGTCTCATCATCGAGAGACCTCGATCTTGCGTCCGAGAAGACCCTGGGGTCTGATCAACAGGACGAGGGTGACCAAGGCGAATGCGAAAGTCTGCTGCCAACTGGCCAGACCGGTGGGGGTGAACGTATACAAGAATGCCTCGAAGAAACCAAGGACCAAACCACCGACTACGGCACCTCGAAGATTCCCGAGTCCACCGATAACCACGACGATGAAGGCCTTCAAGGTGATGGTCAAGTCGCCAGTTGAAGAGGCCGTTCCGAGTTTAGCGAACCACAAGAAGGCCACGACACCTGCGATGAGCCCGCTCAATGAGAAGACCAAGAAGAAAACACGACCCGGTCTCACCCCCATCAATTGCGACACTTCGGCATTTTCGGCCACCGCCCGGATGTGGATACCACCTGAAGTGCGATACAAGATCAGTGACAGGCCGGCAATGAGCGCTGCGGAGACGGCTATCGTCACGATCTGAAGCACTCCGATGGTCAGGCCTTGCACCTGGACCGTTTGGGTCAGCCACGAAGGCGTCGCGACGAAGTACGGGTCCTGGCCGAAAAATATGAAGGCGACGGACTGCAAGATGAGCGCCAGGCCGAAGGAACTAAGGAGAAGTGTGGCAGGTGGTGCGCCCGCGAAGGGTTGGAAAGCGATGCGTGCTGTGATCACGGAAAGGCCAATGAGGAAGACGATCATGAGCGCGACTGAGATCCAATAGGAGATGCCTAAACCCGTCAAGGTCACAAGCGCAAGGCCACCCCACACGACGAGCGTTCCGTAGGCAAAGTTGATCAGACCTAGCACGCTGAAGACCAAACTCAGGCCTATACCCAAGAGGACATAAGTTGAACCGAAACTCAAGGCGTCGACGATTGCCTGAAGGATTCGCACGCTACATCTCCCCCAGGTAGGACGTGGCGAGGTCTTGGCGCTGTCGGAGCTCGGAGGCGGTCCCTTCAAGCACCACCCGACCACCGTTCAAGACCATCGCAAAATCAGCGAACTCCAGTGCGCGATCAGCGCCCTCCTCCACAAGAACCATGCCCAAGCCCTCCGAGCGCAGCGTTTCCAAGGTGGAGTACACATGTTCGATCACGGCGGGGGCGAGTCCCAAAGAAGGTTCATCAAGGAGTAGGTACTCCGGGCTCGACGCGAGGGAACGGGCGATTGCCAGCATCTGTTGCTGACCGCCGGACAATGTGCCGCCGGCCTTGTGACGGCGTTCACCCAGGATAGGAAAGAGATCGTAGGCGCGCTCGAGAGCCTGCTTTACGTTCACCTCATCACCCTTGGATCTTGCATGCAGGACCGTTGCACCGATCCGAATGTTTTCCTCCACTGACAGGGACGAAAAGATCCTCCTGCCCTCCGGACACAGGACGATTCCTCGCCGGACACGATCGGGCGCCGGAAGCCTGGTCACGTCTTCGTTATCGATGTCAATGCTGCCCTTCCACGCGGGCCTCGTGCCGGCGATGGCAGTCATCAGTGTCGTCTTTCCTGCCCCATTCGGTCCGATGATCGCGGTCACCCGGCCCGACGACACCGACAGGTTGACTCCGTGGAGCACCTCGGCTCGCCCGTATCCGGTATGAAGTTCGTGCACCCGAATCACTGCTGTGCACTACTTCCCAGATAAACCTCGGCAACACGGGGATCTGCGAGGACTTCCCGGGGCGGTCCTTCAATCAGGACTTTCCCTTGATTCAGCACCACGATCCGGTCACTGACGCTTGCCACGAGGTGCATGTCGTGATCGACCAGCAGAACGGACGCGCCCGAATTGCGCGAGAAGTCCCGGACCGTGTCGATGAGGCTGCGGGTGTCCTCCTCGCCCAGCCCGGCGGCTGGTTCATCCATCGCGAGAAATCTCGGTGTCCCTGCTAGAGCTCGAGCGATTTCCACCTGCCGTTGAGAACCGTAGGCGAGGTCAGCAACGCGGGTTCTCTCCACTTTTGAGAGCTTTTGTTCGAGGAGTAGGCCCGAGGCGTATTCACGAGGTCTCGCAATGCGCTCGTTCAAGAGCGCAGCCACCTCGATGTTCTCTGCGCAACTTAATTCATTGAACAAACGTAGATTCTGATAGGTGCGGATCAAGCCAGTCCTGGCTCTCTTCCTTCGCGACCACTTCGTAATGCCTTCACCGTCCACCGATACGGAACCGGAGGTTGGCGAAAGTACCCCGGAAATGCAGTTGATGAGGGTCGACTTGCCAGATCCGTTAGGACCGATGAGTCCGACGATCGCTCCGCTGTCAATCTTGAGCGAGACGCCATCGAGTGCCCGCACTCCGCCGAATTGCATCACAACGTCGATCACTTCCAACGTTGCGCCGCCGGGGCGGGCACTCGATGGTCTAGTCATACTCAGCGACTATCGAGGATCTACCGTTCCGAATTGAATGGCCACTCCACTCTCATCGAAACTGACCACAGATACTCGTCGCACAGTCACATTGTTGACCCACTCGTATATCTCCGAGCCGGCCACCTGAATGTCTGTGCCAGAGACCATTGCAGCTGTCAAGGCCGCAGCATCGGTGGTACCTGCCTGCTCCAGAGCGCTCGCGAGCAAGAGCACACCCTGGTAACCGGCTGGCGCGTTGCTGTTCTCTGGGAAGGTGCCGTAGGCGGCTTCATAAGCGCTTACGAAGTCCAACACATCCGGGTCGGCAGTGGGGCCCTCGTAGAAGCTGGCGCCGGTGTAGTAGACGCCAGCGAGGCGATCGGAGCCAACAACCTCAGCGAATGCAGGCGATGCATACGTCGAATTTCCTAGAACAGGAGTATTCAATCCCGCATCGCGCATTTGCTTGATGAATGTACCAACGTGCGGGAAGTAATCGTTGAGGTAGATGAAATCAGGCGCCTCGGCAGCGCTACGAATGTTTGAAATCACTGCCGAGTAGTCCGTTGCGTCGTCGGCGACAGCAGTCCTGTCAACGATCGTCCCCGAGAAATTCTCGGTGAAATACCGCTCCATCTCATTGAAGAAGTTGAAGGCCTCGTTCGTGACGATGAACGTACTGCCCCATCCCTGCTCACTTGCGAACTTCGCTTGTGCGATCCCTTGGTCCCTTTCCGTAAGCCCCATCGCGACCATACTGGGTCCTGCAGCAACGGTCCACGCCTCGGATGCGGACTCCGCAGACATCGCGAACACTCCTGCCGCCTGCGCCGCCAGCGAAGCGGGCGCTCCGATGTCGAAGTCCCCGGGCAACACGATGATTTCAGCGCCAGCGTCAATAAGTTGCTGGGCGACCTGTCCCGATTGCGCCGGATCAGACGCCGTGTCTTCCCACACCACCTCGAACTGGCAGCCAGCAACTCCGCCCGCAGCGTTGATCTGGTCGAATGCGACCATCTCGCCGTTGGCTCCCGCCGTGTCGAAGAAGGCGAATCCACCCGTCTTGGCCTTGGCCATACCTACCTGGATAGTCCCGGAAGGGCACAGCGTATTCGCGTCGGCAGGTGCATCCTCAGTCGTCTCTTGGGGTTGCTCGACTGCTTCAGGGGTCGTCTCTTGCGGAGTCTCCTCGGTTGAGGTGGACTCACTAGCACAGGACGAAAGCACTAAGGCACTGCCCAACAACACGGCGCTTGCTGCGCCTCTTCCAATTTTCACAAAGCATCCCTCCTATCACGAAATTTAGAAAAGCGATGACTTCGCATCATGGGCTGACTGAGTGATCTTTGTCGAATGACATTTTCGACCAATGTCATGCCCAAATGGGCATGCTTTGAAGGTTAGCCATTCTGACTAATCAGTCTTGTCCTCGGGACGCAGCGCATCCAATTCGACCTCAACCATCAAGCCATCTCCGACCAGAGCCGCGACGAAGAGAGTCGTATTCGCCGGCGCGACGTCGCCCAAGACCTCCAAGTGAGCCTTGGCTGCTTCCCGGACGTTTGCACCGGGAGCCAGGAACATTCGAGTGCGAAGGACGGTCTCTTTGGTCGCACCCAGTGCCATCGCTGCCGCCAGACAACGTTCGAGGCAAGACTTCGCCTGTGCGTACGTGTCGCCAGGTCGCGTGGTGCCACCGTCGTGACCATGATCCGTGGTCCCACTCACAGATATGAACGAGCCAACTCGTACCGCACGCGAATACCCCGCTGTGGCCAGCCACGGCGACGAGTCCGTCAGCACCTCACGATCCATTGCGGCACCCTATTCCAGAGAAGAAGTAATCAACCCGCGGCGAACACGTTATTGCCACCTACCCACGTGGAAAGGATGGGAATCGCTGAAATCTCTGAAGGGTGCACGGCCAGCGGCGAATTCCCCAGAACCGTGAAATCAGCATTGAACCCAGATGCGAGGCGTCCGGAATGACCATCGACCCCCGCTGCCGCGGCCCCTCCAACTGTGTACATATGGAGCGCTTCGAGAACCCCGATCGACTGCTCAGCGGCGACTGTGCGACCGGACGGAGCGCGTCTAGTCACAAGATCTTGAATGCCCTGCAAGGGTGACAAGGGGGCCGCCGGAGAATCGGACGAGGCTGCGAGCGGAACTTGTGCGTCGAGAAGTGCCCGACATGGTATCAAGGACTCGATTCGCCCTGGTTCGTATATGTCGAGCAAGGTGTCCCCGTGGTAGCCGACGAACGTGGCCAACATGATGGGCAATGCACCTACCTGTCTCAGCCGATGGATATCGCTCGGCGAAACTATGCTGCAGTGTTCAATTCGCAAGGGAAACGACACGCGACCACTACTTTCGGCCAGCGACTCGGCAACGCTCAGAACGCGCGACACCGCTCGGTCCCCGTTGGCGTGCACCGCTGGCGGCAGTCCACGCCTTACGCACTCATTCATCGCGTCGGCGAGTTCGGAGCTCGTCAGCACTTCGTCTCCGAAATAGCCTTCGGAGTCCGCATAGGGCTCCTTCAGTAGACATGTGCCACCCGACAAAGCGCCATCGGCGAACAACTTGGCACCGATGATCCTGATGCGTCCTTCACTATTTCCCACTCGTCCGTCAATCCAAGAAGCCAGATGAGTGAAACTCAATAGCGTCGCGATACGGACGGGTAGCGATGCCTGATCAAGCAGCCGCTGGTAATTCTCGATACCACCCGGCCAACTCAAGGCATCCACCGTAGCGGTGATTCCGCACGACGCATATCGACTCAGCGTCGTCCGCAGGCTCGCAAGATAGGTGTCAAGATCCGCTCGCGGCAACAGCCCCCCCTTCGGCGACAGTGCCGGGAAGGCAAGTTCGAAGTGACGATCCTCGAAGATGAACCCATTCGGCTTGCCATATGAGTCGGACCCAATAAGGGATGACGGGAATCGACCATGAGGGTCGATTCCCAATTTGAGGAGCGCCCGGGAGTTCGCCACACCCCAATGCGACGAAACATGGGTGATGTACACGGGATTGTTCGGACAGGCGGCATCGAGAAAGGCAACGTCAACGCTTGAGTCGAATCTGCCGCGATCCGGCCGGTAGCCCGTGGCAAGTACCCAGTTTCCTTCGCCGACCACTGTTGCCTGTTGTGCCAATAACTCGCGCAATCTAGCTTGATCAGGAGCCGCCCCCGGGGAGACATCAACCGTGAGGGCATTCTCCGCGACTATTTCCGGGTGGGAGTGGGCGTCATGAAATCCAGGAATTATGCATGAATCATCACCAAAGTCGGATGTGGAGGCGTGTGGATACCTCGTTCGCGCATCATCCAGCGAACCAACGAACACGACCTTGCCCTGTGACGCGACCAGAGCCTGCGCATTTGCGCCGGCCATGGTGACGACTTGACCCGCCAAAAAAATCTCGACACTGGGCTTCGCGCCCTCGGCGACCTTGATCTCCATTAGTTGCGAATGCGGCCCGCGAACATTCGGATGTCCTCACTTAGTCGTTCTCCTTCTTCCAGCATCAGCGCGTGGCCGCTCTCGCGATACCAGGAGATGTCGACATTCGATTGCGTCGCCGCGATCACCTCGGTCCATCGGGGATCACAGACCCGGTCATGAATGCTGTGGCAAATGAGTATCGGACAGTCAATTTGTGGCATCCGACTCGAATAGTCCAGATTCCGGAGGGTCTTCATGTAGGCAACGCCAACGTGGGGTGGCATCGCCATGGAGAGTCGGGTCAGCCAGTCAGCCGAGGCTCGTAGTTCACTCCGAAAGAAGTTCGCCGCAAACTGGGCAGTCCTGAACTCGGGAGTGAAGGTCGACTCGCGCTCTATGAAGGAGTCGTAATCCGAATCAGCCATCCCGAATGGGAGCTCGGGTGTCTGCGTGAATCGAGGCAACGTCGGAGCAACAAGCACCATCGCCGCGACATTCCCGAATTCCAAAACGTACTCAGCACATATGGCGCCTCCCATGGACCAACCAACAAGCACAGGCTCCACCACGTCAAGGTGCCGGAGAAGGTCGTGCAAATCGCGGGCCATTACCTCCATGCTGTATGCCTCAACTGGTTTGTCTGACTTCCCGTGACCTCGCGGGTCGTAGACAATGCATCGGAACTCCGACGCCAAGTGCAATATCTGGTACATCCAGATCTCCGACGACCCGGAGTAACCAGGTACGAAAACGAGTGGTGGTCCCGCTCCCAAATCCTCGTAGTAGAGCGAAACACCATCCACCATGTCAGCAAAAGGCATCGTGCGCATCTCCCTATAAACAGAATGGCCGAAAACGTCGGCGCGTGCAGCACACGGTACCCCGGTCTTTGTCATGAATCTCGCAGAGGAACCTCGAAGACGGGACACCTAGGCTCACCTACATGAGGGCTCTCCTGGTGGTCAATCCGCGCGCGACCACCACGTCCACCGGCACCGCAGACGTCATCGTGCAGGCGCTATCGCACGAACTCGACCTCGAAGTGACCTTCACGACGCACCGCGGACACGGAGTGGACCTGGGCAACTGGGCACTGGATAACCGACTCGATGCCGTCATCGCTCTGGGTGGCGATGGCGTCGTCAATGAAGTGGTGAACGGAATGCTGCGCGATGGTCCAGGTCGGCACGTGCCCGCACTCGGTGTCATCCCCGGAGGTAGCGCCAACGTGTTCTCCCGAACGCTGGGGATCCCGAGCGATCCCGTCGAGGCCACAGGAGCAGTGCTCAGATCGGCGCGGGAGGGCAGGTTCCGACGCATCGGTGTCGGTCACGCGCGCTTCGATGACCGATCACGCTGGTTCGTCGTCAATGCCGGATTGGGCATCGATGCGGAAATCATCGCTTCGATGGAGCGGCAACGTCGCGCCGGTAAGAAAGCTTCACCCGCACGGTATTTCCTGGCTACCGTTCGTGAGTACTTCCAGACCCGCCACCCGATACCCATGACGCTCTCGCGATCGGGCTCCCCCGCCATCGAAAACGTGGTGCTGGCGATCGTGCAGAACACATCGCCGTGGACGTACTTCGGGGCCGTTCCCATCGATCCTTGTCCGCACGCCTCGTTCGAGACCGGCCTCGATGTCTTCGCTTTACGGAGTTTGGATCCCCTGACCACCGTCCAAGCGGCCACCCGGATGCTCGGCCGACTGAGCCGAGGCAGCAGCGGACGGGGCCGGGGGGCAGGTCGAATAGTGGTCTGGCACGACCAGTCCCGCTTCACCGTCGAAGTCGCGCATCCCGGAGCCGTCGTCGCCCTGCAAATCGACGGAGAGGGACTCGGTTCGACAACGAGCGCCCAGTTCGCCTCGCACCCTGCGGCGCTCCTAGTGATGGGTTCACGATGATCGATCAAAACGGACATTTGTTGCACTTGTGACCAAAATGACAGCAGCCGAGCGCGAAACCTGGTCATTTAGGGTTGTGCCGACGCCGAGCCTCTGCGACCCTAGTGAGGCCCTAAGCCGGACTGATTAGGTCGCCTTCCTCCGAGGGTCCAGGGGAGATCCCCCTTCCCCCTCCTTGACGGGCCTAATCGTGAAGGCTTTCACGAGTGCCGGCGACCCCGGTGCCCACCACCCTTGGAGGGATCACGCATGGACTGGCGCCACGAGGCAGCCTGCCGTGACGAAGACCCGGAGTTGTTCTTCCCGATCGGCAATACCGGACCTGCCCTCATTCAAATCGAAGAGGCCAAGGCCGTCTGCCGACGCTGCCCGGTGGTCGACGAGTGCCTGCGGTGGGCTCTGGAGACCGGCCAGGATGCCGGCGTCTGGGGTGGCTTGAGCGAAGACGAACGTCGAGCCTTGAAGCGCCGGAACGCTCGCCTGCGCGCTCGTACGAACGCCTGATCATCCGCCAGATCGGACGCGTTTTCAGCCCACGTCCACGGGAGTCACGTCCCCGACTAGTCGGGAATCCGCACATCCACTACGGCCCGGGTTCCGTAGGGGTCCTCGGCGAACTCGAAACTGCCGTCCAATTCGGTCTCAGCTAGCGACGTCACTATCTGCAAGCCCAATCCGGGCTCGGCAATGGTCGCCCGGTCGACTCCCCGGCCATCATCTCGAATCTCGATGCGAAGGGATCCGGGTTCGCGCACAGCACGAACCTCGACGAAGGTGCCACCGGAATGTTGGACGGCGTTGTGAATGAGTTCGGAGACACACATGGCCAGCGGAGTGGCCACTTCCGCCGGAAGTTGGCCCGCATCGCCATGCCGCTCAAGTCGGAATCCGCTGCGTGGGTCCTCCACCGCTACTGCGAATAGGGCCCGAACGATCTGATCGAAGTCCACGGACTCACCCAAATCGGCATTCTCCCCAGCCGACAGTGCCTCATGGACAACGGCGATCGCCGCGACGCGCATCTGCGCGTCAGCCAGCGCTGCGCGGACGGCATCATCCTGCGACCGTCTCGATTGCAGCCGCAGCAACGACGCCACGGTCTGGAGGTTGTTCTTCACCCGATGGTGGATCTCCCGGATCGTGGCATCTTTGGACAGGAGCGCCCGCTCACGACGTCGGATATCGGTGGTGTCGCGCAGCAGCAGGAGCGCGCCGTCGCTCGTTCCCATCCGATTGAGCAACGGCAGCGAACGCAAGAGCACGGTCGATCCCGGAGCCTCGATATCCGAACGACCCGCAACCTTGCCGCGGACCAGCTCCACCACTGCCGCGTCCGACGCCCCCCTACGCTGCAGTAAGCGGATGACCAAACTCGCGAGATCGACTCCGACTACGTCGGTGGCGAGCCCGAGTCGCCGTAGCGCACTGACCGCGTTCGGGCTGGCGTAGACAACCTCTCCTTGTCGGTCCAATCGGATGACACCATCCCCCACGCGCGGGCGGCCACTTGCTCCCGTGACCGTCTCCACGACCGGGAATGTTCCTGCCGTGAGCATCGTTAGCAGGATGTCCGCAGTCGACAGGTAGAACTCCTCCAACTGCCCCGCCACCCGCGGGGCCGACGAAGTGTGGCGCACCAGGACGCCGATCACGTCCCGATCCCTGCCCGCCTGACCTTCGTCATGTGGTGACGATCCCTGCCGCTGGGGTCGATGGATGGGGTAGGCCTCGAGACCGGTGGGAACCAGCGGGCGCGAAACCTCACGAGCATGGATGGTGCGGCCGAAAGTCAGGGCTTGGTCCACCGCGGAAACCCGACCTCGCGGCGTGAACTTGCCGATGACATCCTCGGGAACGCTGGTCGGCGCCGTGGTGGGACGAACGTGCGCAACCGCAACGGCCCCTGCGTCGTTCCACGTGGGCACCCACAGGACCAGATCCGAAAGCGATAGGTCCGCAATGAGCGACCAGTCCTCGACGACCGACGTCAGGTAATCCAGGTCCCCAGGCGACAGATCGGTCCGTTCCTTCACCAAACGTGCGGGTATCGGCACGGAACACAAAGTAGCGTGACCGCGTGACCGATCCCGACCCGCGCGCCGGCGAGGAGCCGCGCCACGGCGGCCATCATTCGATCGATGCTGCCGTTGCGCACCGAGCCCAGGCGCTGTTCACCCTGTCAGGCGCACACATCTTCCCGCTGTTCGATGCAGCCGTCGGGGGTGTCGAAGCGGTGAAGTCAGCCCCCGATCCCCGCACGGCCGAGCGTTCGGGGCCCTTACGGCTCATCGATGTGCGCCACGAGCAGACGGCCGTATTCGCCGCCGAGGCAGTCGGCAAACTCAGCCGCATACCCGGATTCGCTGCAGTCACAGCCGGTCCGGGGGTCACCAACGCGATGAGCGCGGTTACCGGCGCGTGGATGAACGGAAGCCCTCTCGTGCTCATCGGCGGTCGGGCACCGGACTACCGCTGGGGCTCCGGCGCGCTGCAGGAACTCGACCACGTTCCTTTGCTCGAACCGGTTACCAAGAAGGCCTGGACAATCCACGATCCAGCCCGCATCGGCCCAGACGTCGCCCGCGCGTTCGAACTGGCAGCCGCCGCCCACCGAGGTCCGGTCTTCGTCGACGTACCCATGGACGCTCTCTTCACTCCCACTGTGCCGGATCCGGAGTCCGACCACGCTGGAGGCCACGGCGGTGCCGAGGCGCACGGTGCAGTGGACGGACCTATCGACGAAGTCGCTGCCATCCTGGCGCGTGCGCAGCGTCCGGTGGTGGTGGTCGGCTCCGACGTGTGGGCAGGGGATGCGATCGATTCCGCCCGCATGTTCATTGCCGAACTGGGGATTCCGACAATCTCCAACGGCATGGGCCGAGGCACCCTTCACCCCACGGATCCACTCCTGGTCACACGGGCCCGCTCACGCGCATTCGCCGAAGCCGACGTGGTCGTGGTGATCGGGGCGCCTTTGGACTTCCGACTCGGCTACGGGAAGTTCGGTAATGAAGCCTCCGCAACCGTGATCCATGTCGTCGATGCCCCATCACAGGTGGCCGCACATGCAACCGAGGCGGTCTGCATCGTCGGCGACTTCAACCAGTCGCTGTCTGAGATTCTCGGAGCATGCGTTGCGCGTTCGTGCGACCCATCTAGGTGGCGGGAGTGGGCGAGGACTCTGCGCGAAGTCTCCGAGCAGGCCTGGGCGAAGGACGTCGAAATCCTGCAGAGCAGCGCAACGCCCATCCACCCGGCACGGATCTACGGAGAGTTGCGATCGCGAATCGCCGCCGACGACATCGTCATCGGCGACGGCGGTGACTTCGTATCTTTCGCCGGACGATTCATCGAGCCTGCGCAACCGGGATGCTGGCTAGATCCTGGGCCGTTCGGTTGCCTCGGTACTGGACCCGGCTACGCACTCGGCGCCCACATCGCTCGGCCAGACGCCCATCCGTGGCTTCTGCTGGGCGACGGAGCGGCGGGATTCTCCCTGATGGATGTGGAGTCCTTGGTCCGACACCAGGTGCCCGTCACGATGGTGATCGGAAACAACGCTGGTTGGGGACTCGAGCGCCATCCCATGCGTTTCCTGTACGGCTACGACGTCCTAGCCGATCTCCCACCGATCCCCTACGACGACGTCGTGAGAAGTCTTGGCGGAGCCGGCGAGACCGTCACCGATCCGGCGGAGATCGGCGCCGCCCTCGATCGAGCCCGCGCCTACCACGGGCCCTACTTGGTGAATGTCCTCACCGATCCGGAGATCGCCTACCCACGATCCACGACCGGGGTCTAATCGGCGAAGGAAGCACGCTCGACAACGGCTCGGGTGATGCGTCCTTGAACTATCGACCGAACCACTGCCCCGCTGATCGTCTCGTGATCGGCCTCCACCTCGAAGACCAATCGCCTTCCCTCGCGCGCCACCAGCACCGCTCGAGCGCGAACCTTGGCTCCCACGGGCGTGGGTCGTCGATGGGTGATGTCGATGATCGTTCCCACGGTGGTCCATTCACTCGGCAGCCTTCCCACCAGCGCCGCGCATGTCGCCTCTTCCAACACGGCCAGGAGCACGGGGGTTCCGAGTACGCGAACGTCTCCACTTCCCACAGCCGCGGCGGTGTCCTCTTCCAACACGACGCGTTCAGCCTGTCCATCGGCGCCGATGATCTGGTCGGACAGAACGTCTTGTGACATGGGGGGCTCGTCGGCAGGTCTACAGCGGATCGATAGCGATGAGGGCGTCGCCTTCTTGAACCACATCGCCCACGTGAACGAAAACCTCGGAAACGGTGCCGGCGCGATCTGCGAGGACGGGGATCTCCATCTTCATCGACTCCAAGATCACCAAGGTGACGCCCGCCTCGACGGATGCTCCCTGCTCGACCGCAACGCTATGTACGGACGCGACCATTTCCGCGCTGATCGTCTGTGCCATGAACGTGCTGCTCTCCTCATGGTTGAGTGGACATGCGATCCGGTCTGCCGATCAGATCACCTGCGACGACTCGCGAGCCTACTGCCCGTCTGGCCTATCAGAAGGCATCTGGCACTCGGATCGGATCCGCGCGTGGAGCGCAGCCGAAGCCTCGCCCACCGAACTCGCACGCAAGACCAGTGCCTTGATGGTGCGTTGAGCCCGTTCCTCGTCACCGCACGGGGGGCACTCGGTTATATGGACGGCGATGAGTCGGTACTCCTGCGCCTGGACTTCCCCGTCGATGTACGCGCTGAGCGAAGCGACCACCTGGGTGCAGGGAGTCTCATGGGGGCGACCGCAACTCATCGTCCCTCCCCTTCCCGCTGCCCCGATGCCTGCTGCTCGGATTGTCGACCCACGAACCCGTGTTCCCTTGCGTAACTATCCAACAAAGTTCGCAGGCTCTTTCTTCCCCGATGAACCCGCGACATCACCGTTCCCACCGGGGTTTCCATGATCTCCGCGATCTCCTTGTAGCTGAACCCTTCGACATCGGCGAGGATCACCGCCGTTCGGAACTCCTCGGGCAGGGCGGCAACGGCCTGGGAGACCTCCTCGTCTCCCATCCGCTCGAGAACCTCAACTTCCGCCGATCGGATACCGCGTGCCCCGCGCTGCTCGATGTCAAGCAGCTGGCCGTCGGTCAGCTCCTCGGCCGACTCGGAGTTCGGCTGCCGCTGCGCCTTGCGGTAGGAGTTGATGTAAGTGTTTCGCAGAATGCGGAACAGCCAGGCCCGCAGGTTCGTGCCCTGCTGATACGAGCGGAAGCCGGAGAATGCCTTGGCGAACGTTTCCTGGACGAGATCTTCAGCATCGGCCACATTCCGCGTCATCCGCAGTGCCATCCCGTACAGCTGGTCGATGAACGGCAGCGCGTCGGTCTCGAACAGCAGTGCCAGTTCGGCATCGCTCAATTCATCGTCATCTGACGGTGATTCCGAGATCACATCACGCACAAGACCAGACATCATTCCTCACCCTACGGGCAGGCGAGGACCGACGGGTGCACGCATCTGTGGTCCCTCATTGCTCGACTTGTTGACGGCCATGGAAACGGGATAGGCCTGGAGGTGAGTCTCCCGTCCTTCCACCAGTTCGTTCACCAGCTCCGACACCTCGGCAACAGGTGCGTGCGGATCCAGCCAGACGCCCCAGTGTTCGGGATCGACCACTACCGGCATGCGATCGTGAATACGGTCCAGCGGGGCTCGGGAGTCTTGCGTGAGGATCGTGAAGGTGCGAACCGAGCCCTGCGGTCCAGTCCAATCCTCGAACAAGCCCGCTAGCGCAAGGAGTTCGTGGTTCGCCTCGTGGATGTAGAAGGGCTGCTTGCGGACACGCGACGTCCCAGCTGCAGACCCCGAAGTCACCGCCTGCCACTCGTAGTAGCCATCCACGGGTACCAGGCACCGGCGACGCCGAAAAGCCGATCGGTAGGCAGGCTTTTCCGCGACCGTCTCCGACCTGGCATTGATCATGCGTGCGGCACGAGTGGCATCCGTGGACCATGAGGGGACCAATCCCCATCGAGCAATCTCGACCGCCCGTACACCTGCTTCGTCGATGACGATGTACGACTCCTGCGTGGGGGCGATGTTGTACCGCGCGGGCAGCTCGTCTGCCGGAAGCTGTTCTGCTTCGAACCAATCGGCGATCTCCACGGCATCTCGGGCTGCGGCGTAACGTCCACACACGCCTCTATTGTGGGCCCGAGTAGTGGCCCGTGTGGAAATGAGCCAGTCCGCACTACCCTGAACAGGTGCCTTCTGAGTCCTGGTGGTCAGCCCCGCACTGCGGGCAACGAGTTGATGCACAAGTCCGAGTCCCCGGCTCGAAGTCGCTGACCAACCGCGCGCTCGTCCTGGCTGCACTGAGTGATCGCCCTAGCCGGGTAACCCATGCGCTTCGCTCACGCGACACCCAACTCATGATCGAAGCACTCGCCACGCTCGGTGTGGGCTTTCGCACGCTGTCCGAATCCGACACAAGCATCGATCTAGAGGTCACACCGCACTATCTGAAGACCGCTCCGGACACCACAATCGATGTCGGACTCGCGGGTACCGTCATGAGATTCCTTCCTCCCCTCGCAGGGCTGAACCACGGCGACGTGATGTTCGACGGTGATTCGGCGGCACGCCGTAGGCCGATGGCCACCTTGATCGAAGCCATGAAAGATGTGGGCATCGACGTCGACGATGCCGGAACCGGCAAGTTGCCGATACTCGTCCGAGGTCGCGGACACGTGCCCGGTGGGGAGGTTGTCCTCGATGCTTCGAAGTCAAGTCAGTTCGTGAGCGCCCTACTGCTGTCTGCGGCGCGATTCGAGGCGGGGGCCACGATCCATCACGTAGGTAGGCGACTACCCAGTGCGCCGCATGTCGACATGACCATTCGCATGCTGGCGGGGCACGGGGTTCAGGTTCGCGTCGTGGAGGATCCTCCGATCGAAGGATTCGAGCGCTTCACCTGGCACGTCGATTCCCAGGAGATCAGATCCCGTGACTGGACCATCGAGCCCGATATCTCGAACGCCCTGCCTTTCATCGCCGCTGCAATAGTCACGGGTGGTCGCGTCACCATCGAAGGGTGGCCGGCTGACTCGCTCCAACCCACCGAGACGGTCCTGGGCATTCTCCGCAAGTTCGGTGCGAACATCCGTGTGCATGGGGACGCCCTTGAGGTGGAAGGTCCCGATCGCATCGATCCGGTAGACATCGACCTTTCGGATGTTGGCGAGACAGCACCCACGATTGCGGCCATGAGTTTGTTCGCGGAAGGCACGAGCACGCTGCGTGGGATCGCGCATCTGCGCGGTCATGAGACCGATCGTCTCGCCGCCTTGGAGAGCGAGATCTCCGGCCTAGGCGGGAAGATCGAACAAACTGATGACGGCGTGATCATCAATCCTTCGTCCCTGCACGGCGGACCTTTCCACACCTACCACGACCATCGCATGGCAACTGCCGGAGCGATCATCGGACTTCGTGTCCCTGGGGTGTCGGTTGAGAACGTGGCCACCACCGCCAAGACCCTTCCGAATTTCCCTTCGCTGTGGGCCATCACCACCCAGGGAAACTGAACCAGCACGGTGGCGACGTGACCAGACACTTGAAGTTGGACGAGGACGACGTTCGCGTCCGACCCGGACGTAACAAGAGTCGACGCCGAACAAAGGACAGACCCGAGTTCGAGGATGCCAGACCGGCGACCGTTGCAACCGTGGATCGCGGACGCTTCACCATCGTGGCCACCGATGGAAGCGAGCACTTCGCGGTCAAGGCTCGAGAACTCGGACGCAAAGGCATCGTGGTGGGCGACCGCGTCGAGGTGATCGGATTATCCGAGGAAACCGCAACGGACCGATTGTCACGGGAGGACTTCGCTCGAATAGTCCGCCGGCTCCCGAGGGAAACCACGTTGCGTCGCTCCGCGGACGACGCCGATCCGGTCGAGCGCGTGATCGTGGCGAATGCGGATCAGTTGGCCATCGTCGTGGCAGCGGCAGACCCCGATCCGCGTCCGGGTCTCATCGATCGCACCCTCGTGGCTGCCTTCGACGCGGGAATCTCACCCATGCTCATCATCACGAAGACCGACATCGCCTCCCCTGCACCCCTTATCGAGCTATACGGACCGCTGGACGTACCCATTCACAAGATCCACAGCAAACGGGTCACGCCTGCAATCGAAGACGCATTCGTGGATCACGTCACGGTGTTGATCGGACATTCCGGCGTAGGCAAATCGACCCTCGTCAACTCCCTGGTCCCCACCGCTCGACGATCGACCGGCGGGGTCAATCTCGTCACTGGCAAGGGCCGCCATACCTCGACCAATGTGATCGCACTGCCACTACCGGGGGGAGGCATCATCATCGACACACCGGGGATTCGCTCCTTCGGTCTGGCGCACATCGAACCCCACCGAGTCATCCGCGCCTTCGCCGATATCGAGGACGCCGCCCAAGCGTGCCCACGGGGATGCACGCACGATGATCGGTACTGCGCATTGGATGCCGACCCCTCGATGAACCCGAAGCGACTGGCGTCCCTACGGCGATTGCTGCGAAGTCGCACGCAAGCCGACATCTGACGCCGACCGACTACGGAGCGGGAACCTGCCCGGGCCGAGTGTTCTCGATGATGGCGCCCCAGGTTGCCTCCGAGCCGGAGTGTCCCGTGATGATCGTCGACCACAGCAAGCCGAGTGAGGCCACGATGACCACCACCCCCAGGCCGATTACCCACCAGGGACGAGGACGATTCCCCGGGATGCCGCGCGCGATGAGCCAGTAGGCAAGTACAAGGATGAAGAAGCCGGTTGCGTGGATCGGCAAGGCCTCACCGTATTCGACGTGGGGTTGGGGATTGCCCACCCGAGATGCCAACTGCTCACCCGAGCCCCTGCTGAGCCACGCGGCACCCATACCCAATCCAGCCGCAACCACGGATATCCAGCCGAGTCGGTGGATCCAACTGCGCCGCAGAACGATGAGGATCGCTCCCACTACCGCGACGGGCAAGAGCACCACGGTGGCGTGCACGATCAGAACGTGCGTGGGGAGGCCGAAGACGGTGTCGAGCGGTGAACCCACGTCGCGAAGCCTAGGCGAATCGTCCCTTCGCTGCAGTCATCCACAACGCGTGCCCTAGATTCCCTGCCGTGGACGATCTCTCGCTCGCTCAACTCTTGGCCGATGCCGCCGATGCCATCTCGCTCGATCGATTCCAGGCGAACGACCTCGTGGTGGAGACGAAGCCGGATATGACTCCGGTGAGCGATGCCGATCGTGCAGTGGAGAACGCCATCAGGGATCTCCTGGCACAGCACAGGCCGGACGATGCGATCCATGGCGAGGAATACGGGAGCCAGGACGGACACCGCCAGTGGATCATCGACCCGATCGACGGCACCAAGAGTTTCGTTCGAGGGGTTCCGATCTGGGCGACTTTGATCGCTCTTCGGCAAGGCGACACGATCACCACCGGAGTGGTCTCGGCACCCGCGCTGGGACGTCGATGGTGGGCAGCGCGGGATTCCGATGCCACCTGCACCGCACCGGGGGACCTCGATCCTCGTCAGCCGCTTCGCGTCAGCAAGGTGTCGAGCATCGCCGATGCCTCATTCGGGTTCTCCGATGCGATCGGGTGGTCGGCAACGGGCCTGGATCGTCTCCTCGAACAGACCTGGCGCCAGCGCGGCTACGGAGATTTCTGGTCGCACCTCATGGTGGCCGAAGGCGCGGTGGACATCGCAGCCGAGCCGGCGCTGAAGATCCACGATGTAGCAGCGCTCGTGCCCATCATCGAAGCCGCGGGTGGTCAGATCACGACCTTCACCGGCGACCGGCTTCCGTGGAACGATCCAACTGCCGAGTTCTCGGCGCTGAGCACGAATGGACTTCTTCACAATTCGGTCGTAGATCTCCTTCGCCTCTAGCCTGCGGCTCCGCCCGGCCCCACGATGGGAATACCGAACCACCGAATCACAACCCACGGGGTTCACGCGGGAGGTCGATCATGCAGGTTACGCAGGTCATATCCGGGAAGGGCGCTGAGGTCTTCTCGATTACACCCGAGGCCACCGTAGGTGAACTCGTCCAAGCATTGAATGAACATCGAGTGGGAGCACTGCTCGTTATCGATAACGCCAACACCCTCGCCGGGATCGTCTCGGAGCGTGATGTGGTGCGTGCGCTAGCGAAAGACACCGGGGCGGTCGATCATCACGTCCGTACGATCATGACCGCCGATGTGGTGAGCGTGCCACCCACGTTCGAGGTTGCCGATCTCATGGGCTTGATGACCGAACGTCGCATCCGACACGTGCCGGTGATCGATGACCACAACGCACTCGTCGGCCTCGTCTCCATCGGTGACGTCGTTAAGGTCCGCATGGATGAACTCGAGACCGAACGAGCAGCTCTCGTGGACTACATAACGCATGGGGGCTAGCTCCGGCTTTCGAACAGTGGCTAGCGCGGCTCCACCATCACCGGCATTCCGCCCTGTGGCCGAATGGTCACCAACGGCTCACCGACGGGCAGTGAAACGCCCGGGGGGAACGAGACACGGAACCGTCGCGCCAACTCGGAGACGATCATGACCGATTCAACGTAGGAAAAGTCACGCCCGATGCACAACCGGGGCCCAGCACCGAAGGGAATGTGCGAGAAGCGCTCGACGTCCGACAAGAACCGCTGCGGGTCGAACTCCTCCGGTCGATCCCACAACCTCGGATGACGGTGCAGCAGCCACGGGCTCATGATGATGAGAGCGCCAGCCGGAACGTGCACGCCGTCGATCTCATCGGGACCCAGGGCAGAGCGAGTCACCAGCCAGGCTGGTGGGTACAGACGCAACGTCTCATCGATCACCGCCCTGGTGTAGATCAGTTGGGAGTAGTCGGTGAAATCAATGGGACGACCCGGGGCGACTGTGTCAGCCTCGGCTGCGATCCGGTCCCCCACGTGTGGGTGCTCCGCGATCAAGCCCCACGCCCAGCCGAGGGCGCTGGCCACGGTTTCATGGCCAGCGACGATGAAGGTAACCAGTTGATCTCTGATCTGGGTGATCGACAGTGCGGCACCCGCTTCGTCGCGGACCGACAGCAACATGCCGAGCAGGTCCTCAGCGGAATTCCCGCCCGCATCCTGCCCACGCGCGGCCACCATGTCGGCCACCGCTTCGTCCAACCGCGCAACGGACTTGGTCAACACCCGATTGCCGGGTGTGGGGATCCACGCCGGTGGCGTGATGGGCACGCGTGCCCGTGCCACCACCACGTCCAGCGCATCCAAGGTGGCCGCGGCGATTTCGCTCGAACTGCCGGTGAGATCGGTGCTCATCAAGGATGCGGCAACCACTTCCAAGGCGGCGCCCATCATGAAGGAATCAATATCGATCACCGTGCCTGGAGATAGATCGGCCCATTGGCGAGCTATCCGCTCACTTGCCTGGCGCACGTGGGAACCGATGTTTTCCAGCGCAGTGTGGTGGAACGCCGGCTGGAGGCTTCTGCGTTGCGTCTTCCAGGTGTCGCCATCGGAGGTGAGCAACCCGTCTCCTGTCACCAGCGACAGTGCTCGGTACTGGATCGTCGACTTCCCGTAGTTGCGGGCGTTGTCGACCAGCACGTGCCTGGTGCCTTCCGGACTGTTCACCAGGTAGCTAGGGGGCCTGGGAACCGGGAACTGAACCACGTCTCCGTGGGCAAGCCACACTTGATGGAGGTATTCCAGCGGATTACTGCGAATCGTCCCGAAGGCCTTCAACATGTCTGGGCCCACCGGGCCAGGTGCGGTTGCAGGTGTACCGAGGAAACTGGTGGGGCGCTTGCTCACTAACCCATGATCCGTGACTCGTTGACGAATAGCCGCACCCGTGACGCCACGTGATCAAGGGAGTCCTGTGCCACGGTCTTGCCAATGTGCGACGCGTAGGCCGATTCGAAGGCGTCGCGATCGTCGAACCACAACTCAGTGATGCCGTCGATCCCGTCTCCCTCGACAACTTCATTGAAGCGGATCTCTCGAACGCCGGGAAGCTGTCGGGCCATGGGAGCGTGCTCTTCCAGCCACCACTGCGCGAACTCCACATGACTCATGTCGGATCGACGCGTCAACAAGATCATCGCCTTGAACATGTGTTTCCTTTCGCTAGCTACGAGGGCTTGCGGACGCGAGCCCCGGGTCGGCCACCACACGACAGCGCAAGGGCGATGACGATCTCGTCGGCATGCGGGGCATCGGGAACACTGACGTCCACAGAATCCATGTCGTCGAAGACCCACCGATCGTCCTTATTGCCTATCGGCATGGTGATCTCAGCGCCAGGACCGGCGACCTTCTTGGTTCCTGGGATGATGTCGGCCCCACCACCGATGGCTGATCGAACGGGCGCCCCGAAGCGGGGATGCAGAATGGCTGCGGTGTGTTCCCGGTCCCCGGCAACCCCCACGATCGCACCTTTGCCGTAGCCACGCACCGAATCGGCACCCAGTCCCACGGCTGCCAGCACCTGCAGGCACCGTTCCACCAAAAATTCCGCTGCATTCGAGCCCAGTTCCTCGAGTTCGGTCAGATCCTCGACCCGCCCTCGATCCGCGAGCGGGTTGTGAACCACCACGGCGCATGCGGCGACGATGGTCGGTGGGGTGATCTCCGCTCCGGCTTCCCGCAGCGTTTCGTGGAGACTGGAATGGACAGCTCTGATCTTCACCCTGCTACTCCATCCATATCGATGAGTGGTTGATACATAGTGGTCCGCTGCTTGAGAACGCGATCGATGGGTTCCAGTTCGCGGGCGAGCTCTCCGGGGTCCATGCCCTGACCATGGGCGGCTCCTGCGGCGCGGGAGATGTTCTCGTCCATGAGCGTTCCACCGACGTCGTTGACTCCGCCTTGCAGGAGTTGTTTCACTCCCGGAATACCGAGCTTCACCCACGAGGCTTGTACGTTGTCGATGAGGCCTCGATAGGCGATGCGGCCAATCGCATGCATCAAGACGACCTCCCGCCATGTCGGGCCACGTCGCGCTTTCCGCTTCAAGTAGACCGGGGAAGCCATGTGTACGAACGGTAGAGGAATGAACTCGGTGAAACCTCCGGTACGTACCTGCAAATCACGGGTCGCGAGGATGTGGGAGATCCAGTGCTCGGGTTGCTCGACACTGCCGAACATGATCGTAACGTTGGATCGCAGCCCCAATCGGTGCGCCGTTTCATGCACCATCAACCACTCTTCGGTCGTTACCTTGTCCGGGCACAAGACGGCGCGAATGTCGTCGTGCAGGATCTCTGCGGCCGTGCCAGGCAACGACGCCAATCCCGCATCCTTCATCCGCTGCAGGTAGGACTCCAACGGCTCACCAAGCCGGCGGGAGCCTTCGAGGACTTCCAGCGCTGTGAAGCCGTGGACATGCATCGCGGGAACGGCCTTCTTGACTACCTCGGTCACACGGACGTAGTAGTTGCCGTCGAAATCCGGATGGATGCCGCCCTGCAAGCACACTTCGGTGGCTCCACGGGATGCGGCTTCCACGACCCGCGCGGCGATCTCCTCGTCGTCCAGAAGATAGGGCTTTCCTCGGAGGTTCAAGGACAATGGGCCCTTCGAGAAGCCGCAGAAGGTGCACTTGTACGTGCAGACATTGGTGTAGTTGATGTTCCGGTTCCGCACATACGTCACGGCATGGCCGTTGACTTGTTCGCGGATGTCGTCCGCCACGGCGGCGATGGCTGCCACTTCCCGACCGCGCGCCGCGAACAAGGTGGCGAGTTCCGGAGCGTCGACCCGTTGACCGGCACGAACACCGGCGAGCACCTCGCCCACGGCACCGGAGATATCGGTCGAGCGCGGGATGATTGCAGCGGGCACCCGATCCGCACCCGCGTACCAAGCCGTGGAGCGCCGTCCGATCTGCACTACCTCGGCACCAGTTCCGACATTCGCAGCGTCCTGATACTTCTCCGGGAAAACGGCACCGGGATCATCGCGCGCCAGACCTTCGGCATCGCTTCGGTCCAGGACCGCGAAGTGCAAGCCTTCGTCGATCCAGTCATGGGCGCGGAGCACGAATTCCGGGTAGACCGTGAGACGAGGAGCCAGTTCCCGGCCGCTGGCCTCAGCAACGGATCGGAGCGATTCCAGCGCCGGCCACGGCTTCTCGGGATTGACGTGGTCGACGGTGACCGGCGAGATACCGCCGAAGTCGTCAATGCCGGCTTCGAGGATCGCGTTGATGTCGTCGACCAGATTGGGAGGCGCCTGGACATGGACGGTCGACGGCAAGATCTCGCGCGCTAGTGCGATGGCATCGACGAGGTCATCGATCGAGCACGCGGGGTTATCCCGCATGCCGGTGCCCGCCTTGGGTACGAAGTTCTGAACGATCACCTCCTGGACATGCCCGTACATCGCGTGGCTGGCGGCTATCGCTTCCAACGCGACCACGCGGTCACGCCTCGCCTCCCCGAAGCCGACCAGGATGCCTGTGGTGAACGGAATGGCCAACTCGCCCGCGAAGTCGAGCGTGGCGAGGCGACGAGCCGGATCCTTGTCCGGGGCACCCCGGTGCGCCGGGAGATCGGGATTCAATGACTCGATCATCATTCCCTGACTCGGGGCAACGGTTCGAAGGCGTGCGAGGTCTTCACGCCCCAGAGCGCCGGCGTTGGCGTGTGGCAGCAATCCCGTGGTCTCGAGAACCCGACGGCAGGCAGCGACGAGGTAGTCGATCGTGGTTTCGTAGCCGTTCTCATCGAGCCATGCGCGCGCCTGCGGATATCTATCTTCGGGGAACTCCCCCAGCGTGAAGAGTGCCTCATGACATCCGGCGAGGGCCCCTTGGGTAGCGATCCGCTCCACCTCGTCCAAAGGAAGGTAGGGAGCCGGCAGGTGGTGCGGAGCTTGGGCGAAGGTGCAGTAGCCGCAGCGATCCCTGCACAATTGCGTGAGTGGGATGAAGACTTTCGGCGAGTAGGTGATTCGACTCGTGATCTCGGTGGACGGCCTCGTTGAACCAGGATCGATCAACCCAGGACCGATGGACAACGCTGCCTCCCTCTCGCAACTCGGGCCAATAGCCGACAACCCCCGCCTCGTATCGTGGCATAGCCACCGAAGCGGGGGTTGTCGGTTGTGAATTCAGTTGTGTGCTGAACGCAATGCCGAAACAGAACCCCTAGTGGGTTGACACGCCCTGCTTGACGCCACCTGGCTGGTACTCACGGACCGCAGCCCGCGAGGCAAGCCATGTCCAACCGGGCTCCCGCGCTGGTGCTTCCTCGGCGACGATCTCGAGTCCGCATTGAGCCGCGTTCGGGAAGTCGTCGTCGACGTGGACGATGTTGTCGAATCCGGCGTTTTGCAGCACCGACGCAACAGCCGCGGCCCGGTATCCCGATCCGCAGTAAACGTAGACGTCCTCATCTCGGGGAAGTTCTCCCATGCGATCGAGTACCTCGTAGAAGGGAATGAAGGTCGCACCCTTCACGTGGCCCGCCTCCCATTCCAGGATCTGGCGGGTATCGACGACCACCGAATTCGGGTTGGCCTTCCACTCCTTGGCCATCTCCTCGAAGTCCACTCGGCGCATGAACGCAGGCGCCTCACCCTCGGACATCCACGAGTCCGGACCTCCGACAGCCTGTCCGGCCGGCCGATCGATGCCGATCCGGACCAACTCACGTTGCGCCGCTTCCACCTGTTGGGTGGTGGCACCGACCAGAGTGATCGGAGTCCCCCACGGCACCATCCAGCCGAGGTAGTTAACGAAGGCTCCGTCGAGGTCGAAATTGACCGCACCTGGCACGTGACCGCCGGCGAAGACCTCGCGGGAGCGCAGATCTACGACCCACTCCCCCGCCTCGACGCGGCGCCGAAGTTCCGCAGGGTCGACCGGTGCTGGGAACGAGAGGTCGATTTCCGCCGGTCCGGCCGCATTGGCCGGACCCATATGGGCGTAGTAGGCCGGGAAGACATCGAGCCCGGCGATCAGCATCTCGACGAAGTCCTCTTCGGCCTGGGTGAGAGCGGGGTTGATCGCCTTCTCCTGGCCCAACGACGTCTGCACGCCTGCAGTCTGGATCGACGAGCAGAAGGATCCGAAACCGTGCGTGGGGTAGATCTGCGTGTCAGCCGGCAGGAGGTCGACCAGGTGATGGGCGGAATGCCACTGATCGTGAGCTTGCTTGACCGTCAGGTCGGGTGCGACGAGATCGGGGCGACCAACGGTTCCGTACAGGAGGGAACCACCGGTGAATACGGCGCCAGGATGGTTGTCACGGCTGACCGCGAAGGAGATGTGGTGCGGCGTGTGGCCAGGAGTGTGCACGATGCGCACATCGAGGTCTCCCACTCGGAACCCGTCACCCTCGCCCATTGCCACGACGTTCGCTTCGCCCAGATATGACAATTCCACGTCAGCAGGAACCACGTAGGTAGCGCCGTGCTTCTTCGCGAACTGGTAGCCGCCGTTGACGTAGTCGTTGTGGATGTGGGTCTCACCCACGTGAGTCACGGTGAGCCCGTGCTCGGCGATGAGCTTCTCGACGCGGTCGGTATCGCGTTGAGGGTCGATGACGATGGCGTTCACACCATCGTGGGCGATGTAGCCCCGGTCACCTAGTCCCGGGGTGTCGATGACGATCACGTGGGGGGCGCTTGTTGCGGTCATGACTTTGCTCCTACTCCTGATTTGCGGACTCTAGATTCCTGCGACGTGCCCGCTGCGCACCAGGCTGCCAGAGCCTCTACCGAATGCGTTCTGACCATCGTGGGCTCTGCTCCCTCTCGCAGTGTGGTCGTGTCGAGCTATCAGTACGTCGATGCACGGGCCCCGCGGGACCGCACCACTCAAGACTAATACCCCCGGGGGTATATGTCCAGTCCTTCAGGCGGTTCGTCCGGACATCTGCCCAGCGGAACGCGATCCGAGTATGTGAATCCGCGCACAATCGGGCCTTTTTGTTTGGCAATGCAACAAATGTGCGACATAATCGTTACGTGCCCGGGAGACCCCCGAGCCACCAACACAGAAAAGGGAGTGACCCTCCATGAAGCAACTCGGAAGCATCTTCGGCTCC
>CAYPSE010000003.1:13451-42221 GCA_964413305.1 uncultured Rubrivirga sp. | reverse complement strand
CACGCGGACTGATCGGTTTTCGTACCGAGTTCCTCACCGAGACGCGCGGCACCGGCTTGTTGCACCATGTCTTCGATCGTTACGAGCCATGGTACGGGGACTTGCGCACGCGGCCCACGGGTTCGCTGGTGGCCGACCGTTCCGGTCAGACGACTGGCTTCGCCCTGTCGAATTTGCAGGAGCGCGGGACCATGTTCGTGGGGCCCGGTACCGAGGTCTACGAGGGCATGATCGTGGGAGAGAACTCACGCTCCGACGACATGGACGTCAACCCCACGAAGGAAAAGAAGCTCACCAACATGCGCTCGTCCACCGGCGACGTGCTGGTGCCGCTGATCCCTCATAAGCAGTTGTCGTTGGAGCAGGCGCTGGAGTTCTGTCGGGAAGACGAATGCGTGGAGGTCACGCCGTCCGCCGTGCGGATGCGCAAGGTGTTGCTGAATGCGACCGATCGGGTTCGGGCGGGCCGTAAGAAGAACTAGTCACTCTTGGTGAGGTGAGTCCGGAAGAACTCCACCTCGGTTAGCAGCAGGTTCTCGGCAACTGTCTCCTGCGGCGTCATGTGCGTGACTCCGCTCAGCGGCAGGACGTTGTGCTGCCTTCCGGCTGCTAGGAGTGCGCTGGACAACTGCAACGTGTGCGCGGCGAGGACGTTGTCGTCGGCGAGTCCATGGATGAGCAAAAGGGGGCGAGTCAGATCAGCCGCCCGGGTGAGCAATGTGGTGCGCTCGTATGGGGAGTCGTCGTCATTCGGGTTCCCCAGGTAGCGCTCGGTGTATGCGGTGTCGTACAAGCGCCAATCGGTCACCGGTGCGCCCGCGACCGCGGCATGGAACACATCGGGGCGATCCATGACGGCCAGTGCGGCCAGATAGCCACCGAATGACCAACCCCGGATTCCCACTCGGGTGAGGTCGAGTGCATCGTTCGTGGCGGCTAGTGCGTGCAGCCCGTCCACCTGGTCCTGGAGGGCCGGACCGGCAAGGTCGAGGTGCACGGCGTACTCCCACCCCGGTCCACGTCCGGGCGTTCCGCGGCCGTCGATCACCACAACCGCGAATCCCTGGTCGGCTAGCCACTGTTCGGTGAGGTAGGCACCGCCGGCGCGGATCACCCGCTGGGCGTGTGGTCCTCCGTAGGGGCTAGCGATGACCGGCCAGGACATTCCGGGCTCGTGCTGCTCGGGGAGTATCAACGCCGTGGCCAACTCGCGTTCACCGAGTCGCGTGATCTGCACCGCTGGCTCAATGATCGGACGCTCAGCGAGTGAGGTGATCGGCTTCCGCACCGAACCATCCACGATGTGCACCGCAGTAGCCGGTTCGGTGACTTGCGCGCTGACCTCGACGCGGATGTCTCCCTTCACCACCGCCGATATCCACTGGTTGTGGTCGGTGAGGATCTCGGTCGTGCCATCGAACGACACGGCCGCGAGCACGCGCGTCGTGGGCTCCACGGCGACGATCGCCACAACGCCGACGTCCGTGATGTCCAGCACCGAGTCGACGTTCATGTCCTCTGGCGAGAAGGGTCGACCGTCGCGACTGACGCTGAATACGCCATTGTTGTCGATGACGTCGATGAGTGCGCCGGTCGCATCGATGGTGGGAACTCCGCCCATAACCGCCACCCACGGGCTTTGCTGTCGATCCGCGCGGGTAACCCACGATTCTCCGTTCAGTTGCAGGACTCGTTGGCGCTGTTGGTCTCTGCTGAGCACGGAGATGATCGCGGTGGGCGGTAGGTCGCTCGCCTGCGGAATGTGGACCCCTGCCAGGTACGGGAAGTCAGCGTGATCCCACGGCAGGGCAGTCCGATTTCCGCTCACAACATCGACCAGATGCACGGACACGCGTGCGTTGTTCGTCCCGGCAGCGGGATACCGGTGGGCAACCGGTTCGTTCTGCGGTTGCGCGGGATCACCGATCCATCGAACTTCCACTTCGGACTCGTCCACGCGCTCGATCAGGAGCCTGCGGGAATCGGCGAGCCACCACATTCCTCGGTGACGCTCGAGTTCTTCGGCTGCGATGAAATCCGCGAGGCCCCAGGTGATCGTTTCCGTTGCCTGGGGTGTGACATCGGTGGCGACGTCGTCGTCCGCCGAGACGATGTGTACGGATCCACTGCTGACGAACGCGACAAAGTTGCCGTCGGGACTGACCTGAGGATCCACCACCGGTCCGGGATGGGCGAGTTCGACCACAACACCTGAGTCCAGATCCACCCGATACGGCACGCCGTCTACTGCAAAAGCTGCCGTGCCACCGTGTGCATCCACGGAATACGCGGTGATTCCCGACGTGACTTCGCGCAACCTCTCCCGACGGGCGCGTTCGGCGGCAGGGAGCTCCCCGGATGCCTCCAGTGCCGCTGCGTGCACGACGCGGCGCTCACGCCAGGCATCGCGCTGATCGGCGACCCACAGGTCTCCACTCGCTGTGGTCCCATCGGCACTTCGCACGAAGACAACCCGCGCACTGCCGTCGGTCAACTGCGCGATTCGGAAGGCGCGCGGCGCACCCAAGCGGAACCCCCGGGTCCGCGCGCGTTGCCGCGGGAACGTCTCCGCCTGCGATTCGATTGCCACGAGCCCATTCAACTAGTCGCCGTCCCGAAACGCGTCAGGGCAGGGACGCACAAGTAGCCTGAGGTGGTGACCTCTGGAGATCGCAGCGATCGACGAATCCTCCTCGTACATGCCCATCCCGACGACGAAACCATCGGAACCGGCGCAACGATGGCCAAATACGCCGCCGAGGGTGCGCAGGTCACCCTCGTCACGTGCACGCTCGGTGAAGAAGGCGAGATCTTGGTCCCCGAACTCGCGCACCTTGCGGCCGACCAGACCGATGGGCTCGGCCAGCATCGGATCGGGGAGTTGGCAGAGGCGATGAGCATCCTCGGAGTGGGCGATCACCGATTCCTCGGTGGACCCGGTCGATTCCGCGACTCGGGGATGATGGGCGTGGCGAGTAATGAGCGACCCGATTCCTTCTGGCAAGCGGATCTCCTCGACGCGGCCAGCGAGTTGGTCCCCGTCATTCGTGAGGTACGTCCGCATGTCGTGGTCACATACGACGATTTCGGCGGCTACGGCCATCCCGATCACATCCAGGCTCACCGCGTCACCCACTACGGGGTCGCACTTGCTGAATCACCATCCTTCCGGCCGGATGCCGGTGCCCCGTGGTCGGTTCCCAAGGTCTACTGGACCGCATTTCCGCGTAGCGTCGTGCGTCGGGGGATCATGGCCTTGCGCGAGCAGGGATCGGATTCAGAGTTCGCGGCGATGGATCCTGACGACCTTCCCTTCGCCTGCGACGATTCGCTCATCACCACAGCGATAGATGCACACGACTACCTGGATACCAAGATGCGAGCGCTGGCGGCACATCGAACGCAGGTCACCGTCGACGGCGGGTTCTTCGCCTTGTCGAACAACCTTGGCAGCGAAGCCATGGGAACCGAGTACTTCCGACTGGTTCGCGGTGCGCCCGTGATCGCCCGCGAGAGCAATGAACAAGACGGCATGGAAAAGGACCTGTTCGCCGGGATCGGCGCGTGAGTCGAGCTTCCCGTATCGGCTTACTGGTCGCCGCGACGATAGCCGGGATGATCGTCGGCCTTGCGGGAGGCTTCGTGCAGGCGCACCGAACGATCCTGACCTTTGATGGTCGGTACCTCGTGGTGCCGTGGGGTGCGGTCATCGTCGTCGTCGTCCTCGTGGTGGTGATCCGTGGTGCAGCGCGCTCGACTCACCTGCGATCCGGAGGCTGGTTGGTCCTCGCGGGCTGGCTGGCCATGACTTTCTTCCTGGCAACCGAATCCACGTCCGGTGACCTGGCCGTGAGCAGCGGCGTTCGGCAGTGGGGGTATCTGCTCGCCGGCGCCGTGGTCGGCTCGGCCGTTGCGACCTTGCCGGCGCACTCCTTCGCGAGTCTGCGCATGGGAACTGGCATGCCGAGTTGACCCTCGAGTTTGGTCAAGCCGGGGGGCTTTGCTTACCATCATGGTCAGAGGTGGATAGACAGTCCACGATCATCAGGTTCGTCCGAGTCACCGTGAGCGAAGGGTTGGGGGAGAGGGGTACGTGTCGGAGTCTCATCGCGGACCCTGGCGCCCGTCTCGAATCCAGACCATCGTCGCGGCCGCAGTAGCTGGCCTGCTCGGCTTGGTAGGTCTCTTCCTGGTCATCACGATCCTGTCCGGCCCCACCGTTCCCTCTGGCACCACCGTGAAGGGAGTGGATATCGGCGGCATGGACCGGCAGTCCGCGATCGAGACCGTCAGATCCAAGGTGGCGAAACCAGCAGCCGAGCCATTGGAGTTCGACAACAACGGTGAGGTCCTCATCGTCAAGCCGCGTCAGGCTGGTGTGTGGGTGAATGCCGAAGCCACCGTCGATCCTCTCGTTCGCACCAGCTGGAATCCCTTCGAGCGTTTCCTCGGGATGGGGAATGGCACCGAGATCGAGCCGGTGATCGTCGTCGAAGAAGACAAACTCGAATTGCAGATGGGTGCATTCGATCGACTCGTCTCCGCGGAACCAGCCGACTCCGCGTTGAGCGTGAACGGCACGACCGTCACGTACCTGCCGGGTCGACAGGGTCGGACCATCGATCGGGATGGAATCCGGACACTGATCGTCGATTCGATCACCGAACCTCGCAAAGTTCGGCCCTTGCCCGTCGACATACAGGAACCGAACGTGACTGTTGCCAACGCCGAAGCCGCGAATGCCTTCGCGCAGGCAGCCGTTTCCGGTCCCGTCAATGTGGTTGTGGGCAGCGTGGTTGCGGAGATTCCGGCCGCGGTCATCGGCGAGGCGTTGACGTTCACCGAAACCGGTGGCGATTACGTGCCGCAACTCGATGGCGGAGTTCTCTATGCCGCGATCTCTGACGACTTGGCGGTGGCTGAGTCGCCGCGCGATGCATCCTTTCGTGTGACCAAGAACGGGAAACTGCGGATCGTTCCCAGTCAGGCGGGCACGGGCATATCGGACGAGGACCTGGCGGCGCGAGTCCTACCAGTCCTCGGCGAAGACGTCTCGGCCGGTGGCACCCGTGACGCGGTCGTGCCGGAAGGGGAGCGCCAGCCGGAATTCACCACCGCCGACGCCGAAGCACTCGGCATCACCGACAAACTCTCGAGCTTCACTCAGAAGTTCGACTACGCCGCCTATCGAGTAACGAACATCGGCCAGGCGGCTGAGTACGTCAACGGCACGATCCTCATGCCGGGCGATACCTTCTCGATGAACGACACCATCAAGGAGCGCACCGTCGAGAACGGTTACACCCAAGGAATCATCATCGGCCCCGGTGGTGTGTTCGAGGAAGCCCTCGGTGGCGGGGTCTCGGCGGCGACCACTGCCGTGTGGACCGCTGCCTTCTTCGCCGGCATGGAACGCGTGGATACGCGTGCCCACTCGGTCTACATCTCCCGCTACCAGCCGGGCTTGGAGGCCACCGTCGCCTGGGGGATCTTCGACATGAAGTTCCGCAACGACAGTCCGTATCCGGTCCTGATCACCACCAAGATGACCAACACCTCCATGACCGTCGACTTCTGGGGCACGCGCGTCTACGACGCCATCGAAGCCGAGTTCGGTCCGCGGACGGGAGTGCGCCAACCGGAGACCATCTATCGCAAGAAGGGATCGGGCTGCTCGCCTCAGCGAGGTATCCCCGGATTCTCGATCAACGTGGACCGTGTCTTCTTCAACGATGATCAGGAAGTCAAGCGGGAAACCATCCGCACCTTCTACCGCGCCGCGCCCACCGTGGTGTGCGGCAAGGATCCGAAGAAGGACAAGGAAAAGAAGAACACTCAGGAAGACGCGAACGCTCCCGACGACGCTGCGACCGGTGATGAACCCAATGCAGGAGATCCGGAGGTATTCGAGAACGTGCCCGCGGAGGAAGTGCCCGTCGGCTGACTCGGCCGCATGTCAGTTTGCGGTGAGCACCTGGCCATCAGGGGTGTCGGTGATGGTGTAGCCGCGGGCAGCGAGTTCATCACGTAGTGCATCGCTCGTAGCGAAGTCCTTGGCGGCCCGGGCAGCCTCCCTGCGCTCCACCATCTCAGCGACGTCCTGGGGCACGTCCCGTTCTACGGGTTCCTGTCCCACGGTGCGGGTCAGGTCAAGGCCCAGCAGGCGGTCGGCCCACGCGAAGAATTCGAATTTCGCACCGTCGGGCGCCTGGCCATCACGCTCGACGGCATGGAGCACGTGAAGGGCTTTCGGAATGTCGAGATCGTCGTCGGCGGCACTGAGGAATTCCTGGCGCCAAGCATCGGGAATGGGACGCGACGGTTGGGTCGCCCACAGCGCGACCTTGGTGCGCCACCGCCCGAGAGTGGACTGCGCGCCTTCGATAACGGCCCAGGTGAGGTTCATCTGCTGGCGGTATCGGTGTTGCAGGAAGGCAAGACGCAACGCGAGTGGGTCGAGCCCCTTGTCGATCACATCCTGTACAAGAACCACGTTCCCGGCGGACTTGCTCATCTTGCGACCGTCGAACAGTAGGTGCTCGGCGTGCACCCAGTGACGTACGACGTCGCTCCCCATTGCGCTGTTGCTTTGTGCTCGCTCATCCTCGTGGTGCGGAAAACGCAGATCGATGCCGCCAGTGTGGACATCTATCGAGTGCCCGAGGATCTTCAAGCTCATCGCGCTGCATTCGGTGTGCCAACCGGGGAAGCCGGCCCCCCAGGGGGTGTCCCAGATGAGTTGCGTTCTGGTCGCGGGCGCCTTCTTCCACAGCGCCCAATCGGCGTGAAACCGTTTGGCGGGATCGACGCCGCCGTCGAAGCGGTGTCCCGGTCGCAGATCCTCGAGGCGATTTCCGCTCAGTGCCCCGTAGTCGGGAAAGGAACGCGCATCGAAGAAGACCGAACCGTCGCCACCGATGTAGGCGTGGCCGCGATCCATGAGGGTTTGGATCAGAGCGATCATGTCCTCAATGGATTCGCTCGCCCGCGGATAGTGGTCTGCAGGACGGACGTTCAGCTCCGCCAGATCCCGGTGGAAGGCCTCCTCGTAGTGCCGCGCCACAGCCAGGGCACCTCGGCCTTCGCTGTCGGCTTGGCGCAGGACCCGGTCCTCGCCGGCGCCTTGTCCCTCATCCACCCCGCCCAGTCCGGTGTCGTCGGCCATGTGCCCAACGTCGGTGATGTTCTGCACCACGGTGGTGGACCACCCGTGCAGCCCGGCGAGCCGGGTGACGAGGTCGGTGAGCAGGAAAGTGCGCATGTTGCCCACGTGAGCGTCGCGATAGACCGTGGGGCCGCAGGCGTAGACGGTCAGGTGACGGTCGTGAATCGGTGTGATGACCTCTGGCCGTCGGGTTCGCGTGTCGTAGAGGCGCACGACCTCACCCTAGGCGGGCCACCCGGATGGCGGTAGCTGGTGTCGAGCCCCCGCTGGTGTCCCTTCACGGCTGAGGCTTGTGTAGCGTTGCGCTCGACTGCTCGGGAGTTCCAAGCAGCAAGAGTCTTTCCGGAGGCACGAGGTGACCTACGTCATCGCATTTCCCTGTGTAGACATCAAGGACAAGTCCTGCATCGAGGAATGTCCCGTCGATTGCATCTACGAAGGCGACCGGATGCTGTACATCCAGCCCGACGAATGCGTGGACTGTGGAGCGTGTGAGCCGGTGTGCCCCGTCGAGGCGATCTTCTACGAAGACGATGTGCCCGAGGAATGGTCCGATTACACGGCCGCCAACGCCGAGTTCTTCGCTGACCTCGGTTCACCCGGTGGTGCCAGCAAGCTCGGTGGTCAGGCGTTCGACGCACCGCTGTTGGCGAATGTCCCGCGCAAGGAAGAGGGCTAGCCCAGCGGTGACCGGATGAAAGTCCAGTTACCCGATTTTCCCTGGGACACCCTCGCGCCGTTGGCGCAGATTGCTCGCTCGTACCCCGATGGGGCTGTCGATCTTTCCGTAGGAACGCCCGTCGATCCCACGCCGGTTGTCATTCAACGCGCTCTCGCCGAGGCGTCCGACGCGCCCGGGTACCCGACCACCACCGGACTGCCTGAGTTGGCCGAGGCCTGCCGCGGTTGGCTGACGCGCCGAATCGGAGGGGCTCCGGACATCGGGATCTTGCCCACGATCGGGTCGAAGGAACTCGTGGCCTGGCTGCCCACAGGTTTAGGCATGGGCGCGGGGAATGTCGTCGTCATTCCCGAAATCGCCTATCCCACCTACGAGGTCGGAGGGCTTATCGCTGGCGCGCGGGTGGTGGCTACCGATGAAGTAGAGGATGTTCCCGATGTCTCGATGGTGTGGTTGAACACACCCGGTAATCCGACGGGAGCGGTTCTCGACCTGGAGCGAATGGCCCAGATAGTTGCCTGGGCGCGTGGTCGGAATATCCCGGTCGTGAGTGATGAGTGCTACCTCGAACTTGGGTGGAGCAAGCAACCGGTCTCGTTGATGGATCCGCGAGTGAATCAGGGCGACGTCCGGGGACTACTCACCGTGCACTCGCTTTCCAAGCGCTCCTCGATGGCTGGATATCGATTCGGCTTCGTGGCGGGCGATCCGACGATCGTCTCCGACTTGCTGGCCACGCGCAAACACCTGGGGATGATGGTCCCCACCCCGATTCAACGGGCAGCGGTCGCCGCATACAACGACGATTCGCATGTCCAAGAGCAGCGCGGTCGCTACGAAAGGCGACGTGCGAAGTTGCTAACGGCACTGGAACAGGCAGGTTTTCGAATCGACCACAGTGAAGCGGGTCTGTATCTGTGGTCGACCCGGGGAGAGGACGCCTGGGCCACTACGCGATGGTTCGCGGAGAACGGCATCATCGTCGCGCCGGGCACGTTCTACGGTGACGACTCCCACGTGCGCATTGCTTTGACGGCAACCGACGAACGAATCGATGCAGTTGTCGATCGCTTGATGGCAGCGGCCCGCTCGTGAGCCTTGTCACAGCCCAGACTGGCAAACCCCGCTGACCGTGGAAGTGACCGGTCGGTAGTCTGCCCTGGGAGGTTCGAGTGTCTGAGTATGTGCTGAAGCATCCGGGCGGGGAAATGCCGCTTTCCGGGGTGCCTGCCACCGAAGGCGAATCGGGCTTGGACATCTCCAGCCTTCTCAAGGACACCGGTCGAGTGACGCTCGATCACGGCTTCGTGAACACCGCTGCCTGCTCATCGGCGATCACTTTCATCGACGGTGATGCTGGGATTCTTCGCTACCGCGGCTACCCCATCGAACAGCTTGCGGAGCAGTCGAGCTTCCTCGAAACCTCGTATCTGTTGATCTACGGTCAATTGCCCACCGAAGTGCAATTGAAGGAGTTCACGGCCTCCATCACCAAGCACACGATGCTGCACGAGGACCTGCGCCGATTCTTCGACGGCTTCCCCCGGGACGCACACCCGATGGCGGTCCTGTCCTCTGCGGTCTCGGCTCTGTCCACGTTCTATCAGGACTCGCTCGACCCCTTCGACGCCGAGCAGGTTCACATCTCCACGATCCGGTTGATGGCAAAGTTGCCGACCATTGCCGCCTATGCGTACAAGAAGTCCGTGGGTCAGCCCTTCTTGTATCCAGACAACGCGTACTCCTTCGAGGACAACTTCCTGCGCATGACCTTCGGGGTTCCAGCTGAGCCCTACGAAGTGAATCCAATCGTGTCGCGCGCGCTGGATCAGCTGCTGATCTTGCACGCGGATCATGAGCAGAACTGCTCCACCTCCACCGTCCGGCTCGTGGGTTCCTCGCATGCGAACCTCTTCGCTTCCGTGTCCGCGGGAGTCAATGCGCTCTTCGGGCCGCTTCATGGGGGCGCTAACCAGGCCGTACTCGAAATGCTGGAGAACATCCACGCATCCGGTGGTGGGGTGAACCGCTTCATCCGCTCTGTCAAGGAGCGCGAAGCCGGGATCAAGCTGATGGGCTTCGGTCATCGCGTATACAAGAACTACGACCCCCGTGCAGCGGTGGTGAAGAAGACCGCGTACGAGGTATTCGAGCAGATGAACGTCGATGATCCGCTTTTGGATATCGCTTTGCGTCTGGAGGAAGTGGCCCTCGCCGATGAGTTCTTCATTGAGCGCAAGCTCTACCCGAACGTGGACTTCTACACCGGTCTTATCTACAAGGCGATGGGCTTCCCCACGCGAATGTTCACCGTGCTGTTCGCGCTCGGTCGACTGCCGGGGTGGATCGCCCAGTGGCGGGAGATGATCGAGGATCCGACCACCAAGATCGGCCGCCCCCGTCAGGTGTACGTCGGTGAAGTCCTTCGCGACTACACCCCTATGCAATCCCGCTAACCCCCTTTCGTTTCCCCCGGATTCCGGGGGATTCGCTTCGCTTCCCCCGGAATCGGTCCGCGTCTGAGCGTTTTCCCCAGGCACCGGTCATCTGATCCCCAGCAGTGAAAAGCGGCGCTACTGGGCGTTGTGCATAGTGGAGTGTTGGACGCATGGGTAAGGAATGGATCGATGACCTGCAACTGGATCAAGCGCGGGAGCGCATCAGCCAGGAGTGGTCGGACTCTGTGCCGGTTTTCAGCATTCGAAGTGTTGCTGCACTGGGGATCTCGCGTCCTGAGATCCTCGCGCTCCAACGCCGAGGACATGTGCACAAGATCCGCCACGGGGCGTATTGCCTGAGTGAGGCATGGCAGGCGGGTGAGTGCGATAGCACTCTTCACCGGCGGATACTTGCGGCTTCGGTGATGGTGGGAATGCGGCAGCCCATCTACGCATGTGGACCGTTTGCCGCGGAGTTGCACGGCCTGCCACTGCCTTCCTGGCAACCGAAGTTCATCGATCTCGTCCGTGATTCCGGCCGGGATACCCGACCCGCACAGAGCGGGGTCAAGCATCGGAATCGCCTTGATGGCATACGCATTGTGAGTCGCAATTTGACGGGAGAGGAGGTCACGGTGATCGGAGGGATCCCAGTGATCGGCATCGCTGCGGCCTCGATGACATCGGTCGTAGACATGCCGGATGAGTACGCGGTGGCCGTGCTGGATTCCGCGCTCGCCGCTGGGGTCGACACGCGTCAATTGCTGGACATAGGTGAACGCTGGACGAGTACCCGCGGAATGTCGGCTGCGATGCGCACCGTGCCTATGGCGCGCATGGGTGCTGAATCGCCGTTGGAGTCCATTAGCCGGGTCAGGTTCGTTCGTCTTGGATTGCCCGAGCCGGTTCTCCAGCAGGAGTTCCACGACGGTCGAGGGTTCATCGGACGGGTTGACATGTGGTGGCCGGATTGGCAGGTGGTCGGAGAGGCCGACGGGTTGATGAAGTACGACGACCCGAGTGTCTTGCGAATGGAGAAGGTCCGAGAGGATCGCCTGCGTGCGTTGGGGTTGAGCGTCGTCCGCTGGACCTGGGACGAGATTTGGAAGTCACCCGGTGACGTCGTCGCCCGTATCCTCACCGCCCGCTCGTTGGATGCGACCCGACGTTGGGCTGGGTGAAACGCACAGACTCGACGGGATTCCGGGGGAAGCGGAGCGAATCCCCCGGAATCCGGGGGAAACGGGAGGGGGGGGTTAGGTGTTGGCGTGCAGGTTCGCGTTCAAGCCACCCCAACTGCCGGTGCGCTGCACCACCTCGAGAGCCCCGGACTGCGAATTGCGCCGGAACAGGAGTCCGGGGCGCCCGGAGAGTTCGCGGGCTTTGGCGATCGCGCCATCGGGCAAGGTCACCTTGGATCCGGCGGTGATGTAGCAGCCAGCTTCGACTACACAGTCGTCGCCCAGTGAGATACCCACGCCAGCATTAGCGCCGATCAAGCAACCGCGCCCAATGCTGATCACCTCGGTGCCTCCGCCGGACAAGGTGCCCATGATCGAGGCGCCACCACCGATGTCCGAGCCGTCGCCCACGACTACGCCGGCACTGATGCGACCCTCGACCATCGACGTACCGAGAGTTCCTGCGTTGAAGTTGATGAACCCTTCGTGCATGACCACCGTGCCGCTCGCAACGTGAGCACCGAGCCGAACCCGGTCGGCATCGGCGATGCGGACGCCCTCGGGCACGACGTAGTCGACCATTCGGGGGAAGCGATCGATCCCCAGCACGGTGAGGTGAACACCCTTGGCGCGCGCACGCAGGTGAACCGAGGTGAGTCGGTTCGTGGACACCGGACCGAGATTGGTCCAGGCCACCAGGGGCAGCTTCCCGAAGATTCCCTCGAGGTTGATCGTTCGCGGCTTGACGAGCCGATGGGACAGCAGATGCAACCGCAGATATGCATCGGGCGCATCGACGGGAGGCGCTGCGAGGTCCTCGATGACCGTGCGCACGGTCACGACCCTTACACCTCGGACTTCGTCGCCCTTGGTGCCGGCGTCGAGATTGGGTACGTCCGCCGGATGGCGCCCGAGCACCGGCTCGGGGTACCAGACATCGAGGACGTCGTCGCCGTCCATGGTCGCAAGCCCCAAGGCTGCGGCCGGTCCGGTGACAGGGGTCAACTGCTCACGGTTCTCCTCGCTCACGCGGCTACCGTATCCGCGTGGTCCCGCGTATCGATCCGTCGGCTGATGTAGTCGATCTCGCCGCTGCCCTCATCGACATTCCCAGCCCTTCGCACGATGAACGGAATCTCGCCGACGCTCTCGAGGAAGTGCTGGCCCAGTGTGCGCATCTGAGGCTGCGCAGGAGCGGTAATGCCCTGATCGCCGAGGTGGGCGACCCGAAGGTAGTGATCGCCGGACATCTGGACACCGTTCCGGCCGCGGACAACCTGCCGCACCGAAGGAAAGGTGACCTCCTCTACGGCTTGGGGGCCGTGGATATGAAGGGTGGCTTGGCAGTGGCGGTGAAGCTCGCCCACGAACTGAGCGAACCGCGCTTCGGCGTGAGGTACGTCTTCTACGACTGCGAGGAAGTGGCGGCGGTGCACAACGGACTGGCACGCGTCGCGGCCCAGGACCCCGGCGTCTTGCGCGCTGATCTCGCCATCGTGATGGAACCCAGTAACGGCAAGGTGGAGGGCGGTTGCCAGGGCACACTCAGAGTTGAGGTCACAGCGCGGGGCAGCCGCGCGCACAGTGCTCGTTCCTGGAAGGGAAGCAACGCGGTCCACTCGGCGGCGGACATCTTGAACCTACTGAAGTCCTACGAACCCCGAGAGCCGACAGTCGACGGGCTGCGATACCGCGAAGGTTTGAACGCAGTGGGTATTCGCGGAGGAGTAGCAGGAAACGTGATTCCCGACGAATGCATCGTGACCGTCAACTATCGATTCGCACCGGATCGCTCCGTGCTCGAAGCCATCGCACATGTGCGCGAGATCTTCTCGGATTACGACGTCGTCGTGATCGACGAAGCCCCGGGTGCTAGGCCGGGTCTCGATCAGCCTTTCGTGGCGAATTTCATCGACGCTATGGGCGTGCCGGTCGAACCGAAATACGGCTGGACGGATGTGGCTCGGTTCGCACAAGCAGGAACCCCGGCCCTGAACTTCGGGCCGGGGGATCCCACACTTGCGCACACGGTAGACGAGAACGTTCCCGTCGAGCAGATCGTGCAGGTCTTCGAGCGGCTGCGAAACTGGTTGCTCAGGCTTCCTTGACGGCCTCGACGTCGAGTTCGATCTTGATGCTGTCGCTGACGAGCACGCCACCGGTCTCCAGTGCGACGTTCCAGGTGAGGTCGTAGTCCTTGCGGCTGATCTCGGCGTGACCTTCGAATCCGATGCGCGTGCCACCCCACGGGTCGGTTGAAACACCGACGAGTTCGAACTCGACGGGAATGTTCTTGGTGATGCCATGGACCGACAGGTCGCCGTGGACGGTGAACTTCGGCCCCGATCCCTCGACGGATGTGCTGGTGAACGTCATGGTGGGGAAAGCGTCGACGTCGAAGAACTCCGCCGACTTCAAGTGCGCGTCGCGATCAGCGTTCTTGGTGTCGACGCTAGCGAGTTGAACCGTGAGGTTGGCACTCGATGCGCCGGGGTTGGTGCCATCGAGGATGAAGCTGCCGGTGAAGTCCTCGAAGCGGCCGCGCACCTTGGCCACCATCGCGTGGCGAGCGGAGAAGCCGATGGTCGTGTGGGTGGGGTCGATGGTCCACGTTCCCGTGGTCGAGGCAAGGTCGGTCATGGAGGACTCCTTCGGGGTAGTCATTGAAATTTGAATTAGGTAGTTGAACCTACAACTAACGAGTCCACGTGTCAAAAGCTGGTGATGGTCGATGCGCCTTCTTGTCCGGTCGCCCGCCGATCGGCGAGCCGGGGGCGCCGTGGCGTTCGTGGGTCGCCCGTGGTCTCATGGGCACATGGCATTGCTCTTCGTCGTGGTTGGTGTGATCGTCATCGCCGCGGCCTTCTGGCTCGCCACCGGCCGCCTCGTTGCCCAACTTCCCGACGCCTCCCACGACCTGAAACCAGCCGAGCGGGGCGGCGAACCGGCGTTCGATGTGGTGGCGCGTGGATATCGCATGGACGAGGTCGACGCCACCATCGCCGATCTGCAGGCTCGGATCCGAACGTTGCAGGCCGAGAAGTGACCGCTGCTGCTCGCGAACCGGTCCATCTGTCCTTGGACGTGGTGGTCAATGCCCCTGTCGAGGCCGTATTCGACGCCTTCACCCAGTGGGCGGCCCAGGGCGAATGGATGCTGGGGACCCGCGTCGAGGTCCGAGTGGGCGATGGCCGGAGTCGGGATTCCCAGATTGCCGGCTGGACGGGTGTGGGCCCGATCGGCTTCTGGGACACCATGACGATCACCCGGTGGGAACCGCCCTATCGGGTGGACGTACTGCATACCGGGGCTCTTGTCCGCGGCACCGGAACCATGGAAGTCCTGGCGCTTCCCGAGGGGAGAAGCCGGTTCGTATGGAGTGAGGACCTCGAACTGCCCCTCGGCCTGCTGGGGCGCATCGGCTGGCCGATCGTCAAGCCGGCCTTCGTCGCCGGGGTGCGCCGATCCCTTCGCAAGTTCGCTCGTTTGGTCGAGACCGGCACCCTGCCTCGCTAGGAACCGGGCTACCCGGGATAATGGTTATCCACAAGCCCGCGCGCACGTGCCGGCAGAGCTTTTCTGAACCGCCCGCCAGCCACGCAGGGGGCAGTTGTGGGAAGACGAACGGAAGGGGACGGATATGGCCGCGATGAAGCCACGGACGGGTGATGGCCCGCTCGAGGTGACCAAGGAGGGTCGGGGCTATGTCATGAGGGTGCCCCTAGAAGGCGGTGGCCGGCTCGTGGTCGAACTCAACGCTGAAGAGGTCAAGAATCTCGGCGAGGCCCTGACCGGAGCGCTCCCGTAGCCCGGGTCCCTAAGACTCCCTCGTCACTAGTCCCGGCGGGTGAGGCAGGCCAACAGCAGGCCTGAGCCATCGACCGACATTGCCGGCGTCCAGTCGTCGTCGCTTCGTAATTCGTCTGCAGCGTCTCGAACTGCACTCGCTTCGGCGTCCCGGCGTGCGGGATCGGCCAGCACGCCATCGATTCCCACGCCCATCAACACGATCAGTCCACCGATGCGTAGCAAGCGCTTGGCTTGATGCAGGATCGCCGGATATTCGCTGCGGTCGGCGTCGACCACTACGAGGTCGTAGGCGCCATCGGACATCCGCGGTAGGACGTCAAGTGCGCGTCCGGCGATCAGGCGTGCGCGTGATGCCTCGTGCCCGAGTGCGGAGAAAGCTTCGCGCGCGTAGCGCTGATATTCAGCCTCGGTGTCGATGCTGGTCAAGATGCCCCCGGGCGTCATTCCAGCGAGAAGGGCTGCTCCCGAGACTCCCGTGCCCGTCCCGACTTCGACGACGGCCTGAGCCTGAACGCTTGCGGCGAGGAAGGTCAGCAGGGCCGCCACCGACGGAGACACCGCGGTGATGCCCGATTCGAGAGCCCGCTCGCGGGCTTCGCGAAGGGCCTCCGGTTCGGTGAGCCAGGAGTCGGCGTAGGCCGTCATCGACGAGATGTCGTCGGCTCGGGCGGAATTGGGCGAAATGGCGCACCTCCGGTGGTCCGTGCACCGCCGATGTGACCGACGGGCGTTCGCAGCCTAGCCTTAGTCGAGGGCGGTGAAGCGTCCGTGCGAAATGAGCGCCGACGATGTGCTCGGGAAATGACCTTGTTGGGGAAGGCGGGCTGGCCACGTGAGTGACGAACGACCTCCCGATGGCGTCAACCCATTTCCTGGCGGGACTGCAGGTGGCCCACCGGCCGGGCAACCGGGACCGCCGGCACTTGGCCCTCCTGCCGGGCAACCGGGACCGCCACCCGCGTCTGCGCCAGGGGCCGCTGGACCGCCTCCTTTCCCACCACCAGCGGGGCGACCCGACTTCCCAACTCCCGCGCGGTACCCGGACTTCGTGGCTTACGGCGCCCCACGCCCGCCGGGCCCGCCGCAACACGCGCAACCCCGGGGGCGTCGCGGACCCGGTGTCCTGGGAGTCGTGGTGATCGCCACGGTGGTGTCGCTCATCGTCGGCACCTTCGCCGGCGTTGCGGGGTATGTGATCGGACGGGCCGTCGACTCTTCTACGACCAGTCCCGTCGCGGCCCCATTGCCGTCGAATGATCGCCCTGTCGAAGACACCTTGCCGCCGGACGAGATCCCCGAATCCATCGCGGAGATGGTCAATGCGGTCCTGCCCACCGTGGTGTCGATCGCGATCAGCAACGGTGGAGATCAAGGAAGTGGTTCGGGTTTCGTGATCCGCCCGGATGGTTACATCCTGACGAACAATCACGTTGCGGCCCCCGCTGCTGACGGCGGCTCGTTGACAGTCTTCTTCGAAAACGGTGAGAGCGCGGATGCCGAGATCGTGGGACGCAATTCCTCGTACGACCTCGCGGTGTTGAAGGTCGACGCAGCGAACCTTCCGGCGGCTCGTCTCGGCGACTCCGCTCAGGTAACGGTAGGCGACATCGCCGTCGCGATCGGTGCGCCGTTGGGATTGGAAGGTACGGTCACCTCGGGAATCATCTCCTCGCTGGACCGCGCGGTGACTGCTGGTGGCAGTGGCGAGTTGGCGTACATCAACGCGATTCAGACTGACGCCGCCATCAATCCCGGGAATTCCGGTGGCCCGCTGCTCAACAGTGCTGGCCAGGTGATCGGGGTGAACTCGGCGATCGCCACGCTCGCACCATCGTTCAGTGGCGAGGCTGGTTCCATCGGACTGGGATTCGCGATCCCGATCAACTCCGCTCGTCGGATCGCAGAGGAGATCATCGAGACCGGCGACTCCACCACACCGGTCATCGGTGTGACCCTCGATACGACCTTCACCGACGGCGGCTCACGCATCAGCGAGGTGACCCCCGGCGGTCCTGCTGATACCGCCGGGCTGCGGTCCGGCGACATCATCACCGCTCTCCAGGGTCGCGACACGTCCGATTCCACCGAGTTGGTTGTGGCTATCCGGAGTTTCGCACCGGGGGAAACCGTGCAGCTGACCTTCATTCGCGGAGGGGCAACGCGGACGGTGAACTTAGTGCTCGGTGCTTCCGAGGAGATCGGCTGAGGTGTTCGACATCGGGATAGGCGAACTGTTGGCCCTCGCGGTCATCGGTTTGATCGTGTTCGGTCCAGAGAGGTTGCCCAAGGCCGCCGCCGATGCGGCGAAGTGGGCGCGTCAGATCCGTCAGATGGCGAGTTCTGCTCGCCAGGAGATCGTGGACTCAGCGGGTATCGATGTCAAAGGGACGATGGACGGCCTCAAGGAGTTCCGAGATCTGCACCCTCGCCGGTTGGCGTCCGGGATTTTCGAGGACGAACCTGACGCGCGTGCCGACACCGACGCCTCGTCTACACCCACTCCCTCGAAGCCGGCCTCCTCGAAGCCGGCCTCCTCGAAGCCGGCTCAGGCATTCGACCCCGACGTGAGTTGATCACGCTGACCGGTGCACGTCATCGACCGGTCGGTGAGATTCCTAGTTGCATTCCCGCAAGTCCGCGGGGCCGGGTGCCCAGGAGGTCGGCGATCTGCGCAAGGGCCTGGCTGGCAGGAGCATCGGGCACCGCGATCACGAGAGGCTGGCCGTTGTCACCACCTTCGCGCAGTCGTGGGTCGAAGGGGATGCGTCCGAGCACCGGAATGTCTGTGCCGAGCACCTTGCTGAGCTGTTCGGCGACGAGGTCTCCACCGCCCACACCGAATATGTCCAGGGGCTCCCCGCAGTGCGGGCAAGGAAACGAGCTCATGTTCTCGACCACGCCGAGCACCTTCTGGTGGGTCTGCTCGGCCAGTGTTCCCGCACGAACGGCCACATCGGAGGAACCCAACTGCGGAGTGGTCACGACCACGATCTCCGCGTGCGGCAGCAATTGCGCGGTCGAGATCGCGATGTCTCCGGTCCCCGGTGGAAGGTCGAGAAGAAGGACGTCCAGGTCACCCCACCACACGTCCGACAAGAACTGCTCGAGCGCGCGGTGCAGCATCGGTCCGCGGAATGCGACCGGCGTCTCCACGCCTCCGGGTTTGAACGGCAACATCGAGATCAATCGCACTCCGTATGCCTGCGGTGGCATCAACATGCCCTCGACCATGGTCGGTGGATGGGTGCATCCCAGGATTCGCGGAATGGAGTGGCCGTAGACGTCGGCGTCCAACAAGCCCACGGTGAGGCCCCTCCCGGCGAGTGCCACAGCCAGGTTCGCGGTCACCGACGACTTGCCGACGCCACCTTTGCCCGAGGCGATCGCGAAGATCTTGGTCGTCGAACCGGGTTGGGTGAAGGGGATCTCGCGCTGATCGTGGCCGCGCAGAAGTTTCTTGAGTTCTGCGCGTTGGGCGTCGTCCATCACATCGAGGTGCACGTCTACCTTGGTGACATCCGGAACTTTCATCACCGCGTCGATGACCCGATCGGTGATGGTGCCGCGCATCGGGCATCCCTCGACCGTCAGATAGACCCCGACCTCGACCACTCCACCCTTGCGGATGTCGACGCTCTTGAGCATCCCGATCTCGGTTATCGGCCGGTTGATCTCCGGGTCCTGGACGGTCGCGAGGGCCTCGCGGATGGCATCGGCGTTCGGCTGGTTCGGCACCCACCGATGCTAGACCGCTCCCATCAGGACGGCGACTCCCCGTGACGATCGTCGCCATCACCGGTGTCCGAGCTCGCCGACTCCAGTCGGTCCAAGCGATTCAGGATCTGTTCCAACGTCTCACGCATCTCGCTGCGAACGAAATCGCGGGTCGCCAACTCGCCTAACGACGACCGCAAGGCGGCTACTTCCCGCGCAAGGTAGTCGCTATCGGCGAGCATCCGTTCGTTTCGTGTTCGGTCCTCTTGATATTGCACCCGATCGCGGTCGGTCTGGCGGTTCTGTGCGAGCAGGATCAAGGGTGCGGCGTAGGAGGCCTGCAAGGACAACAGCAAGGTCAGGAAGATGAAGGGGTAGGCGTCCGGCTTGATGCCTTCGGGGGCGAAGACATTGAACGAAACCCACGCGATGATCACCACGGTCATCCAGGCGATGAAGGCCCACGACCCGATGTAACGAGCGGCGCGCTCGGAGAGTCGACCGAAGCGCTCGGAGTCGTACGTGGGTCGGATGCCACGCGTGGTATCGACTGGTAGGTCGAGTCGGCTGCCCCGCGTTCGTCGCTGGCTAGCCATTCGAAATGTCCTCACGCCAGTCGGCGGGGAGCATGTGGTCCACGACGTCGTCGATCGTCACTGCACCCAAAAGGTGATCGTTCTCATCGACCACTGGAAGGGCGACGAGGTTGTATGCCGCGAAGTTGCGGGTCACCTCGCCGAGCGGGGTATCCGGCCGGACGGGACCCACCGTCGTATCGATAAGCGAGGAGATCAAGGTCGAGGGTGGTTCTCGAAGGAGTCTTTGGAAGTGGCAGGTGCCCAGGAACTTGCCAGTGGGAGTCTCGGTCGGTGCTCGACAGACGTATACCTGCGCTGCAAGTGCAGGCGGGAGGTCTGGGTTCCGGATGCTTGCGAGAGCCTCCGCCACTGTTGCGTCGGGTGGGAGGACCACCGGCTCGGTGGTCATCATGCCTCCGGCGGAGAAATCGTCGTACGTGAGCAGTCGTCGGATGTCCTCTGCTTCGTCAGGCTCCATCTCCTCGAGCAGGAATTCGGCCTGATCGGGTGGCAGTTCCGAAATGAGGTCCGCTGCATCGCCCGGATCCATCTCTTCGAGGATGTCCGCGGCGCGTTCGCGGTCGAGCGCCTGCATGATCTCTACGCGGTCGTCGTCGCCGAGTTCTTCCAGGACGTCGGCGAGTCGTTGGTCGTCAAGTTCCCGCGCGACTTCCAGTCGACGCTTGGGCACGAGCGTGTGCAGGAGGGACGCGACGTCGGCCGCACGCAATGTGTCCAAGGTCGCCAACAATTGCTCTGCAGGCTGCGCGGATTCCGGAAGTGAAAGTCCTGAGATTTCATTCCACTCGACCATGAATCGCTCACCGCGTCGGCGCAGTCCTGCACCACCTCGCTTGACGAACAGCGAGTTCACCAACCATTCGCGTGCACGTGTCTGTTCCACACCGATATCCACCACACGCACTTTCTCTCCGGATGCGCGCAGGGTGATCGAGCGGTCGAGGAGTTCGGCGGTGACGAGGGATTCGTTCCGCCGCTGCTCGAAGCGACGCAAGTTCACCGCACCGGTAACGATTATCTGACCGGCATCGATCGTGGTCACCTTGGTCATGGGAATGAAGATGCGTCGGCGCGGGGGTACCTCCACGACCAAGCCGGTCAGGCGCGGTGGGTTATCTCCGATGCGCAGCACCACCACCGCATCGCGTACCTTGCCGACTTGGTCGCCGCGCGGGTCGAAGACACCCAGACCCGCCAGGCGGGCGAGGAAGACTCGGTTTGCGGTGGTGCTCACAGCGTGAAGGCTACCGTCGTTCTCACCGATCGATTTCCCAGCGAAGGTCCGACAGTGGCACTTAAGGAGAAGGGGTGATGGCATTGGGCGACGGTGATGCATCGGTTGCAGGCCATCGATCCTCGGGGTTGTCCCGCCCCGGAACCCCGGACATCGCTCGGCTCGGGGTAGCGGTCGTCTTCATCTCCTTGAGCGGTCCGATGATCGCGGCAACGGTTGCCCCGGCACTGGCCATCGCCTTCTGGCGCTGCTTGATCGGAAGCGGGCTGACGGGGATATGGGTGGGTTTCCGACGACGTCGGGCTTTGGCATCACTCGACCGCCGGGAGTTGCGCCTCACTGCGCTCGCAGGTGTCTTCCTCGGTCTGCACTTCGCAACGTGGATCCCATCCTTGACCCTCACCACCGTTGCGGCATCGACCGCGTTGGTTGCAACGCAACCGATTTGGGCAGCCCTGATCGCCCGCGCAAGTGGTGTCCACATCGACAAGCGTGTGTGGATCGGCATCACGATCTCCCTCACGGGAGTCATCGTGCTGACGGGGGTTGATCTGTCGGTAGATCCCCAGCACCTGATCGGTGACGCCCTAGCCCTCGTGGGCGCGGTGTTCTCGGCGGCGTATGTGTCCGTTGCCGAGAAGGTTCGCCAAACCGTGGATACGTCCACGATGACTTTCGTTCTCTATGCCGTATCGGCCCTCACCATCCTTCCCTTGGCGCTCCTCTTCGGTCAGGAGCTCGCAGGTTTCGATGCGCAAGCCTGGGCCTTGATCCTCGGGGTGACCTTGGGTGCGCAATTGCTCGGTCATTCGATGATGAATCGGGTGCTGTCTTCCACGTCGGCCACGGTTGTGTCGCTGGCGATCTTGTTCGAGATGCCCGGGGCCACGATCGTCGCGGCCATCTGGCTCGGCCAGGTGCCTCCACTGGCGCTGTTGCCGGCAGCGGCGTTGATCCTCATCGGACTCGTCGTGGTCATCAGGGCAGCAGGCAGCCGACCCACGATCAGCGAGACGTCCCCGATCTAAGGGTTGCGCCTTAAGACAGCGCTGAGCGGAATGAGGATGAGCGCGGCGATCACGGTGATGCCGATGCCCCAGGCAACACCGAATGTTTCGGCGATGGCACCGACCGCCAGGGGTGCTACCACGAATCCAGCACGCGAAAGCCAACTGACCATCGAGATACCCACGGCTGGTCGGACTCCGGGCAGGTGGCCTGCGGCTCTGATGGCAGCTGGGAACAACGTGGCCACACCGAAGCCAGTTACCGCCGAGGCGACGATGAACGCCCAGGTGGTCGACAGCAAGAGCCCGCCGCCCAACACGATCACGGTCGCGGCCATCGAAAGTTGAACCCATCTGCGTTCACCCACTGCATCGACGATGCGATCCCCGGTGAATCGGCCGATGGTCATCGCAACCGTGAAGGCGACGAATCCCCAGCCGGCCATGGTTGCTGGTGTTCCGATGTCGGTGAGGTAGATCGATCCCCAGCGGGCAGGGATGTCCTCGATCATCACTGCCAAGATGATGAATGCGCCCAGGGCCCAGATGATCGGACGCAGTACGACTCGGGACGTCGCGACGGACAGCGACGAGGGGTCGGCGCTGCCGAGGTCCTCGATGTCCCGTTCGTCAATGTACGAGTCTGGATCGGCTCCTTTCAGCAGCCAGCCCGCTGGCACTAGCCCGATCAGGGCTACGAGCGCAGCGACGAGGATCAACGTCCAACCCAATGACAGTCCGATTGCCGCACTCGCGACACCGATGATCCCGCCGAGGACCGTTCCCAGGGACCAAAACCCATGGAATCCGTTGAGGATCGAGCGTCTGGAAAGATGCTGGATGCGAAGTGAGTGAGCGTTCATCGCCGCGTCCATGACCGCGTCGAGGGCGCCGATCAGCAAGAGCGCCACGGCGAGCCAAGCGAAACCATTCGCAAATCCCAAGAAGGGGAGAACGGGGACCAGCAGGAGCAAACTCACCACAGCCACCGTGCGGCTACTCGTTCGATTCATCAAGGGCCCGGCCCACACACCCGCAATCAGCCCTCCGAATGCACCCGCGGAGAGTGCTGCACCGATCTGGACGTCGCTCAGATCCAGAGACTGTTGAACTTCGGCGAGGCGAGGAAGCCAAGCCGAGAGCGAGAGTGCATTGGCGGCGAACAGCGCCGAGGCGGCGATCCGCGCACGCGCGAGACCTCGTGCGGTCTGCTGCGAGCGGGACATGCTGCGAACTTTAGGACGGTGCCAACTGACGGACCGATTGCATCGGGTACCCCCGCCGCTAGAGTCGGGCCGATCATCAAGTGCGTTCGCGCGGCAACAGGCGCGGCAGAAGGGATGAGCCCATGGCTACCCGCGAGATCCGATCCCGGCGGTCGAACTTGGCCGTCCCCGGTTCGAGCCCGAAGATGCTCGACAAGGCAAAGGGATTACCCGCCGACCAGATATTCATGGACATCGAAGATGCCGTGGCACCCTTGGCCAAGCCCGACGCCCGGAAGAACATCGTCGCTGCGTTGAACGAGGGTGGATACGACGGCAAGGTGCGCGCGGTGCGCGTGAACGACTGGACGACTCCATGGACGTACACCGACGTGATCGAGGTGGTCTCCGGTGCGGGAGCCAATCTGGACTGCATCATGCTGCCGAAGGTGCAGAACGCCGAGCAGATCCATGCGCTGGACATGTTGCTGACGCAAATCGAGAAGTCCGAAGGACTAGAGGTCGGCCGCATCGGAATCGAAGCGCAGATCGAGAATGCAATGGGGCTGACGAAGGTTGACGAGATCGCGTCTGCCAGCCCGCGTATCGAGACGATCATCTTCGGACCGGCGGACTTCATGGCGAGCATCAACATGAAATCTCTCGTCGTGGGCGAGCAGCCCGGGGGGTACGACGTCGGTGACGCCTATCACTACATCTTGATGCGGATCCTCATGGCGGCCCGCGCGTACGACAAACTCGCTATCGACGGGCCCTACCTGCAGATCAAGGATGTGGATGGCTACCGTCGTGTGGCCGGCCGAAGCGCCGCCCTTGGCTTCGACGGAAAGTGGGTGCTGCACCCGGATCAGATCGCGGCGGCGAACGAGGTGTTCTCACCCACCCAGACGGACTACGACCACGCCGAGCTCATTTTGGATGCGTACGACTGGTACACCTCGGCCGCCGGTGGCGCTCGGGGCGCCGCGATGCTGGGCGATGAGATGATCGACGAAGCGTCCCGCAAGATGGCGCTCGTCATCGCCGGCAAAGGCCGGGCCGCCGGCATGACCCGCACAGAGTCCTTCACGCCTCCCGAGAGTTGAGTTGCCAGGTATGCGCATGACCCGCGAGCGTGCAGCCCTCCTCCTCGGCGTTGATGTGCATGCAAGCGCCCACCAGGTCAATCAGGCATGGAGAGTCTGGGTGAAGCTCGCGCATCCTGATGCGGGCGGTGATCGGGGCCATTTCGAGGCGCTCTCCGATGCACGTGCGGTTCTGCTGAAGTGCGAAATCCCCGCACCTGACCCGGTCATCGAGGTTCCCGATCGGTTGGGGCTTCGAAGCGTATGCACACGGCCGAGCCCGCGCGGCATGTTCCAGGCGATGTTGGTGTTGATCGCGACGATGGTGCTGGTCCTTCTCGCTCCTCGATTGCCCGTCCTCGGTAGCGCCTTTGCCCTGGGCATTGCGGCTGGCTGCGCTGCCCTGGCTATTCAACGTGCAGTGCTGCGCCCGAACGCCGATACCGGCCATCGAATCAGCGTTTTGTTCCTGGCATGGGTTCCCGTGGTCCTCTCGGTAACCGGAACGGGTGCACTACTGGGAGTGGATGTGATCGCAGTTCTGCCGGTCATCGTGTTGCCGTTCATCGTGTTCGTGGCCATGGTGAACCCGGGTGCTGGACTGTGGCGACCCATTCGACTCCCCTCGTGAACTGGGCGAGCGCGCGCGGGCCTTCGGTGCGGGCATTAGCATCGCGGGAAACCTGTGAGGGGAGAGCAAGATGGGCCGATTGCTTCAGACCGAAGGGCTGACCGAGGATCAGCGGGACATCCTCGCAGCGGTGCGTGATTTCGTTGACGCGGAAATCCTCCCCGTCGCCACGGAACTCGAGCACAACGACGAGTACCCCAAGGACATCGTCGACGGTCTCAAGGAACTCGGAGTCTTCGGTTTGATGATCCCCGAGGAGTACGGAGGCTTGGGCCAGTCACTCCTCACCTACGCCCTGGTGGTCGAGGAGATCGCTCGCGGCTGGATGAGCGTGAGCGGTGTCATCAACACGCACTTCATCGTCTCCCACATGGTGCTGCATCACGGCACCGAGGAGCAAAAACAGCACTACCTGCCGAAGATGGCGGTTGGGGAGATCCGCGGTGCGTTCTCCATGAGCGAACCCGGATGTGGTTCCGATGTGTCCGCCATCACGAGCAAGGCCGTGCCGGATGGTGATGATTACCTTCTCACCGGTCAGAAGATGTGGCTGACCAATGGGGGATCGTCGAATCTGGTCGCCGTCTTGGTGCGAACCGACAATGCCGCCCCGGCGGATTCGAGTGTCTACAAGCGCATGTCCACGTTCCTCGTGGATAAGCCCGAGGGCTTTGGCGAAGTCCGTCCCGGTCTGACCATTCCCGGCAAAATCGAGAAGATGGGGTACAAGGGCGTCGACACCACCGAGTTGGTGATGGATGGGCTGAGACTGCCGTCGTCGGCGATCCTCGGCGGCGCACCGGGCAAGGGCTTCTACCAAATGATGGACGGGGTTGAGGTCGGTCGAGTGAACGTCGCGGCGCGCGCGTGTGGCCTTGCGTTGCGCGCCTTCGAATTGGGTATCGAGTACGCCCAGCAGCGCACCACCTTCGGCAAGCAGATCAGCGAGCATCAAGCCGTTGCCTTCCGCCTTGCGGACATGGCCACCAAAGTCGAAGCCGCCCATCAGATGATGGTCATGGCGGCGCGCACCAAGGACTCCGGTGCCCGCAATGATCTCGAAGCGGGCATGGCAAAGTACCTGGCGAGCGAGTACTGCAAGGAGGTCGTCGAGGATTCTTTCCGAATCCACGGTGGTTACGGCTACTCGAAGGAATATGAGATCGAGCGCCTGTATCGCGAAGCACCGATGCTGATGATCGGTGAAGGCACCGCCGATATTCAAAAGATGATCATCGCTCGGCGGCTGCTTGAGGACTACAGGCTGCGTACCTAGCGGCTAGTTCATCTCGTGGCGGACATTCCCTGTGTTGGTGCCGTCGTCTTCGACGACTGCGGGCGACTCCTCCTGGTCAAGCGTGCGAATCCGCCCGCGCAGGGGCTTTGGTCGCTACCCGGTGGCAGGCAGGAACCGGGCGAGAGCGCATCGGAGGGAGTCGTGCGCGAGGTCCGCGAGGAGACCGGGGTCGAGGTTCGCGTCCAGCGCGAAGTAGGTACTGTGCAGCGGCCGGCCCCCTCTGGCGATACCTACGTGATCCGCGACTTCCTTTGCTCCACCGTGGGAGATTTCGTTGTGGTGGCGGCCGACGACGCAGCAGACGCTCGCTTCTTCGAGATCGAAGAGGTCGGCCACCTTTCCACGAGTGAGGGCTTGATCGGTGCCTTGCAGGAATGGGATCTGCTGCCCCGCATCTAGGGGCCGGTGGCAGTGTCGTCCCTGCGACCTAGTGTGGCCATGTGGCGTTCGTGAAGCTCTCCCCGACCAAGGCCGCAACCTGGCTTGATTGTCCCCGCAGGTTCTACTTCACGTACGTCGAGCACCAACGATCGGGCAAGCGGTGGGCGCACTTCTCCTTCGGTAACTCCGTGCACGCTGCTTTGCGAACCTGGTTCGACATTCCTGTTCACGAGCGAGCCCGGGCATCCGTGGACCAGATAGTCGCGGACGTGTGGATCGATGCCGGCTTCCGGGATCGCGAGCAGTCGAACATGTGGCGTGATCGGGCGACACGGATGGTGACCGATTACGTATCCGGTGTGGCCGAGGATTTCGAACCGGTGAGTACTGAGCGCACGTTGGCGTTCAAGGCTGATTCCTTCGTGGTGGAAGGGCGGATCGATCGGCTCGACAACAGGGGCGACGCGCTCGCGATCGTTGACTACAAGACCGGCAAGTCGGCTCCGACGGTCGAGGACGTTCGCGGATCCCAGGCACTAGCTATGTATGCGCTGATGGTGCAGCGTGCGCTCGGCGAGTCCTGTTTCGAGGTGTCCTTACATCACGTTCCTAGTCGAACGGAGCTGTCATGGACGCACACGCCGGAATCCCTCGCGCGCCATCTTCGCAGGTTGAGAGAGATCGCCCAGGACATCATCCGTGCGCAGGAAATTTGGGAATCGGCCGAATGCAGTGAGTCCGTGCGCGACGCGCTCTTCCCTGCCCAACCGAGTGGTCTATGCGGCTACTGCGACTTCTGGCAGGTGTGTACCCCCGGACAGGCATTCACTGCACAGAGGAACTCGTGGGATGGATTGGCTGCCAACCTGGAGTAGTCATCGTCATAGGGGGTAGGCAACATCGGCCCATACGCATAGGGCGTCGTTACGTCGTTCGAATCCCCAATCGCGCGCTAGGCCGTCGATCAAAAGCAGACCGCGTCCGTCGGACGTAGAGGCATCGTCGGCAAGGACGAGTTCGGGCATGCCGACTGCGTCACCGCACACTTCGATGTGCAGACAGTCATCGCGCACATCCACCCGGAGCGAAATGGCACCGAGACCACGTCCGTGCTTCCAGGCATTGGTCACGAGTTCGGTAACCACGAGTTCGGCGTCCACCGCCTCGATTTCGCTGGTAGCCAGTTCTCGTAGGTGCCAACGGGCCTGGGCTGGTGCTGTCGAATCCCGGGGCAACTGCCACGAGTAGGTGACGGACATGCGGCCACCTCCCAGTGCACCACGGACGCGGATCGGAGTGCCAACCAGAATATGCCCATGGCACGGGTCGTGGCGATCGCCAACCAGAAGGGTGGAGTTGCGAAGACCACCACGGCGATCACCTTGGCTGCAGCCTTGACCGAAGCCGGCAAGAGGACGCTTGTCGTCGACCTGGATGCCCAGGCGTGCGCCACTTTCTCGTTGGGTATCGATCCTGAGGATCTATCGAGCGATGAGTCGAGTGCGCTGTTGATGGTGGACGTCGATACCGACGAGCAGGTTCGACGTTTGCGCGATGTGATCCGGTCGACCGACGATGGTGTCGATTTGATTCCGGCCACGATGGATATCGCATCGGCCGATTTCACGTTGGCCACACGCACCGGCCGGGAAGGCATTCTGGCAAGCGCCTTGAAAGTCCTACGGAACGACTACGACGTCATCGTGATCGACTGCTCTCCCTCGCTGGGTTTGCTGACGATCAATGCTCTGGTGGCGGCCGATGAGGTGGTGGTTCCGCTGAAGTGCGAAACGCTCTCGCATAGAGGACTGGGACAACTGATGGAAACCATCGATGAGGTTCGCCGTTGGGCGAACCCGGGGTTGCGGGTGGCGGGCGTGCTGCCCACGCTGTTCGACGGACGAACATCGCATGCTCAAGCCATCCTGGCCGATCTCGGACCACGCTACGGCGTGCCCGTATTCCAGCCCATCCCACGCAGCATCAGGTTCGCGGAAGCTCCCGCCGTGGGACGCACGATCTTGGCCACCTCACCGCAGTCGGCGGGTGCCCGGGCTTACCGTCAGTTGGCTCACTCGCTACTTGGCTGAACCGGTGTTGGCCTGATCCGGCTGACCGCCTCGAGTGCGCCTACGGCGCCGGGGTGGACGACCTCCGCCCTTTCCCTCCCGCTGTTCGGTGCTCGTGTCGCTGGGATCCCCGCCCTTCCTGCCGCTGGGCTTTCGGCTGTCGTGCGACGAACGTCCGCGTCCACCGGCATCTCGGCGCGGCTCGCGCGCGTCCCTGCCTGCACCGGACTTACCTGCACCGGACTTACCGGAGCGCTTACCCGTTTCGCCGA
>CAYPSE010000003.1:0-13351 GCA_964413305.1 uncultured Rubrivirga sp. | reverse complement strand
CCTGCACCGGACTTACCTGCACCGGACTTACCGGAGCGCTTACCCGTTTCGCCGAGGTCTTCCACCTCTTCGGCAGCCAAGCCTTCGCGCGTACGCGATGCCTTGGGTAGCCGACCGGTAGTGCCTTCGGGGATACCGAGTCCGGTGAAGACGTGTGGGCTGGTCGAGTAAGTCTCGATCGGATCCTTGAAGGGCAATTTCAGCGCACGGTCGATCATCTGCCAGCGTGCGATGTCCTCCCAGTCGACCAGAGTCACCGCTACACCCGAAGCGCCCGCTCGTCCCGTTCGACCGATGCGGTGCAGGTAGGTCTTTTCGTCGTCGGGGCACTCGTAGTTGATGACGTGCGTGACTCCCTCCACGTCGATACCGCGTGCGGCCACATCCGTTGCAACGAGCACATCCACCTTGCCTGAGCGGAAGGCGCGCAGCGCTTGCTCGCGTGCTCCTTGTCCTAGGTCGCCGTGTACTGCTCCGACGGCGAAACCACGCTCGGTGAGCTCATCGGAGATCTTCTGAGCCTTGCGCTTGGTTCGAGTGAAGATGATCGCTAGACCCCGACCATTCGCCTGCAACACGCGTGCCAGGATTTCGATCTTGTCCATCGGGTGAGCGCGCCACACATGCTGTTCGATCGCATCGACGGTTGCACTCTCATCACCAGGATCGGTAGCTCGAATGTGGGTTGGTTGATTCATGTAGCGGCGCGCGAGTGCGACGATCTGACCGGGCATCGTTGCCGAGAAGAGCATGGTCTGTCGGTTGCTCGGCACCAATGCGACGATCCGTTCGACGTCGGGCAGAAAGCCCATGTCGAGCATCTCATCTGCTTCGTCGAGAACGAGTTCGCGCACGTTGGATAGATCCAGATCTCCTCGTGTCGCAAGGTCGATGATGCGTCCGGGAGTGCCGACGATCACCTCCACGCCGACTCTCAGAGCGTCGATCTGCGGTTCATATGCGCGACCGCCGTAAACCGACAGCACGCGAACGCCGAGGTTGGCTCCGGCTTGCTGCAGGTCGGTTGAAACCTGCAGCGCGAGTTCACGGGTGGGGCAGACGATCAGAGCCTGGGGCTTATTGATGGCATCGGCGGGCAATTGCGAGTAGGCGTCGGTGCCGGGCGCGGCGATGCGCTGTAGCACCGGGATGCCGAATCCGAGTGTCTTGCCCGTGCCGGTCTTGGCTTGCCCGATCACGTCGCGTCCTTCGAGGGCGAGCCCGAGACACATCTCCTGGATCGGGAAGGCTGACGTGATCCCGTGTGCGGCGAGCGCGTCCACGATGGGAGCGGCGACGCCGAGGGAGGCGAAGCTAGGTGCGGTCACGGTTTGTTCGTGTGTGGTGCTCAGGGGTACTCCCGGGTAAGGGAGGCGCTCGATGCGCCTTCGTTGCGGGTCGATGCGAGACATCGACGACGGAATCTGATGTTCCGTAACACCCCCACTGTACCCGTGGCCTCTCGCTACCCTTGCCGGACCATGATCGACGGCTCCACGCCCTTCGAGGCTTCCGATACGGCTTTGGCTGATCCGGAGTATCGCGCTGCCCTAGTCGACCTTTTCGGCGTGCTCGCCTATGGCGAGTTGGTGGCATTCGAACGCCTCGCGGCGGACGCCGCCATGGCCCCTCGGGTGGCTGACAAGGCCGCGCTGGCCGGCATGGCCACGGCCGAATATCGCCACTTCCTAGCGATTCGTGACCGTTTGGTCGAACTCGGTGCTGATCCAGATGCCGCCATGGAACCTTTTCGTCGCCCTATCGATGAGTTCCATGCGCACACGAAGCCCGCTGATTGGCTCGAGGGCTTGGTGAAGGCTTTCGTGGGCGACGGAATCGGCACCGATTTCTATCGGGAGATCGCTGCCTACGTCGATCCGGCGAGCCGTGAACTCGTACTCGATGTGTGCGGTGACCTCGGCCAATCGGCCTTCGTCGTGGACCGGGTGCGTGCAGCGATCGCGGCGGACCCTCGCGTGGCCGGTCGGTTGGCGCTGTGGGGAAGGAGGCTGGTCGGTGAGGCACTGTCCCAGGCCCAGCGCGTTGCGGCCGAGCGGGATGCACTGGCCACGTTGCTGGTGGGTGGCGCGGATCGACCGGGTGTGGACCTTGCGGAGATTGGAAGGATGCTGGCTCGCCTGACCGACAATCACACTCGCCGGATGCAGGACCTCGGACTAGCTGCGTGATCTCGAGTAGCTGGCCCAGGTGGCCTTCGCGCGACTAGGCCGGTTGACCGAACCCGACCTTGCGGCTGCTGCTCGGTCCGATCTCCACGTAGGCGATCTTCTCCGAAGGCACCAGGAACGTGCGACCACGCGAGTCGGTGAGTTGTAGCAGGGTTCCGTCCTTGATGGCGGTCTGCACCGCCTTGGTGATGGTGTCGGCGGACTCGTCGCTGTCGACGGAAATTTCCTTGGGAGTCTCGACTACGCCGATCTTGATTTCCACCGCGGTAGTTCCCTTCGCTTCTCTCGCAGCCGGTCCGAATTGGCCGGTGCGTTCCCACGTGAGACTACGGGAAGGATCAGCAGCGCTCTACTCGGGCGGGTGGGAGAGTGGGAAGCTGCGAATCCCCCGCCACGCCAGAGCCGAGACCAGGTCCGCAGCGTCTTCCAGGGGCATGTGGGATTGATCTGCGATGAGCCAGCGGGTGGCGGCCACTTGAGCGAGCCCTTGCAGCCCCGAGCCGAGCAGCATCGCTTGCTCGTGACTCAGGCCGGTATCTGTGGAAATGACGGCGGCGATCTTCGACGCGATCGCCTCATGGACGCGGTCCACGCGTTCTCGGACCGCCGATTCGTTCATGACGTCACTTTCGAAGACCAAGCGGAAGGCACTGTTGCGATCGGCAACGAAGGCGAAGTAGGCGCGCATCGTTGCTCGAACACGTTCCTTGTTGTCCGTCGTGCTCGCAAGCGCGGCGTCGGCCGCGCTCAGGAGTTCATCAATGCCGCCGTCAAGAAGCGCAAGATAGAGCTCGAGTTTGCTGGGAAAGTGCTGATAGAGGACGGGCTTGGAAACTCCTGCCGCATCGGCGATCTCATCCATCCCCGCCGAGTGGTAACCGCGCTCCATGAAGACGCCACGTGCCACCCCCATGACCTGCTCGCGACGTTGCTCGCGTGGCATCCGCGTGGGGCGTCCAGCGTGTCCCTCCGGGTCGGCCGCAACATCGGGGACTGCACTGGTCATCCGTTCAGATTAGCCCCTTGTCGCGGTTAGCCTGTTGTCGTGAAAACTCCGAGCGTGAATGGGGAGGCAGTTGCGCTCGAGGCACGTCGCCTCACCGTCACCTACGGCTCATCCCGGGGCATCAGCGATATCGATCTGGCGGTCCCCGGGGCGGGGGTGACGGGCCTACTCGGCCCGAATGGAGCTGGCAAGTCCACGCTGCTTCGGGTGGCACTCGATCTCGTGCACCCCACCCAGGGCGACATTCGCATCAATGGGATCTCGTCACGGCTCCCGCAAGCCCGGGCTGATGTCGCCTATCTCCCCGGAGATTTGCTGCTTCCAGGACACCTGACGGGCTGGTCCATCCTGCGCCGCTTCACAGCGGGTCGTGGGTCGATGGACACCTCGCGCGTTCGATCCCTGGCCGCGCGTTTGGATCTGGATCTCGATCGACGCGTGGGGCAACTTTCAAAAGGCAATCGGCAGAAGATCGGTCTTGTGCTCGCGTTCGCACCCCGAGCGAGTCTGCTGTTGCTCGATGAACCCACGTCGGGACTCGATCCGCTTCTGCAGCGCGAGTTCGGTGCGCTGGTGAAGGAGGCAATCGAATCAGGCGTGGCCATAGTGCTGTCCAGTCACGTGCTGTCTGAACTCGAAGGCCTCGCTGACCGGGTTGCCGTTCTGCGAGCAGGTCAACTCGTTGCCTTCGAGAGGACGTCGGACCTTCGCGCGCGAGCTCGGAGGGTCGTAGGCATCGAATTGCCGGAGCCGCTAGATGCTCACGATCTTGCCCGGGACCTCGATGGCATTGCGGGTACGGCCGTTGAGGGCTGCACTGTGGTGGTCACCTATTCGGGCGACGTGGATCCGATCATCAAGGCCGCCTCGCAGTACCGAACGATCTCGATCGATCGGCGCGGGGGAGACCTCGACGATGTTCTGCTGGACTTCTATTCGGATGATTCCAACGCCGATGAGGCGCCCGCATGAAAACGACCTTCGTGTTCCTCGCCTCGGATGTGAGGCTTCGTTGGCGATCATCCATGTGGTGGATCATCGGAGTGATCGCCCTGGTTGCCGTGTCGGATGCCTTCTACCCCAGCATTGCCGGTGATCCATCGCTGAATCAGGTGATGGATCAGATTCCCGAGGCTCTGCGACCGCTGTTGGGTCCGGAAGACATCACCAGCCCGGTTGGATACCTGGCCAGTCAGTTGTACCTGTCTTTGCTTCCCGCTCTGCTCTTGGTGTTCGCGATCGGACGTGGAGTCTCGTCCCTTGCCGGTGAAGAGGAGGATCACACCCTCGATCTGCTCTTGGCTCAACCGATCAGCCGCACGTCGCTATACGTCCAGAAGTTCCTGGGACTGGTGCTCGGAGTCGCCGTCGTGTCCATCGCATCATGGTTGCCCACGGTGCTCCTGGCCGGGCCCACAGGTTTGGACGTTCCTGGAGCGTCGCTGGCCTCGGTGACACTCCAACTGTTCGCCCTCGCGATGTTCTTCGGCTCCCTCGCCTTGGCGGTCTCGAGTTCAGTAGGCCGCAAGGGGATCGGGATCGCGGTTGCAGCGGGCGTTGCCTTCGCAACTTTCCTCATCGACGGCCTCGGTCAGACGATCAGCTGGCTGGGGGACCTTCGTCCGCTCATGCCGTGGCGCTGGTACGACCCCACAACGGCCTTGACCACCGGATTCATCTGGACGTCGTTCTTCGTCTTGGTGGCGTCGACTCTCGTCGTGGCGGCCGTGGGACTGATTGCCTTCCAGCGTCGTAATCTTCGGGCGTGAGTTCTTCGAATCGACCGCAGCGACCCTTCGAGCGGCACGAGGTGCTGTTGAACAACAGGACGCTGTCCTACCGCCACGCGCCCGCAGAGCGAAAGGGCGCGCCGGTCGGCCTCTTCTTGCACGGGCTGGGTGGTTCCGCGCTCAATTGGACCGATTTCATGGGACGGATGCGCAGCCAATTGGACTGCTACGCACTCGATCTGCACGGTTTCGGCGCATCACCTCCGCCGCGCGATGGGGATATGACACCGCGCGGTCATGCGCGGGCAGTGGCCGATTTCATCGTCGAGCGAGACCTCGGCCCGGTTCATCTGTTCGGAAACTCGATGGGCGGTGCCGTTGCACTACAACTAGCTGCCCGACGACAGGATCTAACGCGCAGCCTCACCTTGATCTCCCCTGCGTTACCGAGCCTTCTATACGCCACCAAGGGCAACGTTCACCTACCCGTCATCTCCATTCCCGGCTTGGGTGAGCGGTTGGTTCCGAAGTTCGTCGAAACGACCACTCCCGAGCAGCGCGTTCAGGCCACGATCGATGGGTGCTTCGCGGATCCTTCCCGGATGCCCGAGGATCGGTTCGCCGAAGCGATCGAGGAAGTGCGGATGCGCGACTCGCGTCCGTATGCCCACGATGCATTCCTTCAATCGCTGCGCGGACTCCTGCGGTCCTACCTCGACGCGGGTCCGCATCGCCCGTGGAAACTCGCTCAGCGAGTTAGCGTTCCAACCTTGCTGGTGTACGGGAGGAAGGATCCGCTCGTGGATCCGCGCTCGGCGCATCGGGCCACCAAGTACTTCCCGAACGCGCACATCGTGGTCCTCCCGGACAGCGGCCATGTCGCTCAGATGGAGCATCCGGAGTTCGTGCAGGCAGCCTGGGATCGCTTCATCGGACCCCATGTCGCCCACCCGGTGGAAACCAGGTAGTAGGAGTTATCCACAGGAGGAAATCGCATCTTCCGCCACGCAGAGGGCTCCGCCTACCGTCGACGACGCAGGTTGAAAGGGGTCCTCGATGGAGCACATCACCCGATGGTGCGAGCAGGTGGAAGCACGCGTCCGCGATGAGGTTCGCGCTTTGCGCTTGGATCCGATGCACGACGGCGTTCAGGTCCAGTCGCTGATCGAACGCTTGAGTGCCGAGGTGGTGATCGGTGCCGCTGGCCACGAGCAGTGGGACGCTTCCGTGGCAACCGACGTAGCTGAGGTGAGTCAAGCCGTTCAGCACAGCATTTGTGGGTTCGGTCCACTTCAGGTCTTCTTCGATGACGACTCCGTCGAGGAGATCTGGATCAATGAGCCGGGCCGTGTCTTCGTCGCACGGTCAGGCAAGAGCGAGCTGACGCCGGTCGTGCTGACCGCTTCACAAGTTCGCGATGTGGTCGAACGCATGTTGCGATCGTCGGGACGCCGACTCGACCTGTCGCAACCATTCGTCGATGCGACCTTGTCTGATGGCAGCCGATTACACGTTGTCATCCCTGACGTGACGCGTGAACACTGGGCGGTGAATATCAGGAGATTCGTGATCCGTCCGCGAAGTGTCCATGATCTTGCACGAATCGGAACGCTGTCCGATCACGCCGCCAGATTCTTGGAGGCGTCCGTCATCAGTGGTAGCAACATCGTGGTGGCAGGAGCTACCCAGGCGGGAAAAACAACGCTCTTGAACGCTCTGCTCGGATCGGTTCCCTCGCGTGAACGCATCGTGAGTTGTGAGGAAGTCTTCGAAGTGCGATGCGCCCACCCGGACTGGGTGGCCATGCAAACGCGGGACGCCAGCCTGGAGGGCACCGGGGAGATACCCCTTCGTCGGTTGGTACGCGAAGCCCTTCGAATGCGCCCGACTCGACTCATCGTCGGCGAGGTCCGGCAGGCGGAGTCGCTCGACCTCCTGGTCGCGATGAATTCCGGCATGCCATCGATGTCCACGCTACATGCGAATAGCGCTCGCGAAGCAGTGACCAAGCTGTGCACCTTGCCGCTGCTCGCCGGGCAGAACATCCCGGGTGACTTCGTGGTGCCCACTGTCGCTTCGAGTGTGGATCTGGTGATCCACACGGCAACCGATCTCCAGGGCAATCGCCGAGTGCGCGAGATCGCGGCTCTGACCGGTCGTGTGGAATCTGGAACGGTTGAGATGGCAGCGATATTCGCCGACCACGGCTCCGGCCTGATGCGAGACCGTGGTTTTCCGGCGCGATTGGAGAACTACCAGCGTCATGGGTTCGATGTGGCGGAACTGTTGCGTGAGCAGCGATCGTGGGATGCGGTGGCCGCCTGATGGGCGCGGTGATCGGACTTGGCTTCGGGCTCGGCTTATTGCTGATGTTGGGTCCGCTCACGGGTGGACCCAAGAACCATCGATCGCGGGCTCGACGCGTGAGCAGAATCGACGGGCTCATTCACGCGGCGGGTATTCCGCGCCTGTCACGTGCCGGACTGGTGGGTGCCAGTGTCGGGTCGGCTGTGGTCGTAGCTGCAGCCGTCCTGATCATCACGGCAGTACCGATGGTGGCGGTCCTTGCCGGCATCGCCGCGGCCAGTGTGCCGATCGTGCTCCTTCGCCGCCGCATCGCTCAGCAGTCCAAGGCGCGGCAACAGGCGTGGCCGGACGCAGTCGATCAATTGGCATCCGCGGTGCGGGCCGGCTTGGCGCTTCCGGAGGCCGTTGCCGATCTCAGTCGTCGTGGTCCTGCATCCTTGCGATTGCCCTTTGTGGAGTTCGATGCGGCGTACCGGGCCACCGGCTCATTTCCCGAAGCGTTGGACGCCTTGCAGGATGTGCTGGCCGATCCCGTTGCTGATCGAGTTTGCGCGTCACTTCGTATCGCCCGGGATGTGGGTGGTAGCGACCTCGGGCAAGTGCTGCGAACGCTCAGTGCACTGCTGCGTGAGGACCTTAGAACGCGCGGGGAGATCGCGGCACGCCAATCGTGGACGGTGAACGCGGCGCGGATCTCGGTGGCCGCTCCATGGCTCACTCTGGCGCTGCTTTCGACGCGCCCCGAGGCAGTGGCTGCTTTCACGACGTGGACCGGAACCGCCGTCTTGGCGGGTGCCGCCGTCGTGTCGGTTGTGGCCTATCGGTTGATGCGGATAGTGGGCCGGCTCCCGGTTCCCGAGCGGGTGATCGCATGACCAGCCCGTGGATGGGTGCCTTCGTGGGTTTGGCCGCGATGTCCGGGCTGTTGCTGGTCCTGACCCGCTGGCGCGCTACCGCTCCGCCCGATCTGGCCATGCGCGTGGGTCTGTATCGGGGAACGCGAACCCTTGCGGATCGTGACTCCGGACCTTTGAGCACCTACTTCGCACTTGTGAAGCCGCGAATGATCAGTGCGTCGAATGCTTCAGTCCAGCGTTTGACCGGTGCCGGCCGAACCGGCGGTCTGGTTCAACTGCGTGTGGATCAAGTGCTGTGGGGAGGGGCTGGACTGGCTATCGGCGTCCTGCTCGCTTGGTGGACCATTTTGGGTGGGGCCACGCCGATGGCGTTGGTGCTCCTTCCGGCGATCGGCGCTGTTGTCGCGTTGCTGATTCTCGATCGCAGGATCGCAAGTCAGGCCAAGAGGCGACGCAGTCGCATTGATCAGCAGTTGCCCGATGTTGCGGAACTCCTGGCATTCGCCGTAGCTGCTGGGGAGCCCATCGTCCCTGCCCTTCATCGGGTGTGTTCCATGGTGATCGGTGAACTGTCGGACGAATTGCGCGTGGTGGTGTCCGAAGTCGCAACCGGAATCCCCATGGAGGTTTCGCTGCGAGCCGCCTCAGATCGAATGGGCGTTCCCTCGGTTGAGCGTTTCGTCGATGGCCTGCTCATTTCCTTGGAGCGCGGAACTCCGCTCGTTAGCGTCGTTCGAGCCCAGGCCAGCGATGCGAGGGCCACGCAGCAGCAGTCATTGATGGAACAAGCGGGACGCAAAGACGTGATCATGCTGATGCCCGTCGTCTTCTTGATCTTGCCCACTGTTGTTGCCATTGCGCTGTTTCCGGGTTTGCGTGGATTGCAGACCCTCACGTCATGAATCACCTAGCGAAAGGAAAGGAAAATTAGATGAATATCTCCCGTCACCTCCACATCCGAGTGACCTCCTGGATCGAATCACTGTCGAGCGACCGAGGTGATGTCCCCGGATGGGTTCTCGTCACTGTCATGACCGCAGGCTTGGTCACTGCGATCTGGCTCATCGCGGATGATCAATTGACTCAGGTGCTTAATCGGGCGATCTCCTCGGTCTCCCAATCGTGATCTCGGTCCTCGGTCGACTCCGGTCGGACGAGGGCACCGCACCCGTCGAGTTCGCCCTCGTGACTCCGCTGTTGTTGCTCGTCGCACTCGCCGTCCTGCAACTCACGTTGCTGCTGCACGTGCGAAGTGTCGCCATCGGCGCTGCAGCGGAGGGGGCTCGGTTGGCGGCGATGAGTGATGAGGCGGCGGGCGAAGAACGGACGTTGGCCATCTTGAGCATGTCTATCGCAGGTGCTGCGATCCACGACACCGTAGTGCGGGTCGATCGCGCGGGGCCAGTGCCCGTGGCTGCGGTTGATGTAACGCTCGATATGCCACTCATCGGCTTGTTGGGTCCCATCGAGATGACAGTCACGGGACGCGCGGTAATCGAGTCGACGAATGAGCTGGTACCTGGCTTTCGTTCCCAGGGACTGGCATGAACTGGAGCGTGATCGAACCTCGTCTGCGTTGCAGCCACGGTGGTGCGATACCGGAGTTCATCGTGATCGTAGTGGGGATCTTGATACCCATCGGCTACATCGTGGTGGCGCTGGCTCAGGTGCTTGCAGCTCACGCGGCTGCTCAGTTCGCGGTGCGTGAAGCGGGACGAGTATTCGTCCGCGACACATCGGTGCATGCGGGCCAGTGGCGCGCGCAGCAGGCCGCCGCCATCGCGTTTGCGGATCGGGGAATGGAGCTCCCTGGTGAGGCAGTGTCCTTCGATTGCCGTCCGTCGTGTCTGGTTCCGGGTGGCACCTTGCGGGTATCGGTCGACTGGAACATGCCGTTGCCGTGGCTTCCCGGATCCCTTGCGGCGTTCGCCACGGTGCCGATCGGTGCCAGCGAGGAATTCGTCATCGATACATATCGGCCAGCAGGCGTGTGACGGCGAGATCGTGATGACGCAAGCGCCAAGAAGCAGTGACTCGGGCAGCGTCCTGGTGCTGGGACTGGGGTTTATCGGTGTACTGCTGCTGGCGTTGTCCGTTGCGGTAGACGCTTCCTTGGTATTCGTCCAACGGGCGGCCGTTCAGGCGAGAGCCGACTCCGCCGTCCTGGCAGGTGTCCAGGCGATCGATATGGACAGCTACTACACCCACGGAGCCACCACGGCCACCAGGCTCGTGCCGCAGGCCGCGCGTACCCGCACGCTCGAGCACTTGCAGAATTCCCAAAACTCCGAGGAGATCCGAAGTTTGGAAATCGTGTCGATCTCTGCGTCGGATACGACGGTCGAGACCGTTCTTCGGGTACCCGTCCGGACCGCGTTCTGGCCCATCGATGCATCCATGTCGGTCAAGGCGGCGGCCCGATTGGACTACGTGGGATGACGCGACCAAGCGAGCCGTAACCTTTCCCCTCGTGGCCACAGTGGAGATAGACGACCGGGTAAGCGCCGTTCAGACGACCATGGCGAACCTGGAAAAGGTCTTCGACCCGGCATCCATCGAGGCCGAGATCGCCGAACTGGAGCGACAGGCATCCGAACCGGACCTGTGGAACGACCAGGCGAACGCTCAACGGGTCACCTCACGCCTGTCCTTCCTACAAGGTGAGATGCGCCGCATGGGTGCGCTGAAGGCTCGAGTCGACGATCTCCCGGTTCTCTTCGAACTCGCCGAGGCCGAGAACGATGAGTCTGCACTCGCCGAAGCGGTCAGCGAACTCGACGTTCTGGAACGGGACGTCTCCGATCTCGAAGTACGCACCCTGTTGTCGGGGGAATACGACGAACGTGAGGCCTTGGTCACCATCCGCGCGGAGGCGGGAGGCGTCGATGCCGCCGACTGGGCCGAGATGCTCATGCGGATGTACCTGCGCTACTGCGAACGGCACGGCTGGCCGACAGACGTCTACGACACTTCCTATGCAGAGGAAGCGGGAATCAAATCCACTACTTTCGCGGTGAAGGCCCCGTTCGCTTATGGGACGTTGTCCGTCGAGCAGGGCACGCACCGACTGGTGCGCATTTCCCCGTTCGATAACCAAGGGCGCCGTCAGACATCCTTCGCGGGTGTGGAAGTGATTCCTGTCGTCGAGCAGACCGAGAGCATGGACATCCCCGACGACGATCTGCGCATCGATGTGTACCGATCGAGTGGACCGGGAGGGCAGGGCGTCAATACGACCGACTCCGCGGTGCGCATAACCCACATCCCATCGGGCATCGTTGTCTCCTGTCAGAACGAACGTTCTCAATTGCAGAACAAGGCCACTGCCATGGGCATCCTTCAGGCGAAGTTGCTGGAGCGCCGTCGGCAAGAAGAGCGAGCCAAGATCGATGCCCTCAAGGGTGATTCATCCGGTTCGTGGGGCAATCAAATGCGCTCGTACGTGCTCCATCCGTATCAGATGGTCAAGGATCTGCGGACCGAGGAAGAGACGGGCAATACCCAAGCGGTCCTCGATGGAGAGATCGACGCATTCATCGCCTCAGGAATCAGGTGGCGCCGGCAGCAGGCGGCCGCGTCCTGATCCAACTCGAGCGTGGCTGTGCTTAGACTGCCAATGACTCCCCCGACCGCGAGGCAGATGTGATCCTTTTCGACCATGTGAGCAAGACCTACCCGAGCCAGAATCGGCCGGCCCTGGACGACGTTTCCCTCGAAATCGAGAAGGGTGAATTCGTCTTCCTGGTTGGGCCATCGGGTTCGGGCAAGTCGACCTTCCTGCGGCTGGTCCTTCGGGAGGAGCGCCCCAACTCCGGCACTGTCTGGGTTCTGGGTAAGGATCTGAACCGGCTGTCCAACTGGAAGATCCCAACCCTTCGTCGTCAAATCGGCACGGTCTTCCAGGACTTCCGACTGCTGCCCAACAAGAGCGTGTTCGAGAACGTCGCTTTCGCCCTCGAGGTGATCGGCAAGCCCCGCTCGCACATAAAGAAGGTGGTTCCCGAGGTCTTGGAGGTCGTGGGCCTCGAGGACAAGATGGAGCGTCGTCCCGACGAGTTATCCGGTGGCGAGCAGCAGCGCGTGGCTATCGCGCGAGCGTTCGTCAACCGGCCCATGCTCCTGATAGCCGACGAACCCACCGGAAATCTCGATCCCAATACATCGATCGGCATCATGAAGTTGCTCGATCGGATCAACCGGTTGGGCACGACCGTCATCATGTCCACGCACGACGCACAGATCGTCGATCAGATGCGTCGTCGAGTTATCGAGTTGGAGACCGGCCACGTGGTGCGGGATCAGTCGCGCGGCGTCTACGGATACGCCCGCTGATGCGCGCCTCATTCGTTACCAGTGAAGTGGGCGCGGGGCTGCGTCGAAACCTCACGATGACCTTCGCGGTGATCATCACCGTGGCGGTGTCCCTCGCCCTCTTCGGGGTCAGTCTCCTGGTGCGTGCTCAGGTCACCACGATGCAGGACTTCTGGTACGACAAGGTCGAAGTGTCGATCTTCCTGTGTTCGCGCGGCAGCGATGCGCCGTCCTGTGCGAGCGGGGCGGTCACCGATGCCCAACGGGACCAGATCCGCGCCGACCTCGAGTCGCTACGCCCGCTCGTCGAAGAGGTGTACTACGAGTCCAAGACTGAAGCGTTCGAGCGATTCCAAGAGCAGTTCGCGAACTCTCCGATCGTCGAGAACGTCACTGAGGAGGCGCTGCCGGAGTCTTTTCGCGTCAAACTGGCCGATCCGACGCAATACGACGTCGTTGCATCTGCCTTCGCCGGACGCCCGGGTATCGAGCAGGTCAACGACCAACGCAAAGTCCTCGACCAGTTCTTCCGATTACTCAATGGTCTGCAGGCGATTGCCCTGCTCATCGCTGTGATCATGCTCGTGGTGACCGTCCTGCTGATCGTCAACACCATGCGGGTGGCGGCCTTCAGCAGGCGACGAGAGACCGGGATCATGCGACTCGTCGGTGCGTCGAACTTCTACATCCAGTTGCCGTTCCTCCTCGAAGCTGCGGTGGCAGCCGCGCTCGGCGCGGTGTTGGCCATCGTCAGTTTGGTGGCGGTCAAGAGCTTCGTGATCGACGGTGTCCTGGCACCCTCGTTCCAGTTCACCGCCTTCGTGGGCTGGGATGCGGTGGTGGCGATCGCCCCGATTCTGCTGATCACCGGCATCGCCCTGGCCTCCCTGGCCGCCTTCTTCACATTGCGCAAGTACTTGCGCGTGTGACAACTGAGGTTTATGTGACTTC
>CAYPSE010000002.1:5011-42298 GCA_964413305.1 uncultured Rubrivirga sp. | reverse complement strand
TGCCGATTACCTCGGGCGGATCGTCGTGGACTGGCGTGTGGACGCGGCTGAATCAGTCGACCGAACGTGCCCGAGGCAGATGGGTGATCAGCTGGCAGGCCTATGTGATCGGCGTGCTACTCCATGTGATCTTGGTCGGCGCGACGGGCGGGTCGGTGGGTGCCGAACCAACACCGGTCTCTGAAACCCCGTATTGGTTGGCACTCGCGCTCATTGCGTCGGGGCTCGTAGGCGTCTATGCGCTAGTGGTCAACTACACGGTCTTTCGACACAAACGAGTACGACTCGTCCCGCTGTGGCAGGCCATCGTCTTCCACACAGGAGTGGGATGCATTTTCGCTGCGACATTGCTCGCAGGTGCAAGTGTCCTGCCAGTAACACCCATTGCGGGTGCCACGGCGTTCGCAATCGCGACCCTGGCCATCGGCATCTGGTTCGGGTTCACGATGTCCTTGATTCTTGAGGCACGCGATCGCTATCGAACCATCAGAAGTGAACTCATCGAGAGAGCCGTCATGGCTGAGCTGGCGACCATCGCCGAGACCGAAGTCGCTGCCGCCATGGCCAGCGCCTTTCACAACGACATTTCCAGCGCCTTGGCGACTCTCGAACCGCTACGCGGTGAATTGGCCGACCGACTGGACGACGTGCGTGAATCCTCCTCGGGTATACGCCTCGACTCATCCTGGCGCTCGGTGGCGCATCGGCTCCGGGAAGCAACCGATGACGCGGTTCGACCCCTCAGCCACGAATTGTGGTCGGCTACGGAGGTCACGTATCCCAATCCGTCCTTCCGCGAGATCGTCATCGACACCATCCGCAGACCCGCGGCCTCCGCTGCCCCGACTGCAGTGATCGTCGTCATCGGATATCTGCGGGCCTGCATGAGCGCTTTCGGGGTGGTCCCCGGGATCGCCATCGCACTTGTGATGGCCTGCGCCATCGGCGGGATGCTCGTCTTGGTCCAGCGGGTCCGCGCTGGGCGCACCCGGACCATCGCGTTCTGGGGTGTCTTCGTCCTTGCCCAGATGATCGGCCTATTCGTAGCGCTGCGCGAAAACCAGGGTTCCGTGGCTGCTGTTGGAACGGAGGTGGCGGGCTCAGCCTTGGCCATGACGATCTCGGTGCTCGCACCTTCCACCGTTGCCACCTTGAATGGAGCGCGATCGGGAGTCCTCACACGATTGCGTTCTGACACCGCGCGCGAACGCATCAATCAAGTGGCGCGGGGACGTCATCTGGCGTCGCTCGCCCGAGAAACCGCTACCCACCTGCACGGCACCGTGCAGACTTCCTTGATCGCCTGCGCAGCTGCAATCGAACTCGCCGCCGAGTCCGAAGATCCAGAGCGGATTATCGCTGCCATGGAACGGGCTGTGCAGGTAATCGGCTCGGTCTCGCACGCGGAATTGCCCACGACGGCGACTATCAGCGAGATCGTCTACAGGACCATCACCCCCTGGGACGGCATGATCGAAGTTGCTGCGGAGATCGCACCGCAAGTTGCCGGTGTTACCGGGCCGGCTGCGATATCGGTCGGTCGCGTGGTGGAGGAATGCCTGGCCAACTCGGTACGGCACGGCGATGCCTCGCGTGTGCGGGTTCGTATCGAGTCGAGCCACGAAGGGCTCGTGGTGAACGTAGAAGACGACGGCGTGGGCAGAGTCGAACCTCCTGGTCAACCGGGATTGGGCACAGCTGTCCTGCTCGAGGCGACGTCCGGCAAAGTCACGTTCGCGCCTGCGTCCGCGTCACGCGATAGGCCCGGATTGAGAGTGCGGGCCATCATCACGGGGAATGACCGAGAACCGGCGCATCGTTCCGGCTGAGACGTCGGACCCGGCGCATCTAACATGGGGGCGTGAGCCACTCCACACCTGCTTCAGACGGTCCGATGCGTCCGGATGGCACTGCGTATTCGGTGCTGCGAACCGAGGACGAGTGGCGTGCGCTGCTGGGCAAGCAGGAGTACCACGTTCTTCGTGAGGCTGGTACCGAACCGCCGTTCGTAGGTGAGTACACGGACACCACCACCGAGGGTGTGTACAGCTGTCGAGCTTGTGGCGCCGAATTGTTCCGCAGCGACACAAAGTTCGACTCCCACTGCGGATGGCCGAGTTTCTATGCACCCCTGGCTGGCGACTCGGTGGTGTACCTGGAGGACGCTTCCTTGGGCTATCCACGAACCGAGGTCCGCTGTGCCGCCTGCGGCGGCCACTTGGGCCACGTGTTCGAAGGTGAGGGCTACCCAACGCCCACGGACCTGCGCTATTGCATCAATTCCATCGCGGTCCGCCTCGAAACGGCATGATGCGCGTCGGGCGATCGGCTCGCGCCCGGCGTGGCCCGCGGACGATCGGGGTTCCCCCGGCCTAACCTGCAAGGGTGCACAGCGTTCCGGCAACCGACCAGGCTTTCGTGACCGCTGCCGAGCGTCTGATGACCGCATCGATAAGGCCTGAGTTTCAGATCGAGCAGGCCCCTGCCCCACAGCGACTGGCCCCACACGCCCTCACGCTGGTGGCCGATGCCGCGGAAACGGGCATGGAGTCATCACTGGCTTCGTTGAGCGAATCGGCTACGGGTCGCTTCGTACTTTTGCACGATCCCGATGGGGTGGATGAATGGTCCGGCACATTCCGGGTGGTCGTCTTCGCGCGCTGCGATGTGGAACCGGAGATGCTGGTCGACCCGTTCATCCACGAAGTGGCCTGGAGTTGGGTCACTGATTCGCTGATCGAGTTGCCGATCACCCAGGTCGGCGGCACGGTGACGATCTCCTCTGGCACGTCCTTCGGCACGATGGCCGATCGTCCCGGCGATGGCCTCGTGGAAGTGCGGGCATCCTGGACACCATTACCCACCGAGTCCCACCCGGAAGTCGCGGAAACCATGGCCGCGCATCTGCACGCGTGGATCGACATCCTCGCTCGCCTCGCTGGCCTTCCACCTCTGCCGGCGGGCATCCCGAATGTGGCAGCGCACCGAATCCGCTCTTCGTGACGACCTCATGACAGGCGGGCGCACGGCATTCGAGGGTGCGAACGAGTCGGACCCCAGCGAACCCGTGGAGATTCTCCCTCCTTTGGAGTTGCGCGACGGCGACGCACCCGTCATCTCCACTATCGATGCACTACGGGCGTATAGCGGTGCTGTGGCAACAGGCACCGGCCCGGTCGGCCTCGACGCAGAGCGTGCATCCGGCTACAAGTACTCAGCACGCGCCTACCTTGTGCAGGTACGACGCGAGGGTGCGGGTGTCGCACTAATCGATCCGACGGTCTTCGACGACCTTTCGCTGCTCAACGACGCAATCGCAGGTTCTGAATGGATCCTGCATGCCGCGACACAGGATCTGGCCTGCCTCGCCGAAGTGGGGATGCGTCCGTCGTCGTTATTCGATACCGAAGTGGCCGCCCGATTGCTCGGCCGCGAGAAGGTGAGCCTCGCGGGACTCGTCGCCAGCGAACTAGGCAAGAACTTGGCCAAGGGGCACGGCTCAGCAGACTGGTCGGCACGTCCGCTCACCGCCGACCAACTTCGCTACGCGGCCCTCGATGTGGAGCCGCTGGTGGAATTGCGGGACATCCTGGCCGCGGATCTGCAAGCTCGCGGGCGATGGGACATCGCCCAACAGGAGTTCACGCACCTATTGTCCTTCACGCCCAAGGAGCGCGGCGCGGATCCGTGGCGGCGCCTGTCGGGGATGCACGCGTTGAAGTCCCCGCGGCAGTGGGCAATCGCGCGTGAATTGTGGTGGGCGCGCGACGAGATCGCACAGACGATCGACATGGCACCTGGTCGCATATTGCCCGACTCCGCGATCGTGGCCGCGGTGAAAGCCGAGCCCAAGTCCGCGCGCGAACTGCTCGAAGTGAAGGGCTTCCATGGCCGTGGAGCCGGGCGCTACCGCAATGATTGGTGGTCGGCGTTGGAGCGCGCACGCGCCTTGCCCAAGGAGGACTGGCCCAATCGGGCACCACGCAGCGATGGTCCGCCTCCCCCACGCGCATGGACCGACAAGGATCCCGCCGCCGCCGCACGGCTCGAGGCGGCCCGGCAGGGCATCACCGATCTCGCCGAACGGTGGGGTATCGCTCCGGAGTTGCTTCTCTCCCCCGACCTCATGCGCCGGGCCTGCTGGGAGCCGCCGGACGATCTCGCTGCCTTCCTGGCCGCCGGCGGGGCGCGCGAGTGGCAGATCGAGACCTGCTCGCCGATCCTGGCGGCGGCAATCGATAGCCGTGCCACCTAGAAACCTAAGTTACTAGCGAGTAACATCGGGGCTGCGTCGATCAAGGGAGCCCCATGAAGAGCATTTCGCCGGTCGTGTTCGTCGATGGGGTGCGCACCCCCTTCGCGCGGGCAGGCAGCCTGTATTCGCAAACCCGCGCCGACGACCTCATGGTCAAGGTCATCCGCGAACTTCTGCGCCGCAACCCGGGGTTACCACCCGAGCGGGTCGACGACGTCGCGATCGCCGCGGCAACCCAGACCGGCGACCAGGGAATGAACATCGGTCGGTCGGTGGCGTTGCTCGCCGGACTACCCAACACCGTGCCGGGTTACTCGATCGACCGCTGGTGTGCAGGTGCCATGACCGCCGTGACCACGCTGTCCTCGGCGATCATGGCCGGGGCCTATGACATCGCCATCGCCGGAGGCGTGGAACACATGACGCGTCACCCCATGGGTGAAGGCATCGACCCCAACCCCCGCTACCTCGCTGAGAGGATCGTCGACCCTGAGGCACTACTCATGGGCAAGACGGCCGAGAACCTGCACGATCGGTTCCCCTCGCTCACCAAGGAGCGCGCCGACGCTTTCGCCGTCGGTAGCCAGGAGAAGACGGCCAAGGCCTACGCGAACGGATTGCTGCAGCCGGACCTGGTTCCGGTGGCCGTGCGCGATGCCGAGAACGGTTGGGGATTCGTGACGGTGGACGAAGGTCCACGCCCAGGCACGTCGATCGAGGGCCTGGCCACGCTACGCACACCCTTCCGACCGCACGGCAGGGTCACCGCAGGCAATGCATCTGCACTCACCGACGGTGCAACCGGTGCGGTCCTCGCTTCCGAAGAGGTCGCCCGGGATTTGGGACTACCGGCGAAGATGCGCATGGTCTCCTTCGCCTTCGCCGGAGTGGAACCCGAGGTGATGGGTGTGGGGCCGGTCCCGAGCACCATCAAGGCACTCGCGAAGGCGGGCCTGACGATAGAGGACATCGACCTGTTCGAGGTGAATGAGGCGTTCGCGGTGCAGGTGCTCGCGTTCCTCGACCACTTCGGTATCGCCGACGACGATCCGCGCGTGAACCCCATGGGTGGCGCGATCGCTGTCGGACACCCCCTCGCCTCGAGCGGCATTCGCTTGATGAATAACCTGGCGCGCGACTTCCAGGTCAACCCCAGCGCCCGTTACGGAATAACCACGATGTGCATCGGTTTGGGCATGGGTGGCACCGTGATCTGGGAACGAGTCGAGGAGAACGCCTGATGTCGAAAACCGATTTCGCATCCGTCTTCCCCGACGAAGTCGTCACCGAAGCCAAGCTGCGGTTGATCGAACTCTCCTCGGGAACGTTCGCATTGATCACCGTGGACAACGGTCGTGATCACACGCGTCCGTCCACCTTCGGACCGCAGGGACTCACCTCACTGGGTGCCGCGATCGACGAAGCAGCCGCTACGCCCGGCGTGGTAGGCATCGGCGTAACCGGCAAGCCGTTCATCTTCGCCGTGGGCGCTGACCTCTCAGCAATCGGCGTGGTCAACGATCCAACGGTTATCGAATCCTTCGCCAAGCTCGGCCACGACGTCTTCCGCAAGCTCGGCGAGACGTCCGTTCCGACCTTCGCCTTCGTCAATGGTGCGGCGATGGGCGGCGGCATGGAATTGGCCTTGCAGTGCAACTACCGGACACTTGATTCCAGTGCAGCAGGCCTGTCGCTTCCCGAGGTGTTCCTCGGACTCATCCCCGGCTGGGGCGGTGCGTGGCTACTGCCGAACCTGATCGGTCCGCAAAAGGCGCTCGACGTGATCATCAACAACTCGATGAATCAGAACAAGCAGCTGCGCCCGGCGCAAGCACTCGAGATGGGCATCGTGGATGCAGTGTTCGAGCCCGCCGATTTCCTGGAGCGATCACTGGCGTGGGCCGACGACATCATCTCCGGACGCATCGAGGTACCTCGCCCACAGGTCGATCGTGATACCTGGGATCAGGTGGTGGACGCATACCGCGCTGGGGTCGAGGCGCGTATTCACGGTGCAACCCCCGCTCCCTACCGAGCGCTCGATCTGGTGCAGGCCGCTAAGACGCGCAGCCGCGATGAAGGTTTCGCTGCCGAAGATGCCGCACTCACCGATCTGGTGATGGGAGATGACCTTCGCGCCTCGCTGTACTCCTTCGATCTGGTACAAAAGCGCGCCAAGCGCCCCGTGGGCGTGCCGGACAAGGAACTCGCGCGCCCGGTCACCAAGGTAGGAATCGTCGGCGCCGGCTTGATGGCCAGCCAACTGGCCATGCTCTTCGCGCGTCGCATGCAGGTCCCTGTGGTCATGAGTGATCTGGATCAAGAACGCGTCGACGCAGGTGTGGCTCGCGTGCATGCGGAGATAGATGGACTCGCGGCGAAGGGACGCCTGAGCGCCGATAAGGCATCGCGCCTCAAGGGGCTGGTCACCGGCACCGTGGACATTGCTGACTTCACCGATGCTGACTTCATCCTCGAGGCGGTGTTCGAGGATCTAGCCGTGAAGAAGAAGGTCTTCGCAGACATCGAGGCGGTTGTCTCCGCCGAGTGCATCCTGGCGACCAATACGTCGTCGTTGTCGGTGGGTGCGATGGCCGCGGATCTCGAGCACCCCGAGCGAGTCGTGGGCTTCCACTTCTTCAATCCGGTGGCCGTGATGCCGCTGCTGGAGATCGCTCGAGCCGAGAAGACCGACGACGCCTCGATCGCCACGGCGTTCGCGGTGGGCAAGGAACTCAAGAAATCCTGTGTGCTCGTTGCCGACGCACCGGCATTCGTCGTGAATCGCTTGCTCATCCGCTACCTCGGTGAGATCACCAAAGCGGTCGACGAAGGTTCCGATTTCGAGGTTGCCGATCGAGCGATGGATCCCCTCGGACTGCCGATGAGTCCGTTCGCGCTACTGCAGCTCGTCGGTATGGGCGTTGCGGCGCACGTATCGGCGTCTATGCATTCGGTGTTCCCGGATCGCTATTACCTCTCACCCAACCTGCAGCGGTTGTTGGACGCGGGTGTCCAAGGCGTGTGGCAGTGGGGTTCGGATGGTTCGCGGACCCTCGACCCGAAGGTCGAGGAGGTCTACCAACGTGGTTCGACCAGATTGGATGAAGCACAAATTCGCGAACGTGCGCTTGCCGCACTGGCCGACGAAGCCCGGCGCATGCTCGACGAAGGCGTGGTGGCCGAGGCTCAGGACATCGACCTGTGCATGATCCTCGGAGCCGGCTGGCCGTTCTGGCTGGGCGGTCTCACGCCGTACCTCGACCGGACCGGAACCTCCGAATCGGTTACGGGGAAGCGGTTCCTGGCACCGGGGATTGCGTCCGTTCCTGTGTAGCGTTGTGAGACGACGCGGGCTCCGCGGCCACCCATTCGATGATCGACCGGGAGACCTGCTGATCGGTCAGTCCGATCGATTCGAGGAGCTCTCCGCGTTTGGCGTGATCGAGGAACTCGCGCGGAACGCCGAACACCTTCACCGGCGTTGACCGGCCTGCATCCCGTAAAAGGCCGGTGACCGCCGAACCGATGCCACCCTCGCGGATGCCGTCCTCGAGCACCACGACGTGCGTGGCGGTCGCGGCGAGTCCGACGAGCGCCGAAGGCACCGGAAGCACCCATCGAGGATCCACGACCCGGGTGGCGATCCCCTGGGCCGTGAGTCGACCGGCAACGTCCACGCCCATCGCCCCGAATGCACCGACGGCCACGATCAGCACATCAACCTGACCGTCACCAGATTCGCTGAGCACGTCGATGCCGTCCAGAGCCCGAACTGCCGGGATGTCCGGCCCCAGACCACCCTTGGGGAAGCGGACAACGGTTGGACCATCGTCCACGGCAATCGCCTCGCGCAACTCCTGACGCAACGTTGCGGCGTCGCGGGGTGCGGCAAGGCGCAGTCCAGGAACCACACTGAGCATTGCCATATCCCACATACCGTTGTGGCTAGCACCGTCGTCGCCGGTCACGCCTGCACGGTCGAGCACGATCGTCACCCCAGCCTTATGCAGGGCGCAGTCCATCAGGACCTGGTCGAAGGCTCTGTTCAAGAAGGTGGCATAGATCGCAACGACCGGGTGCAATCCCCCATAGGCCAGGCCAGCGGCACTGGTGATCGCATGCTGCTCGGCGATGCCGACGTCGTAGGTGCGGTCCGGGTAGCTAGCCGAGAACTGCACCAGCCCGGTAGGGCCGAGCATCGCGGCGGTGATGGCCACGACCGACCGCTGATCATGGCCGATACGGACCATCTCATCGGAGAACACGGACGTCCAGGTGGGACCGGCTTCGGTGAGGGGCTGCCCGGTGTCGGGATCGATGATTCCCACGCCGTGGAAGCGGTCGGCTTCGTCGTTCTCCGCCGGCGCATACCCGCGACCCTTGTGGGTGATGGCGTGGACGATCACCGGGTGATCGAAGTCGCGCGCACGAGTGAGGGCGAATTCGAGTTCCTGCTCGTCGTGACCATCAACCGGACCGATGTACTTCAGCCCGAGGTCTTCGAACAGCCCCTGCGGGGCGACGACGTCCTTGAGCCCCTTCTTCATTCCGTGCAGTGCGTCGTAAATGGGTGGGCCCACAACCGGCGTGCGCTGAAGAACTCCCTTGCCCCACTGCATGAAACGCTCATACCCGCGGGTGGTACGCAGCGTGGCGAGGTGATGTGCGAGCCCACCGATGGTTGGTGAGTAGGAGCGCTCATTGTCGTTGACGACGATCACGACCGGACGATCGGACGCCGCGATGTTGTTCAGGGCCTCCCAGGCCATACCCCCGGTGAGCGCACCATCACCGATCACCGCGACCACGTGTCGCGAACCGAGCAACCCACGCCGCTCCCAGGCCTTTGCCAGGCCGTCGGCGTAGGACAGTGCGGTAGAGGCGTGGGAGTTCTCCACGATGTCGTGATCGCTTTCCGCCCGACTGGGGTAGCCCGACAGACCATCGGCCTTCCGCAGAGTCTCGAAATGCGGGCTGCGTCCGGTAAGCATCTTGTGGACGTAAGCCTGATGGCCGGTGTCCCAGAGGATGGCGTCGTCCGGTGACCGGAACACCCGGTGCAGAGCGATGGTCAGCTCGACCACGCCCAGGTTCGGACCGAGATGTCCGCCGGTGGCCGCGACCTTCTCGACCAGGAAAGTACGGATTTGACTGGCGAGCTCGGGCAGTTGCTCGACTTCGAGCGCACGAAGATCGTGGGGGCTGCGGATCTGGTCCACCAGGGGTGTTTCGCTCATGGCCCACTGAGTCTACGTCGGTGGGTGCCCCTCGGCACCCGAAGGCGCGATCGGCATCGGCCTCGATTCCCACCCCGATGCGGCGTCAGTTGTTGACCCCAAGCGGCGTGTCGCCCCGACAAGTGACGCCGCATCGGGGCTGGGGGGGGGGTTAAAGGAGGGAGCGCAGTACGTACGGCAGGATCCCGCCGTTTCGGTAATAGTCGGCCTCGCCGGGTGTGTCGATACGTACCGTGGCGGTGAACTCGACTACCCGACCCCCTGGCCCGAAGGCCTCGACACTCACCTGACGTGGCACGTCGCCCGTGTTCATGGCTTCAACGCCCCGAACGGTGAAGGTCTCGTCGCCCTCCAGGCCCAGACTCGAAGCGTTGACGCCCTCGGGGAACTGCAGGGGCAGCACACCCATGCCGATCAGGTTCGATCGGTGGATTCGCTCGTAGGACTCGGCGATGACCGCCTTCACACCCAGTAGCGCGGTTCCCTTGGCGGCCCAGTCCCGACTCGAACCCGATCCGTATTCCTTACCGGCGATTACGACGAGTGGGATGCCGTGTTCGGCGTAGGACGCAGCCGCATCGAAGATCGGTACGACGACGTCCTCCCCTTGGGTGAAGTCGACGGTGAAGCCGCCCTCGACGCCTTCCAGCATCAAGTTGCGCAACCGGATGTTGGCGAAGGTACCGCGGATCATGACCTCGTGATTGCCCCGGCGTGAGCCGTAAGAGTTGAAGTCTTTGCGCTCAACGCCGTGTTCGGTCAGGTACTTGCCCGCCGGACTGTCGGCCTTGATGGACCCTGCAGGCGAAATGTGATCGGTGGTCACCGAGTCACCGAGCAATACCAGGACCCGAGCACCCTCGATGTCCGATACCGGTTGAGGCTCGCGGCCCATGCCGTCGAAGTACGGTGGCTTGCGAACGTATGTGCTCGCCGAATCCCACTCGAAAATGTCCCCTTCTGGCGTGGGAAGCGAACGCCATCGATCATCCCCGGCGAACACGTCGCGGTACCGGGTGGTGAACATGTCGGCGTCGATCGAGGAATCGACAACCGATTGCACGTCGGCCATGCTCGGCCAGATATCGGCGAGGAAGACCGGCGCACCGGAGGGATCCGAACCCAAAGGTTCGTTCAGGAGATCTATGTCCATCGTGCCGGCGATCGCGTACGCGACCACGAGGGGTGGCGAAGCGAGGTAGTTCATTTTCACATCGGGATTGATGCGCCCCTCGAAGTTCCTGTTTCCGCTCAGCACCGAAACGACTGCGAGATCCCGCTCGTTCACTGCGGCACTCACCTCGGGAATCAATGGACCGGAGTTTCCGATGCAGGTTGTGCAGCCGTAACCGACGATGTCGAACCCGAGCTTCTCCAGATACGGAAGCAAACCGCTCTTCTCGTAGTAGTCGGTGACTACCTTCGATCCGGGTGCCAGCGTGGTCTTCACCCAGGGCTTGCGCGTCAGACCACGCTCCACGGCGTTCTTCGCCAGCAGGCCGGCGCCGATCATCACCGACGGATTCGAGGTGTTCGTGCACGACGTGATCGCCGCGATGGTGACTGCGCCATGACCGATGGACACAGGTTCAGAGGCGATGGTGAAGTCGGCTCGAGCGCTCGATTGGTCGGTGTAGTCGCCAAGCGCGCGTTGAAAGGACGCTTGAGCATCCGATAGCGCAACGCGATCTTGCGGACGCTTCGGACCGGCGAGCGAGGGAACCACCGTCGACAAGTCGAGCTCGAGGTATTCGGAGTATCGGGGCTGGTGTGCGGGGTCATGCCACAGGCCCTGCTCCTTGGCGTAGGCCTCCACCAGGGCGATCTGCTCTTCGCTTCGTCCGGTCAATCTCAGGTAGTCGATGGTGGCATCGTCGATCGGGAAGATCGCAACCGTGCTCCCGTACTCCGGACTCATGTTGCCGATGGTGGCGCGGTTGGCCAAGGGAACGCGCGTCACACCCTCGCCGTAGAACTCCACGAACTTGCCCACGACGCCGTGCAGGCGCAACATTTCGGTGATCGTCAAGACCAGATCGGTGGCCGTGGCACCTTGTGGAAGTTCCCCGGTCAACTTGAAACCGACCACCCGAGGGATGAGCATCGAAACCGGCTGGCCGAGCATCGCCGCCTCTGCCTCGATACCACCCACGCCCCAGCCGAGCACGCCGAGTCCATTCACCATCGTGGTGTGGGAATCGGTCCCCACCACGGTGTCCGGGTAAGCCTGGCCCTTACGGGCCATGATCACGCGGGCCAGGGACTCGATATTCACCTGATGCACGATCCCGGTTCCCGGGGGCACGACCTTGAACTCGTCGAAGGCGCTTTGACCCCAGCGCAGGAATTGGTAGCGCTCGCGGTTGCGCTGATACTCGAGTTCCACGTTGCGCTCCTCGGCATCCAGGGTGCCGAAGAAGTCCGCGATGACCGAGTGGTCGATGACCAACTCGGCTGGCGCGAGTGGCTCGATCTTGGACGGATCTCCGCCCAGATCACGAACCGCCTCGCGCATGGTCGCCAGATCGACCACGACCGGAACCCCGGTGAAGTCCTGCATGACCACACGTGCCGGGGTGAACTGGATCTCGGTTGCAGGCTCCGCGGCCGGGTCCCACGACGCAAGTGCGCGGATCGCCTCGGATGTGACGTTCGCTCCGTCCTCGGTGCGCAGCAGGTTCTCCAAGAGCACCTTGTGGGTGAACGGCAGATCGGCACTTCCGGGCACCTGGGAGATGCGGAAGATCTCGTAGGTGTGCGGCGTGGCATGTGCCCCGGGCGTACTCACCTGGAGTTCGCCGCGAGCCTTGAAACTGTCCACACTCATGTCGCCTCCAGGAAAGTATCTTGACGTCAAGATATCCGATCAACCGGTCGGAACAACGCGATGGTCTCCATATGGTGGGTCTGAGGGAAGGCATCCCACACGCGGAGCGCCTGAACCTGATAACCACGTTCGGCCAGGAGCCCCACGTCGCGTGCCAGAGCCACCGGATCGCACGCCACGATGATCAGCGTCCGCGGGGCCGCCTGGGCTACGGCTGTCAATACCTTCGCGCCTGCACCCGAGCGAGGAGGATCGATGACCACACCCGTGGGCCGAGGTCTATTCGGTCGAGCCACCCACGCGCGCGCATCGACTTGGTGGAAACTCACCCACCTCATGTCGTCGAGTGCCCTTCGGCCGTGCGCGACTGCGTGTTTCGACGATTCAACTGCGTGCACCCGGCCAGTGCTTCCGACGCGGCTACCGAGCACGGCGGCGATAGGTCCGACCCCGGAGTAGAGGTCCCACCACGTCTCCCCTGGCTGCGGATCGCCCCACTCCAGCACCGTGTCGGCCAACGCCTGAACGAGGTCGGGATGCACTTGCCAAAAGCCTTCCACCGGAGTCGTGAAGGTGATCGGACTTCCCGCCACGGCGAGCTCGTGACGTGACACTGCGCCGGTATCCCTACCCGAAGACACGACAGCGCCATCGATCCCGGTTGCCATGTACACGTCGCTGCCCACCGGAAGCTCGGCCGCGATTTCGACGGCACGCCGATGACCAATGGGGTCGGCGATGACGCAACCACGGACGTCGATTAATTCCTCACCTCGATGCCGATGCAAAGCCACCGTGTACGTACCGGGCGCCACAGACGTGGTTGTGTAGTGCATCCGCGTTCGCCAGCCCGTCGACAGCCCGAAGTCCATCACACCCTCGACGAGTAACGCTTCAACGCGCACAGCGCTTAAGGCGCCGTGATGGACGAGCGCCTCGCGGAGAACGTCCAGCTTCAACGAGCGCTGGAGCGACTCGGGCGCATGCTGGAAGTCGCATCCGCCGCACTCTCCGGCAACGGGACACAAGGCTGGTCGGCGCTCCGGATGGGGGTGCACAACCTCCACTGCATCTGCTCGCAGGAATCGTGGACGCACCTCGGTGATGCGAATTCGCACCCTCTCCCCCGGCAGTGCATGGCGAACGAACACCACGACATCCCCGAGCCGAGCCACGCAATGGCCCCCGTGGGCCACCTTGCCGACAAGGACCTCGCGTTCGTCTCCCACTTCGATAGGGAGGCCGTCGATGGTCGGCGAGGTGGAAGGGGTCGCCGACACCGGGCCAGGATATGGGCAGGTTCCGGTTATCGAACCGCGTGTAGCGTTGCGGGGTGCACATTGTGATCCTGGGATGCGGGCGTGTGGGTTCGCTCCTCGCCGACGACCTCGATGCGCAAGGACACTCCGTCGCGGTGGTGGATCAGGATGCGAAGTCCTTCCGCAAGTTGGGGGCGGACTTCGGCGGCCTCACCGTCAAGGGCATCGGCTTCGATCGCCAGACGCTGGAGAACGCGGGCATCGAGCGGGCCCATGCCTTCGCGGCCGTGAGCAGTGGCGACAATACGAACATCCTCGCGGCTCGCGTGGCGCGCGAGACGTACGGCGTGGAGCACGTCGTGGCTCGGATATACGACCCGCGTCGCGCCGAGGTCTACCAGCGACTCGGGATCCCCACTGTTGCCACGGTCACCTGGACTTCCACCCAGATAATGCGCGCGCTTCTGCCCCTGGGCGCCGACACCCAATACACCGATCCCACGGGAACGGTGTCCTTGGCTGAAGTTCACGTCGGACAGGAATGGATCGGTCACCGAGCACAGCAACTAGCGCAGGAGACCCAGTCCCGGTTGGCCTTCATCACCCGTTATGGATCGGCGATGTTCACCGACGACAAGACAGTGATCCAAGATGGCGATTTGGTGCATTTGCTGTTCGATCCGGAACGACGCGATGACGTGGAGCGTATTTGCGAAAAGGGTCCGGTGAGGAACTGATGCGAGTAGCCATCGCCGGTGCCGGGAAAGTCGGGCGCGCCATCGCTCGGGAGCTCATCGAGAACAAGCACGAGATCCTGCTCATCGATAAGGATGCCGAGCTCGCGCGCCCGGGTGCGGTGCCAGGAGCCGAGACGTTGCTTGCCGACGCATGTGAGGTCAGTGCCCTAGAACAGGCCCGGTTGGCCGAGTGTCAGGTGGTCGTTGCCGCCACGGGCGACGACAAGGTGAACTTGGTTGTTTCCCTGCTGGCCAAGACCGAGTTCGGCGTGCCGCGGGTGGTGGCACGTGTGAATCATCCGAAGAACGAGTGGATGTTCGATGAGGCGTGGGGGGTCGATGTAGCGGTGTCGACTCCGCGAATGCTTGTAGCGCTCGTCGAGGAGGCCGTGAGTGTGGGTGATCTCGTCCGCCTCTTCACGTTCCGTCAGGGCGCAGCCGAGCTCGTTGAAATGACCCTGCCACATGATTCTGCTGTGGTCGGCCGAAGCATCGGTTCCATCGCGTGGCCTTCGGATACCGCACCCGTAGCGCTCGTGCGTGGATCGCATGTCAAGCCCCCTACGGCCGACGACGTCTTGGAGCCTGGCGATGAGCTCTTGTTCGTTGCCACGCCCGATCGAGAGCCGGAACTGCAGTCCTTGATGCGTTCGCCGTCCAGCGACTAGGGCGCCACTCACGCACCTTCGGCGGCTCGTTTGGCCCGGTACACCGGGGCCAGGACGCGGTAGGTCACGTAGGCACCAGCCAAGAACAACGGCCAGCCCATCACCACTCGAGCGATCCCGAGTAGTTCCACCGATTCACTCAAGTACAGGGGCCCTTGGACGATGAGGCGACCGAAGAAGACCCCCACCCAGATCCACGAAGCGGCTGCGTAGGTACGCATCAATCGCACGTCACGACGCCAGGCGGTGCCCTCACCGGTGAGATAGCCCATCGCCACGCCTAGGAGCGGCCACCGAACCAGGATGGAGATGAGGAACGCCGTGCCGTAGGCGATGTTCGTGATGAGACCCGGCAGGAAGAAGTTCTCGGCCTGTCCGGTGAATGCAGAAAAGCCGGCAGCGATCGCCAGACCTAGGAAACCGGTCAGCACCTGCTGAAGCTTCTGCTTGCGAACGAGCCGATATCCAGCGAGCAAGACGCCGACAGCGATTGCGGCGATGAGCGCCGGCCTGAGTTCTCGTGAAGCGATCACGTACACGGAGATGAACACGACCGTGGGCAAGCCACTGTCCAGCATCCCGCGCCAGCCACCGATCGCCCGCTCGAGGATCAAACGCTCGGCTCGCAGATCCTCATCCGACGATGTTGTCGGCTCGGCCCCTTCCGTTCGATCAACGGCCGACTCGTCAGGGGATCGACTCACGGATTCGTCAGGTGTTTCGCGGGGTTGATCGTCCATGCGCTAACTCGGTAGCAATTCATAGCGCGGGTTGTAGATCGTGGGGTGTTCGGTGACGCAGTTCAGCCGGCCATGTACAACCAGGCTGCGGCCTTCAAACAAACCAGGAATCCGCCGTCTGCCCAACCAGACCACGAACACATGCCCAGTGCCGTCGTCGAGTTCCACTTCCAGCGCGGGAGCTTGCCCTTCGGGCCGCACGTCGAGTTTGCGGATGGTGCCACTCACCGTGACCTGCTCCCCGGGTGTGCAGGTCTGAATTGCGAGAACGGCCTGTCCGGGATGACGTCGCTCGTGCTCCTCGGCTGATTCGCGCAGGAGACGCTCTTGCGCACTTTCGGTCAGCCTACGAAGAGTCCTGCCCATCACATTCACGTCGGATAACCCTTCGATCGCGGCCAGGAAGTCATTACCGGGTTTCGGTTATTTCCGGGCCTCGCGGCGGGAGGCTGATCGTGGGTCGGGCCGGGCTCGTGGGTTGTACCTCCTCGGCCGGACCGGCCCCTTGCCCCGTGGCCTCTGCGGGAATGCGCATCGGTAATGCGTTGCCCATCGGCATGGCCTGATCACCGCGGACCACCACGATGCCTCGAACCGCAGTTTCCATCACCGCCGCGGCCTGCGGGTCGCGAGCGGCTTGGCCGAGGAACACCATTCGCACGAACCATCGGGGTCCATCCACTCCGCAGAAACGCGCCGGCTGCGGCTTGCCGTCTTGTCCCTGCACTTGTGCGCGCAACTCCTGGCCGAAGGGTCCGTCCGTTACTTCGACGAGTCCACCGCCTCTGTTGATCTGCGAAGAGATCTGCCCGCGAACCTCATCCCACATGCCACCAGTGCGAGGCGCGGCATACGGCTGCAATTGAACAGCGGAGGTATCGGTCACCAACGTGACTTGACTCACCGAACCGGATGCCTGATCCGCCTGCACTTGAATTCGGTAGTCGCCAGACTGCGGCACTAGAAGCGCACCCAGATCCACCCGCGGCGCCTCCGGATACCGATCACCAGCGTCCCAAGGACCCTCTGTTCGCACGATCTCAACGGGAGCCGCCCCCGCAGACTCCGTTTCGTCACTAGCGGCGGGCACTTGGCCCGCAGGTGTATCCGTGTCCGCAACTTGCGATTCGGCAGTGAGGCTCTCCCCCTCGGGGTCGCCTTTGCTCCGTCGGCCGAACAATCCCACTGAATCTCCTCGGTTCGCGAAGGACCACGCTACCTGCTACCCGGCCCCCGTCGAACCGAAGCCTCCAACCCCGCGCCGGGAACCGGGTAGCTCCTGGACCTCAGCCCAACTGATCGCGCGAAACTCCTGCACGAGCAACTGGGCGATGCGATCACCGCGCCGGATGGAAACGGTCTCCTCGCGATCGGTGTTGAGTCCGATGACCGCTATCTCCCCTCGGTACCCGGCATCGACCGTTCCGGGTGCGTTCACCAGCGTGAATCCCGAGGTGCGGGCGAGACCACTGCGCGGATGGATCAACCCGACGAAGCCGGGAGGCAGCGCGATGGCAATACCGGTCGGAATCAACGCTCGCTGCCCCGGGGGCAGTTCAACGTCCACGGCCGATCGAAGATCCCAGCCGGCATCGCCCGGACTCCCCCTCTCGGGTAGCGCGATCCCCGCGTCCAGTCGCTTCACCAGCACGCGAACGGGTTGTTCTCCAGGCACGCGTCGACCCTATCCAGGCGGAAGTGATGGCGAACTGAAGCACGATCAACGTGGATGATCGTCTCTGCCACACTGACGACGTGAGAGTTCGTTACCGCGAGCGAGTGATACCGGGCTTCTCCTGGTGGATTGTCGTGGCGAGCGTGGTCGCGATGATCGCGATCGCCTATGGTGCAGCGCTGGGCGCCGGGGTCGGCGTACTTGTCGCCAGCGTTCTGGGACCGATCGCGATTGTTGCCTTGGTCCGCTCATCCCCTGCGATATCCGTGACCGAAAACGCTGTGGCTTGTGGCGCGGCGCAGTTGCCGAGCGGTGCGTGGCGCCAGCCCAGGACCGTTGCGGGCCCTGAACTCACCAGCATCCGTCGAGGTCATTCGCCCGACGCCGGTGATCGCGTTTTCCAGGTGGTACCTGCGTGGTTCGCCCGTGCTGGCGTTCTGCTGCCCCTCGATGACCCAAGCGACCCTCATTCGGCCTGGCTGATCGCCACTCGGCATCCAGACCGGCTGACCGCGGCACTCGAGCTCTGCGAACCGGCATAGACGCCCCACGCCCGCTGAGGGTTGGCCACCCACATGACCGCTGCGGATGCCGCATACGCCACAGTGGGGCCATGAGCAAAGACGTAACGCCGGTTTCGAGCGAAGCACAAGCCCCCTCCCCGATCGCTGCAATCGTGGCTCCAGTCCTAGCCTTCGGTGCGACCTATGCCGCGCGCAAGATGCTCGGCTCGGCTTATCGATCCATCACCGGACGAAATGCACCGTCCAACAAAGATCTCGACGTGTCTTTGGCGAGCGTCCTCGCGTGGGCGGCGATTTCGGGTGCAACGGTGGCGGTCGTGGAGGCGCTCATCCTGCGGAGTGCGGACCGGTACTTCGGTCAGGGTTGATCGGATCCAGTCCTGAAGGTCAGGCGCAGTCCTTGCAGATGGGGCCGTTCTTTCCTTCGTGGTCGAGTTGACTGCGATGGTGCACCAGGAAGCACGACATACAGGTGAATTCGTCCGCCTTCTTGGGAACCACCCGGACCGTCAAGTTCTCGTCGGACAGATCAGCCCCCGGTAGTTCGAGGTTCTCAGCTAGTTCGGCTTCGTCGACGTCGACCGCCGAAGCAGTCTTCTCCGCGCGCCGCGCCTTCAACTCTTCGAGGCTGTCCTCGGCGAGTTCCTCGTCGGTCTTGCGAGGCGCGTCGTAGTCGGTGGCCATGGCCCTGTGCCCTCCCTCGTGGCTGGTCTTGCGCGCAGATTGTGCCCCATGAATATCCGGCACGCCCCCCGGGGGCGTGCGGCGCCACTCCGCCGTTCGCCACCGGCGTAAGCAGGCGGCGGCGCGAACAGCAGAATGAGGCCATGCCCCTCTACGCGCTCGGCGACAAGACCCCAAACATCGATCCCCGTGCTTTCGTCCACCCCGATGCCGTGATCATCGGAGATGTTCAGGTTGGCCCGGAGTCCTCCATCTGGCCAACGGCGGTACTGCGAGGTGACCATGGGCGCATCGTCGTCGGTGCGCAAACGTCGATCCAGGACGGAACCGTCATCCACTGCACCGCGGACCTCGACACCATCGTGGGCGATCGATGCGTGGTGGGACATAACGCGCACCTCGAGGGCTGCACCGTCCACGATGATTCGCTCATCGGATCGGGCTCGGTTGTGTTGCATCGAGTGGAGGTGGGTCCGCATTCGCTGGTGGGCGCCGGTGCCGTTGTGTCTCCGGGCACGATCGTTCCGGCTCGTGCACGGGCGTTGGGCGTTCCGGCGAAGGTCACTGAGGGTGCGGTAGCCGATGGCGACTTCGATGCATCCGTGCAGGTGTACGTCCGCAACGCTCACTGGTATGCGCAGGATCTACGCCGTTTGGACTGATGGGGACCGGCGTCGCGTCGAAGGGATCCGCCAGGTCAATCGAGCGTGAGACTTCTCCCCGCTCCGACGAGCAGCTCCTCCAGTTCGCGTGCGATGCCAGGAACCGCCGCCATGAACGTCCCGGACTGCGCATCCTCGCCAAGATCGCTCACGACGGCGCCGGCCTCGCGAGCGAGCAAGAGTCCAGCCGCCATGTCCCACGGATTCAGACCGCGTTCGAAATAGGCGTCGGTTCGACCCTGCGCCAGCCAGGCGAAGTCCACGACCGCGCAGCCGGTGCGTCGGATATCGCGCACCGAGGTGATGACGGAGCACAGCACCTCGGCTTGCCTGAGTCGGCGTTCGGGCGAATACGAAAAGCCCGTGACCAGCATGGCCTGATCCAATCGTGTGCACTCCCGTACGTGAAGTGGTTCGGCGACATCACCCACGACCCGCCACGCACCCGACCCCCGGATGCCCACGAATCCCTCTCCCGACTCGGGGGTGATGATCACCCCCACGACCGCCTGCCCAATCTCGTCATCCTCAGCGGCTACCGATACCCCCCAGTGCGGCATTCGGTACAGGTAGTTCACGGTGCCATCGAGAGGATCGACGACCCAACGAATGCCCGTTTGACTTGGTCGATTGCTGCCTTCCTCGCCGAGCAGACCGTCACCGGGTCGCTCCCCCAGAAGTCTCTCGTGTAGCAGGTGCTCGGCCGCCTTATCCATCGATGTGACGACATCCGTCGGCGTCGACTTGGTTTCGAAGTCCAAGTCATCAGGCCGTTGGGTGTGCAAGAAGGCAGCGGCTTCACTCGCAGCGCGCCATGCCAGGTCGGTAAGTGGATGTCGGGATAGGACCTCGGCGAGCGGTTGGACGATTCGGTCGTTCAACGGATCCATATCCACCCTCAGCTCAAGTTGGCGCAGCGGATTCAGCCCTTCGGCCCGACCACCGCGTTCCCTCCACACGCTAGCCTGCCGAGCTATGCGCACCGACTCCCCTTACGGATACCGGTACGCGCTGACGCGCCCCGGAGTACTGAATTTCACCGCGGCAGGACTCCTTGGCCGCCTTCCGGTGGCCATGAACGCTCTCGCAATCGTGCTCTTGGTATCCAACAAGACCGGGTCCTACGCGTACGCCGGCGCCTTGAGTGCCTTGCTGGCGGTTACCGCCGGTCTGGTCAGCATCTTCACCAGCCGTGTGGCCGATCGGATCGGCCAAACGTCGGTTCTTCGAGTCCTGGCGATCGCGCATTCCGCCACGCTCGTCGCCTTCACCGCATCGGTGCTTGCAGACTTATCGCGCGCCGTCCAGGTGGTGCTCATCGTGGCCGCGGGGGCGACCATGCCGGCAATCGGCTCCTACGTGCGCGCACGCTGGACGTACGTGTCCAGCGACCCTTCCATGACCCGCGTAGGTTTCGCCTGGGAGAGCATCCTCGACGAAGCTGTTTTCACGTTGGGTCCGATCATCACCACTGCCGTGGCGTTCGCGGTCGGATTCGGAGCGCCCCTGTTCCTTGCGGCATCCTTCGTCCTGGTCGGCTCACTATGGCTCGCGGCCGCCCGCACATCGACCCCACCACCACATCGGGAAAACCAAACATCAACATCGTTGTGGGCGGTGGTGCGGTTTCCGGGAATTCCCTGGTTGGTCGTCGCGGCACTCGGGCTAGGAACCGTCTTCGGGACCGTGGATGTCGGTGTGGTGGCATTCACCGCCGAACAGCAAACCGGTTCCTTCGCCGGCATCGTCTTGGCGACCTTCGCGGCAACCTCGATGATCGGAGGAATCCTCTACGGTCTTCGCTCCTGGCCCGGGGCGCTGCACTGGCATCCTCGGGTCGCCGCTCTCACGCTCTTGGTCGTGACGATTTTCCTGCCGTTGGTGACGAACAACGTGGCCCTGATCACCGTCGTCGCACTGACCGGCTTCAGCGTGGCCCCGGCCTTGATCGGCATCTTCACTCTGGCGAGCCGATTGGTACCCAGGCGTCATCTCACCGAGGGCCTGACGTGGACCAACTCCGGCCTGGCCGCAGGCTTCGCCCTCGGATCGGGTCTCGCGGGCTTCGTCATCGACTCACTCGGCCCCCGAGCGGGCCTTTCCTTGACCATCGTGGGGGCGATCGCCGCCGCCACGGCTCTCATGAACCCCTCGCTGGGGCGCGCCAGCGGGATCGATGAGGCCACCCACCCCAACGTGCCGACCGACGTATCGGAGCCGCAGATTCCCCCGGTCGTCACCTGGAACGACGACCCGCTTCCAGGGCCTCACTGACACGAACATCGGCGCAGATCCACGGCCGGACGCTCAGAACGGTAGGACCCAAGGCGGCCAACGTGGCCCAGGTGGGCCCGGTGTGCGCCGCGACGCGGTAGGTTTCGGGTGTTCGTTTCCACGACTTGTGTCCTGAACCTAGGAGTCAGCCCTGCAACCGCTCAGCCCTCGCGAAATCCAGGCGCGCGTTCGCGCCGGTGCTTCGGCGGAGCTCGTTGCGGCCGAGACCGGCTGGCCGCTGGACAAAGTTGCCCGATACGCCGAGCCGCCGCTGGGAGAACGCGCCTACGTGGCCGACCAGGCGAAGATCGTGGAGATCTCTCGATCCCGGGGCGGTTCGACTTTGCAGGATTCGGTCTGCGCCCGCCTGTCAGTCGATCCCGACGACGTCACGTGGGATGCCTACCGCACCGACGAGGGCCGATGGATCGTCACCGCAGCCCTGAGCGGAAGCAGCGTCGGGTCATGGATCTACGAAGTCGTCGGACGGACGGTGCACCCGAACGACGAGAGCGCACGAGCCTTGATGGGTGGCGGTCCCAGTGCGGTTGCGGACCCGGTGGTCGTTGCGGCGCCCCTAGAACCTGAACCTGACCCAACACCGGTGGAAGCCGCACCGGAGACTCCACGTCCCCGATTGGTGTCCGTAACGTCCGATCCGACGGTCGACTCCCCCTCGACGGAATCGCACTCGCGTGACGAGACAGCGCAGGTGTCAGCCGAGCAATCCGCGCTACTGGAGCAATCGGACGTCAGCTCGGCACCCCGCAGGGCCAAGCGCGCCAAGGGCAAGAAGGGTCGAGCTAGCGTGCCCAGCTGGGACGAGATCTTGTTCGGCGCTTCCAGGCCGGAGGATTAATCCTCGAACGGCAGTGGCTGTTTGGACATGTGTTCCACACCTGCTCGCTTGGCCGTCAGGCCTGCTCGGTAGTGACGGCGGCACAGAACCTCGTAGGCAACGGCGCCCGCATTCGCGGACCCGGCCACATCGCCCACCAAGACCTGATCTCCTTCGGTTGTCATGATCCCGTCAATCGTTCGGGCGTTGTGGATCGCTCGGGTGCCGCACCAGCACAGGGCTTCGACCTGCAGGACCTGCGTCCGGTCCGCCAACTCGACCAACCGACGAGATCCCGGGAAAAGATGCGTGCGAAAGTCCGTCATGATGCCGAAAGCGAAGACGTCGATTGCCAGCTCGTCCACCAATCGGGCGAGTTGTTCCACCTGTTCTGCCGTGTAGAACTGAACTTCATCGCAGATGATGTAGTCGATGCGGGCGCCGACACTAAGGCGATTGACCACGAAACGCCTGAAATCGAAGTCATCACCTACCTCGATGGCCGGCACCGCCAGACCCAAGCGACTGGACAATCGAGACTCCCCGGCCCGATCCAATCGCGTGAAGACCAACCCAGTGCGACCGCGTGAACTGTGGTTGTGATCGGTCTGCAGCGCCAAGGTGCTTTTGCCGCAATCCATCGTCCCTGCGTAGAAGACGAGTTCGGCCACGGCGGCATGTTGCCACAGGCCGTGGCTTCCCGGCCTAACCGTCTAGAAGTAGCGCTGGTATCCGTCGTTCGTCGTCGCTGAGGGCGCCGTGATGTCCGATAAGCCTGGAGACCCGTTCATCGAAGGTCCGGCTGGCAATGATCGAGTGACCGCGTGAGATGACCAGGACATCCCCGATTCTGCCCACCAGGAGGGGATCGACATCGCCGAACAGACCTCGGTCTAGCGCCTCTTGGCGCAGCACGACCTCCGCCCGGTCTCCCACTTCCCACTGCCACCGACGCACGACCCCGGGAACGTCGTCGTCCACGTACAGATGTCGCATGCGCGGCTCGCCAGCCCACAGGCGAACACCCGCGGTCAACGCCGGGAAGTCTTCGAGCCAGATCCGCTCATGACAGTCGACGATGCCGTGGTCGGCAGTGACGACAAGCGTCGCGTCGGCGGGAAGCGCGCCGTGCAGATCACCCAGGAGTCGATTCACCTGAACAGCGGCGTCGCGCCACTGTCCTGACGTGCTACCGAATTCGTGCGCGGCTCGATCCAATTGAGCCCAATACACATAGATCAACGCGCGCTCACTCGCTGCCATGATCGAGCGCAGGTGTGCAGTGCGCTCAGCGGCATCCTCGGCACTGAGGTAATCGCTGCCCCGCAAGACGGCGTGCGTGAGACCGGAGTTCGCGTAGGCACGTGGCGCGATGGTCACCGCGCGCGTACCGGTTCGCTGGACGCGCTCGAAGACCGTGCTTTCGGGCTGGACCGCAGCCGGTGTGGGGTGGCGTCCCCAATGCAATGGGCTCAGCACCTGTTCGTCATCCGGTAGCCAGAAGGATGCACCGACGATCCCGTGCCGTCCCGCCGTCATGCCGGTTCCCAGGCTCGCCAATCCCGTAGGTGTGGTGGTGGGAAATGCAGCTTCGATCGATCCACCACGCGCTGAATCGAGGACATCGAACAGGTCCGGATGAGCCTCGATCGCCGTCGCTCCCAGGCCATCGATCAGGCACACCACGACGTACGAGCGTTTCCCCAGACCCACATGATCGGTGAAGCCATGAACGCCCAGGGAAGCGGCCGCCGACGGTAGAACGTGGGAAAGGTTCAGATCGAAGCGGTGCTCCATCAGTGCGGGTGACCCGCCACGGGTGTCGACAATGCCGCGGAAAGTGCTCCTGCGAAGTCCAAGACCCTTGCGACCACTTCGGATCCGTCCGCAGCCTCAGACACCCGTACCGAGAGGTCGTCGTTGGTCGAAGTCCCCGTATAGCCGTGATCGGCCTCGCACGACGGGTCCTGGCAGCCAGCCGGTTCTAAATCTATCCGGCTGACCGCACCCCAGCCGATCGTCAGCACGACCTCAGCCGTGGGACCGCCGGGGAGATGGGTCGCTGGATCGGAAACCACGCGCGTCACGACCACCGAATCCACCCGATCTAGGCGTACCGCTTCGGTGGAAGCGCTCGCATATGCGGCGCTCGATCCCTCCGGTGCGTGCTCATCGACGTGACAGACCACCAAACGCGTTTCGGTCAACACGAGAACGGTGATGTGACGACGCAGCTCATCCCCATCGAATGTTGCTTCCTGCTGAACCACGAAATTCCGCGGTTCCTCGCCACCCAATGCCGTCTCGAGGGCCTCGGCGACAAGCTCGGGGTAATAACCACTGCGCTGAATGTCCTGACGCAGGGCACCTGCGGCCGCCGCGGACCCCGACTGACTCATGACGCCATACTGCCAGGTCCCGGTAGTGTCCGATTGTGGACAGGGCAACCGGTGAACAAGTACTCGATCACGGCCGCCTGGTCGTGCACCCGGAAGTGGCCGATGCGCTGGCTGCGGGCGATCCGGTGGTGGCGCTGGAGTCCACGATCATCAGCCATGGGCTGCCTAGGCCCGAGAACGTCCGAGTTGCCCGCGAGATCGAGTCGGTCGTGCGCTCTCGCGGCTCCATCCCCGCAACCATCGCGGTACTCGATGGCACCGTTCGCGTCGGCCTTGCTCCAGATCAGCTCGAGGAGATCGCTTATCGCGATGACGTCGTGAAGGCGAGTGTGCGTGACTTGGCGGTGGTCCTGGCACGCAGCGCGAGTGCAGCCACCACGGTCGCGGCCACCAGTGTGATCGCCCGACGGGCCGGAATCGAGGTATTCGCGACGGGTGGGCTCGGTGGCGTGCACCGACAGGCACGGGACAGCTGGGATGAATCCGCCGATCTGGCGACCTTGGGTACAACACCGGTCGTGGTCGTCTGTTCGGGTGTGAAGTCCATCCTCGATGTTGGCGCCACCTTGGAGCGCATGGAAACGCTCAACATCGCAGTAGTCGGCTACCAGACCTCGCAGTTCCCCGGCTTCTATCTCGCCGATTCGGGCCACCCGGTCGATTGGCGTGTCGATGATCCGGCAGAGGCAGCGGACCTCATCGCGGCCCGCGACGCGCTGGGAATCGAGAGCGCAATAGTGATCGCCAATCCCATTCCGTTGGATGCGCAACTCGATCCCGACATGCATGACGAAGCACTCAACGACGGACTGCGCCTGGCTGAATCCCGAGGCATCACCGGGAAGGACGTGACGCCATTCCTCCTGGACCACTTCCACCGAGTCACTCACGGAGCCAGCCTGACGGCGAACACCGCACTAGTCGTTCGCAATGCAGATGTGGCAGCTCGCATCGCCAGCGCACGTTCGCTCGCCCGACGAACGTGACAGTCGCGCGAGTCGCCCAACCACCCACGACGGAGTTCGTGGTCGTGGGCGACATCATGGTCGACACTTTCGCGCAGATCGACGGCGAACTGACCATCGGTGTCGATCACTTCGGTCACGTGACGAGGCGCATAGGCGGGCAGGCGGCCAACACCGCAGCGTGGCTTGCGTCGCTCGATGCACCCGTGCATCTGCTGGCCGCATCCGGTGATGATGACGAAGGCGAGTGGGCGCGCTTGCGATTGGAGTCCGTGGGTGTCGTGATCCACCAGGTGTGTGCCGCAGATCCTGACCCCCGAGCCCCCGGATTCGGCAACACAGGTCGATGCGTGGTCTTGGTGGATGCCGAGGGCTCCCGCACCATGATCTCCGAGCCCGGTGCCAATAGGCGGCTTGCCGATCTCGACGCACATGCCTGGATCGGCCTGTGGAAGAGCCTCGTGGGCACCGGTGAGCCGCACGAAGGCGAAGGCCGACCGCGACGGCACTTACACCTGTCCGGTTACCTGATGCACCACTCCCCTGCCCTGCCCCGCGACATCATCGGGGCCGCGCGAAGCGTTTGGCCGTCGATCTCCACGAGCTTCGACGCCGCTGCGGCATCACCCACCCCAGCCATCCAGCAGGCGTTCGTCAAATTGCTCCCCGAGCTCGACCTCGTCTTCGCAACCGCGCACGAAATGCTCGATCTACTCCCCGACGGACTCGTTCCCCAGGACGCGTATGCCCCTGACAATTCCGCAGGCCATGACGGCTGCGATGCCCTTCTCGAGCGATGGCGATCATCGACGGGCTACACCGGCACGGTGGTCCTCAAAATGGGTGCCCAGGGGGCAGTCGCGGACAACGGGGACGTGGCCGCTCGCGTGCGAATCGATGCGCCCAGCGTGCAGGTCGTGGACACCACCGGCGCGGGTGATGCCTTCGCGGCCGGATTCCTGGCAGCCTGGGCCCTCGGTCGGAATCACCTGACCGAAGCGATGGTGGCCGGTGCCGAGTCGGCGTCTCGAGCGATCTCCCGCATCGGAGCTGGGCCACCCATGATGGAAGGACGGTAGGCACCGTGGGCTCCAAGCCCCGCTCCTCGGGCAAGCAGCCCTCGCGGCGTTCCGGCCCGGGGTCGACCGGTCGTGTGGGCTCGTCCGACACCCGGATCCTCGATGTGGACGTCTCCGAGGAGATGCGCGGCTCCTTCCTGGAGTACGCCTACTCGGTCATCTACTCCCGTGCATTGCCCGATGCGCGCGACGGCCTCAAGCCCGTACAGCGACGCATCTTGTTCCAGATGTCGCAAATGGGACTGCGACCTGATCGTGGTCACGTCAAGTCGGCACGCGTAGTCGGTGAGGTCATGGGTCGGCTCCATCCGCACGGCGACTCCGCCATCTACGACGCTCTCGTGCGATTGGCCCAGCCCTTCACGCTGCGCCTCCCCCTCGTGGACGGTCACGGCAACTTCGGTTCGCCGGACGACGGCCCAGCCGCCATGCGTTACACCGAGGCACGGCTTGCGGCTCCGGCGTTGGATTTGACGGCGAGTTTGGATGAAGACGTCGTCGATTTCGTCCCCAACTACGACGGCCGTGAACTCGAACCCGTGGTCCTGCCGGCTGCTTTCCCCAATCTCCTGGTCAACGGCGCGAGCGGCATCGCCGTGGGCATGGCCACCACACTCGTTCCACACAATCTGGCGGAGGTCGTGGCCGCCGCGCGCCATCTTCTCGATCACCCGAAGGCCGACGCCGCCGCACTCATGGCCTTCGTACCCGGTCCGGATTTCCCGGGCGGTGGGGAGATCATCGGGCTCGACGGAATCCGCGAGGCCTACGCGACAGGGCGCGGATCCTTCCGCCTGCGTGCCAAGACCACGGTCGAGAACGTCACACCTAGACGCCGCGGCATCGTCGTCACCGAACTTCCGGCGACCGTCGGTCCCGAGCGGGTCATCGAACGCATCAAGGATCTCGTACAAGCCAAGAAGATCCAGGGCATCTCCGACGTGGTCGACCTGTCGGACGGGCAGTCCGGTCTGCGGTTGGTGATCGAATTGAAAAGTGGCATCGATCCCCAGCCGATGCTCGAGCAGTTGTACCGACTCACGCCACTCGAGGACTCGATAACCATCAATGCGGTCGCCCTGGTTGACGGCCAACCGCAGACCCTGGGGCTGCGTGAACTCCTCCACGAATTCGTCATGCACCGGCTGGAGATCGTGCGTCGGCGCAGCGAGTACCGGCGCACGAAGGCTGCCGAACGCCTCCATTTGGTTGACGGGCTCCTCGTTGCGATCGTGGACATCGACGAAGTGATCGAACTGATTAGGGCAAGCGAGAACGCCACGGAAGCTCGCGAACGCTTGATGAGCGTGTTCGATCTCAGCGAGATCCAGGCGAACTACATCCTGGACATGCCGCTTCGGCGCTTGACGAAGTTCAGTCGGATCGAGTTGGAGACCGAGCGCGACGACCTACGGAAGCGTATCGAGGCCCTGGCGGCACTACTCGCCGACGATGCTGCGCTGCGTGCGGCCGTGTCTGCCGAGTTGGCCGATGTCAGCGCATCCTTGGGCACGCCCCGGCGCACGACGTTGCTCGAGGGCGGCCACGGACCTGCGGTGGCCGCCAAGAATCCGTCCCAAGCCAGCCCGTCCCTTGAGCTCGCCGACGAGCCATGCATGGTGATGCTGTCCTCTACCGGGCTGATCGCTCGCACGTCGCAGGTCAGTCCTGGCGAGTCAGGCACGCGCACGCCACACGATGTGGTGGTCGCCGCTTGTCCTGCCACGACCCGCGGTCAGATCGGCGTACTCACCTCGACCGGCCGAGTCGTGGCACTGGATATCGTCGACCTCCCGGCACTTCCTGCGGTGGTGGGCACACCATCGCTAGCAGCCGGAGCTCCCCTGGGTGCATTCGTGGACTTCGGCCCAAACGAACGCGCGGTAACCGTCGTGCCGATGGACGGAACAGCGACCGTGGCACTGGGCACGGCCGCGGGTGTCGTGAAGCGCGTCGTGATCCCTGTTCCATCGACTCGCTCGAATTCGGCCTCGGTGATCGCCCTTGCCGACCGGGACGAAGTTGTGGGCGCCAGTTTCCTTCCGGAGGCCCACGCGGAGGGTGCCTCGCTTGTCTTCGTGTCGTCGGCCGGCAACCTCCTCACCTTTCCGGCCTCGGCTGTCCGCGTCCAGGGGACATCCGCCGCTGGGATGTCGGGCATCAAACTCACCGACGGCTCGCGGGCCGTCGCATTCCATGCAGTCATCGATTCCGCTGGCGCCCTCGTGGTCAGCGTTGCGGGTGATTCCCGCGCACTTCCCGGGACCGAGCTCGGATCGGTCAAGGTGTCTGCCCTCGACGGGTATCCGGGCAAGGGTCGAGGCACCCAGGGTGTTCGCTGCCACAAACTCCGGTCTGGTGAGGACGGCATCACGCAGGCTTGGGTGGGCCCCGGTCCCGCCCGAGCGGCAACGGCTTCGGGTAAGCCCGTGGACCTACCGGAAGTCTCCGACAAGCGAGATGGGACCGGCACAGCCCCGAGCGCCCCGGTCGCAGGCATCGGTGGCACCCTCGTCGTGTCATGACGCCTGAGTCGTGTTCGGTCCTAGCACGCGAGGAGCCTCTATCCGGCACCGCGCCATACGCCCGCGCCTGGTTGGTGCTCGAACATCCCGGTCCGTGGGGGCGCGATGCGCTGACGGACTCCGGTCTTCCCGGCCGATTGGTCGAGCACATCGCACGAGCCCAGCAGGAGGGGCCTTTCCGCTTCCTGGCGGCGCGTCGAATCGGCGAGGTTCGTCGATACCCACGAAATGCTCCTACCCGCCCGTTCCCCCGACGGGTGTGGCTCGCATGGTGCGACGCCAGCAACCCGATGACGCGCACGACACAGATCGCGGAAGTCGAGGACATTCTCGACTGGGACCTGGTGGCACTGGGCGAGGGCATCGTTCCCGCTATCGGCGATCGCGTCGAACAGCCGATGGAGTTCGTCTGCACGCACAGTAAGCGCGACGCCTGTTGCGCTGTCTGGGGCCGCGAACGTGTGACATCGGTGCCCGCCGACCACCGAGACCAGGTCTGGGAGTGCAGCCACCTCGGCGGTCACCGTTTCGCCGCAACCAGCCTGTTCCTCCCATCGGGACGGTTGTACGGACGCCTTCGGGAGTACCACGAGCACCGGTCCGATGCCGTCGGCGGGACGGAGGAGCCGGACGCGATTCACCTGCGCGGACCTTGCTACCTGACCGCGCCGCTCCAAGCCGCCGAGTGCCTCGTCCGTCAGCGTGCATCGCTCAACGACGCTCAACCGCTTGATGTGCTGGAAGTGGAGTCCGAACGCGATCTCGTTGTTGTTCGGGTGCAGAACGGCAATCAACGATCCTGGCTCGTACATTGCCGGAGCGAATCGTTCACGGCGCCAGCGTCCTGCGGCGGTCAACCCGAGGTACGAGTCACCTGGCGCGCCCGATTCGCGGACGATCGCCACAGGTGACGCGATACTCAGAAAGAGGACTGTCATGGCCATCGAATCCGCGGACACCCCTGTAACCCGATTGCCGGACGCGACACTGCCTGATATCGATGGCACATCGGTCTCGCTGCCCACCTTCGCCGCCGGGCGGCCGCTGGTCGTTGCCTTCACCTGCAATCACTGCCCGTATGTCCGGTCGATAGAGGCGGAACTCGGGGCCATGGCGAACGCGCGACGCGACGTAGGTTGGGTGGCGATCTGCAGCAATGACGTCCAGGCCTACCCCGACGATGATCTCCCTGGGCTACGCGAACAGATGAAAAGAGCTGGTTGGCAATTCCCCTATCTGGTCGACAGCAGCCAGACGGTGGCGCGCAAGTTCGGGGCCGTATGCACTCCGGACTTCTTCGTGTTCGATTCTTCGGGCCAACTGACTTACCGCGGTGCCATGGACGACGCTCGGCCGCGCCAATCTCAACCGGTCGACGGAGCCCACCTACGAAGCGCGCTGGATGCGGCCGCGCGGCTGGAGAAGTTCACGGGCGGGAAGCCATCCATGGGCTGCGGAATCAAGTGGAAGGCCGGTTAAGCGTCGGTGGCGATGGCCATCAAGTCGTCAAGATCGTGGATGGTTAGGCGCGGACGCCCGTGAGCGGATCCGCGGGCGCGCTCCTGGGCATCGATCGTGCGCCATCCTGCAGAACTCACGACCCGGATCCCCCGCTCGGCGACCAGTTGGTCGATCCCGGGCGCCGGCGCGGACTCGTCGATGACGCCGTCGTGAATATCCGACACGAGCGATGCGACGGTGCCGACCGCGCACTTCTTGTTCGTGCCGATGATCCCGGTGGGCCCTCGCTTGATCCACCCCGCCACGTACAGACCTGGAATCGGGGTGGACCCATCGACGACCCGACCCTCGAGGTTCGGGATGACATTTTTCTGGTCGTCGAAGGGGACTCCCGGAAGACCGGTCCCGCGGTAGCCGACACTGCGGACCACGAGGTCGACCGGTAGATGTTCGGTCTCACCGGTTCCGACAAGTCGCCCGTGCTCATCGAGGGCGGTGCGCTCGACTTCTAGCTCGGTGACCCGGTCAGCGCCCAGGAGGGCCTGCGGCCTGCAAAAGAAGCGCAGATCGATGATCCGGTGCACATCCGTCCGTGGCGCCTTGGTGACCCACTCCTCGATGACCTTCACATTCCTAGCAGCGACCTTGTTGCCATCCAACTCCTCAGTACTGACCGGATCGAGCTCGACGTCCGCGGCCGCCACGCGAATGTCAGCCTCTTCCAGTTCGCCGAGTTCGCGCAATTCCTTCGTGGTGAAGGAGGCTTGCACAGGTCCACGACGTCCGAGCAGATAGACGTGCTCGACCGGAGCGGTCGCCAAAGTCTCGAGGACGTGCTCGGGCATGTCGGTTTGCGCAAGCTCGCCGCGCGATTTACTCAGTACGCGCACCACGTCCACCGCGACATTGCCGACGCCTATCACTGCCACTCGACGGACGTTCGGTAGGAGTGCATCGAAGTCCGGGCCTCGATAATCAGGATGGCCGGTGTACCAGGCGACCAGGTCGGTCGCTGCCACGCTTCCAGGCAGATCCTCACCCGGGATTCCCAGCCTCCGGTCCGACGATGCGCCGTAGGTGAGGATCACCGCGTGATAGGTCGAACGAAGATCCTCGACCGAGACGTCGGTGCCCACCTCAACGTTGCCCAGGAAGCGGATCCCAGGTCGATCCCAGATCTGGTCAAGCGTGTCACGGACCGAACGAATACTGACGTGGTCGGGCGCGACTCCGTACCGCACCAAACCGAAGGGAACAGGCAGCCGATCGATCACGTCCACCTCGATGCCCTGGTCGAGCAGTGCATCGGCGGCATACATCCCCGAAGGACCAGATCCGACGATCGCCGCGCGAATTGTCACGCGTCGATTGTAGTGAGCGTTCCGGTCCGGACGTTGTAGATCGCACCACCGACCGACAGGTCATCGGGCAGGTAAGGGGACGACCGAATCCGCGTGACGTCCGAGCGCAGAGCAGCCAGTTGATCGGAGACTGTCCGAATGTCCAAGGACCGTGAATCAACTCCAGAAGACTCGAAGATCGCTTGGTGCATCGCAGCTTCATCCGCTGAGGCCATTTTGCAGTCGGTGTGCGGCATCACTAGAACGCGAGTGACGCCGAGCAGATGTACTCCCAGGACGAGAGTCCGTAGTACGTCGCTAGTCACTCGAGCCCCCGCGTTGCGCAATATTTTGGCGTCGCCCGGTGCCATGCCGCAGATCTCCAGCGGAGCGATACGTGAGTCGATGCATGTAACTACTGCTAGTCCTCGCGCCGCTTGGCCGGTCAGACGCTGATTGGAAAAGCGCGATGCGTACGCGGCGTTTGCTTCAAGCACATCTGCGAACGCATTCGTGGGAAACGCGGAGCCTGCGGAAATGGACGTCATCAGGTATCGATCCGCGTGACGTCGAGTTCGTGGGCTCCGGCGATGATGAAGTCTCGACGCGGAGCGACGTTCTCTCCCATCAGCAACTCGAAGACCTCCCCCGCACCAGTTGCGTCCGAGACGGTCATGCGCCGCAGCGTTCGACGCGCGGGGTCCATCGTGGTCTCTCGAAGTTGTCCGGCATCCATCTCGCCGAGGCCCTTGTAGCGCTGGACGGGCTGCTTGATCGTTCGGCCCTTACTGGACGCCTCCTTCATGATCGCCTGCATTTCGGCATCGGAGTACGAGTAGACGACCTCATTCCCCGATCCCCTACCTGCACCTCTCGTTGCCTTGCCGATGATCTCGATGCGGTGCAACGGCGGAACGGCTGCAAAGACCCGGCCCGCTTCCAGCAGCCCGGGGAGGTATCGGTGGATCAGTGTGAGCAGGAGACAGCGAATGTGCGCACCGTCAACATCCGCGTCGGACATCAGAATGATCTTGTCGTATCGAACCTGATCCATATCGAACGTGCGACCCGAACCAGCGCCGATGACCTGGATGATCGCCGCGCACTCGGCGTTCTTCAACATGTCGGCAAGTGACGCCTTCTGGACATTCAAAATCTTGCCGCGAATCGGCAGCAGAGCCTGGAATTCAGCATCGCGTGCTGTCTTGGCCGTTCCAAGCGCGCTATCGCCTTCGACGATGAAGAGTTCGGTTCCTTCGGACCCAGCCCGTCGACAGTCGACCAACTTGGCAGGCAGGGACGAAGTCTCCAGCGCCGACTTACGACGTTGGGTATCCCGATGGGTGCGAGCGGCCACTCGCGTGCGCATTGCCGAAGCCACTTTGTCCAGCACTGCTCGCGCAGCGACCTTTTCTCCTCGTGGAGGTTTGGTCAGCCACGCGTTCAACTCCTTGGTCACCACGTTGCCGACGATTCGACTCGCAGCCGGTGTGCCGAGCACTTCCTTGGTTTGACCCTCGAACTGGGGCTCGGCCAATCGCACCGCCACCACGGCGGTCAAGCCCTCGAGGGCGTCCTCCTTGGTGATGGGTCCCTCGGAAGCCTTGAGGATGCGTGCCGCCTTCAGTTGGTCATTCAGCACCTTCACCAGGGCGCGCTCGAAACCCGCGACGTGGGTACCCCCCTTCGGCGTGGCAATCACGTTCACGAAACTGCGGATCTCGGTGTCGTAGTCCTCATCCCACTGCAGAGCCACATCTACTGTGAGTTCCCGTTCGACCTCTTGTGTGGACATGTGACCCTTGTCATCGAGCACCGGGACAGTCTCGTGGAAGTGCCCACCCCCACGCAGGTGGATTACCGAGCACACACGTTGGCCGTGCGCGAGGTACTCGACGTACTCGGTCAAACCGCCCTTGTGTAGCAGCACCTCCTCCCAGGTGTCCGATGCATCCCGCTCATCGCGCAACGCGATAGTCAACCCCGGCACGAGGAAACTGCTTTGGATCGCCCGGTCACGTAGTGCGGTTCGGTCGTAGTCGGCGTCTTTGGTGAAGACCTGGGTGTCTGCCCACCAACGGACACGCGTTCCGGTTCGAGTTCGTGGAGCCTTCCCGACGACTTCGAGTCCGCCCTTCTTGGTGAACGCTGCATCGGGACCGACACCATCGAAAATGCCCGGGACCCCACGCCGGAAACTCATGCCATGCGTCTTGCCGGCACGATCAACCTCCACGTCCAAGCGTGAACTCAGGGCATTGACCACCGACGCTCCTACGCCGTGCAATCCACCCGATGCCGAGTACGAGCCACCACCGAACTTTCCGCCCGCATGCAGTTTGGTCATGACCAGCTCGACCCCGGTCAACTTGGTCTTGGGCTCCTTGTCCACGGGAATCCCGCGGCCGTTGTCGCGGACGAGCACCGAACCACCGGCCTCCAAGACCACATCGATCCTGCTGCAATGACCGGCTAAGGCTTCGTCGACCGAGTTGTCGACGATCTCCCACAGGCAGTGCATCAGGCCTCGGGAGTCGTTACTCCCGATGTACATACCCGGCCGCTTGCGCACCGCGTCCAGGCCCTCAAGGACCGCGAGGTCACGCGCGGAGTAACCCTCGTTCGCGACCACCAGGCGAAGGCTAGTCAGTGAGCCGGCCGACACGAGGTAATGGCGCGCGGCCGTTGCGCCCTACGGTCGGCATTCACGACCGCACAAGATTTCGCCGCTGGCGAATCGAGTGTCACTGGGCGTGTCAGTGGCCCCTGTTCGTGTAAGACTGGGGTTCCGTCCTCGGACGTGGCCGGGTCCCGCACGGGGACCGACCGAAACGGCAGGAGGTGCCATGACAACGACGCTAACGGCCCCTGAACTCAGTGCTACGGATCGCTGCGATCGCTGCAACGCCCAGGCCTACGTTCGCGTCGTACTCACTGGCGGTGGCGACCTCCAATTTTGCGCCCACCACTGGTCCCGTCACGAGGTTGCCCTCCGGCCCCAGGCTGAGAATGTGATAGACGAGACGCATCGCCTCACCCAAACGCCATCAGCCGAGTAGTCATCGCTGACCGCTCCGAACAACCGACGGACGCTTAGTGCCCCTCGAACCGTGGCGCTCTTCGCTCGTGGAAGGCACGAAGGCCCTCCTGGTAATCCTCGGACGTCCAGGCCCGTGAGCGCAGCGCATTGAGCCTTTCGAATTGATCGCTGGTCAGTGCTCGTGCGTCGGTGAGTGCGCCAATCTCGGCCTTGATCGCGGAGATGGCCAGCGGTGCGCGCTCGGCGATTCGCCGAGCCATCTGCCCCGCCGTCTCATCCATCTCGGCTCGATCGTCGACCAGCCGATTCACCGCTCCTGACGCCAAGGCCCGTTCCGCCGAGATCGGATCTGCCATGAAGAACATCTCCTTGGCGATGTGGACTGGAAGTGCACTCAGGAAGTGGGCTACCCCCGCCGAGTTGTAGGGGATCCCCAGCCGAGTAGGAGTGATGGCGAAGGACGACTCGCGCGTGGCGACGATCAGGTCGCAAGTGAAGGTGAGGTCGCACGCGGCGCCCCAGACCGATCCATCGACCGCCGCGATCACCGGGCAGGGAAGATCGCGGATGGTACGCAGGACTGCCTCGATCGGGTTATCCCACATGAGCGGGTCGCGATCACCGGTGGGCAACTCATCGATGTCATGGCCGGCAGACCAGACCCCCGCAACGGACTGCGTTCGAATGATCACAGCCCGGACACCTGCCGCGCTTCCAGACTCCAGGGCGTGCGTCAGGTCCTCGAGCAGCCCCGCACTGAGCGCATTTCGACGCTCCGGATCGTGCAGCGTGATCCGCCGAACGAGACTCTCGTCCTCAACCTGCACGGTGGCCTGGCCAGTGGTCAATGTCAGTCCAGATAGTCGCGTAGAACCTGCGAACGCGATGGGTGGCGCAGTTTGGACATCGTCTTGGACTCGATCTGGCGGATGCGCTCGCGGGTCACCCCATAAACCTTGCCGATCTCGTCCAAAGTCTTAGGTTGTCCATCGGTTAGCCCGAAGCGCATTCGCACCACACCCGCCTCACGATCGGAGAGCGTCTCGAGGACCGATTCGAGTTGCTCTTGCAGGAGTGTGAACGAGACGGCGTCGCTGGGCACGATGGCTTCGGAGTCCTCGATCAGATCACCGAACTCGCTGTCGCCTTCCTCGCCCAAAGGAGTGTGCAAGGAGATCGGTTCCCGACCGTACTTTTGAACCTCGACGACCTTCTCTGGCGTCATGTCCAGCTCCCGCGCCAACTCCTCGGGAGTCGGTTCGCGACCGAGGTCCTGCAGCATCTGACGCTGGACCCTGGCCAGCTTGTTGATCACTTCGACCATATGAACGGGAATACGGATGGTGCGAGCCTGATCGGCCATGGCGCGGGTGATCGCTTGTCGAATCCACCACGTTGCATACGTCGAGAACTTGTAGCCCTTCGTGTAGTCGAACTTCTCCACCGCACGGATGAGGCCGAGATTGCCCTCTTGGATGAGATCCAAGAAGAGCATCCCGCGACCGGTGTAGCGCTTGGCAAGAGAGACGACCAGGCGCAAGTTGGCCTCGAGCAGGTGATTCTTGGCCCGTCGACCATCCCTGGCGATCCACTCCAGATCCAACTTCGTCTTCTTGTCGATCTTCTTGGTCTCGGCGAGCATTTCCTCCGCGAACAAACCCGCCTCGATGCGCTTGGCAAGTTCCACCTCCTGCTCAGCGTTGAGCAGTGCCACCTTGCCGATTTGCTTCAGATAGTCCTTGACCGGATCCGCTGTGGCTCCCGCGACCGTGACGGTCTGGACGGGCTCATCGGTGTCATCGACGTCGGAGATGACGAACTCGGCGCCGTCGGCACCCTCGGAGGCCTCCTCCTTCTCCTCGGACGCGACCTCAGCGAGGTCGACCTCCAGATCGGCCTCCAGATCGGCCTCGAGCTCGGCCGCCTTCTCCAGATCCGGTTCGTCCTCAACTTCGATCTCGACGACTTCGCCATCGACCTCGACCACCTCGACGGTCTCCGCAGCAGGCTTCTTGCCAGCCTTGCCGGAATCCCTCGTTGCAGGAGCGTTCTTCTCGGCGGCCTTCACCGCGACTTTCGAGACTGGAGCCTTCTT
>CAYPSE010000002.1:0-4911 GCA_964413305.1 uncultured Rubrivirga sp. | reverse complement strand
CTTCTTGACCGGTGGCTTCTTGACACTGCTCTTCTTCGGGGCCGCCTTCTTCGCCGGTGGCTTCTTGACACTGCTCTTCTTCGGGGCCGTCTTCTTCGCCGGTGGCTTCTTTGCGGTTCGTGCGGTAGCCGGCATGAAGGGCGCGCCTTTCGGTAGGGAATCCACGACAAGAGCCCGAGTCAAGCCTGATGGCTTGCCGGGCAGTGCACCAGTGTGCCACGGCGGGAGCTACTGCGTTGCCACCACCCCTGCGGGTCTAGCCCGAGAGGACACCCAGGGCTGAGCCAGTGGGGATCTGCACGGCAGTTCGCTGCTCAAGGTCGGGGCTGATCGGGAACGGTCCCAGGCCGTCGACGAAGAACACGCCCCGCCAATTCGCTCGCACTGTCACCTGGTGCTCACCGGCTACCCGGAAGGTGGATCGAATGGCGGGCCGCGGATAGACGCCGCCCGGCTCCGTACCGCGGATCGTCCACGCCGCGCTCGCATGGGGACCCTCCCCCCTTTGGTGGAACGTCCAGTCCCACACGGCGGTGGCTGAGGTCTGAACCTGGTGCCCGGCAACGGAGTCGGTCCACGACACCAGGGCGGACGTCTGCAGTGACCTGCAGTGCACGGGGATGCCCACAACTACCCCACGTCCTGGTTGGCACTCCACCCGTAGGGATGGGATATGCCTTTCGAAGCCTGCTCGGACGTGGCGAGCAGCATCCACCACCGAGGTGACCTCACCATCGCTGGGGCAGAAGAGCCCGACCGGCTCGAACTCGCCACCTGACCTGGCGAACCACGCCCGCCCGATCTCCCTACCTTGAGGACATCCCAAGATTGAGCCTCGACACCCGGCATCACCGTGTTCGTCGTCCCTCAGGCACGGACGGGTGACCTTCCACCGACACCCCACGCACGTGGCAGCCTCCCAGCGCGTTCCACGATCAACCGTGTTGGGCAGCAGAACCGCACCGGCACCGACATAGCGCTCTTCTTCTTGGTCACCAACGACGCCCACGGCATGCACGTGCCCCTGTGTCGCGGGCAACATCGACACAAGCGCCGGCTGGGGCAGGAGTACGAGTGCGACCACGCAAAGCACTCGCCACCATTGCACGCACCGCATCCCTCGAAGATAGATACGTCACGCCCACAAGACCAGATCCCATTTCGAACTGTGGATAACCGTGGTCGAGCTATTCGACAGAAGGTGGAATGGCCTCCGGGGGCACGTCGATGCCGTAGTTCAACAGCGCCCGCGCCATACGCTCGGTGACCGTCTGTAGGACTTTCACTCGGGCGAACCGCTTGTCCTCTGCTTCCACCACCGTCCAAGGCGCGTACGACGTGTCGGTGCGTTCGAGCATCTCGTTGACGGCGTCTTCGTACTCACTCCATTTATGGCGGTTTCGCCAATCCTCGTCTGTCAATTTCCAGCGCTTGAGGATGTTCTTCTCGCGTGCATGGAATCGACGTAATTGCTCGTCTGGACTGATGTGCATCCAGAACTTGATCAACACCATCCCCTCATCCACGAGAGTCCGTTCGAACGCCTTTATCTCCTCGTAGGCGCGGCGCCACTGCTCCTCCGTGGCGAAACCTTCGACCCGCTCGACCAAAACTCGCCCGTACCAACTGCGATCCAAGACCGCCATGCCACCCCACCCTGGAAGGATGGGCCAGAACCGAGTCAGGAAGTGGTGGCGCTTTTCATCCCGCGTGGGCGCGGCGACCGAGGCGACCCGGACGTGACGTGGATCCAGCGGCGCAACGAGGCGACGGATAGCACCGCCTTTACCGGACGCGTCCCAACCTTCGAACACGACGCAGACCGGCGGACCGAGAATGCCGGAGCCGTCGAAGATTCCACCATCAATAAGTCGCAGCATCACCAAGCGGCGCTGCTCCTCATCGAGCAACCGCTCTTCCTCGACTTTGGTCAGCCGCATAGAGAGGTCGTAATTCGCCAACACATAGACGATCGTGGCACAACCGCCGTCACAGATGCGCGTTGGCGGAACGAATGGGGAAGGCTATCGCGGTCGGTTATCAGCACCGATCCTGCTGAGCGCGTGCTGGATGAAGCCACCGACCTGGTCGTCTTCGACCAGGAAGCCATCGTGCCCGTACGGTGAACGCAGCACGTGCAGGTCATCGGCGCCCGGGGTGAGTTCGGCCAACTCCGCTTGCAGGCGCAGCGGGAACAGTCGATCCGAGTCGATCCCCACAACGGTCAAGGGTGCTTCGATCCCAGCCAACGCCGTCGCCACTCCACCACGACCGCGCCCAAGGTCGAACAAGCTCATTGCCTCCGTGAGTGCTATGTAAGTGTTCGCATCGAATCGGCGCGCCAGTTTGTCCGCGTGGTGATCGAGGTAGGACTCAACTGCGAACCGTCCACGAATACCCGACTCCCAAGACAGGTAGGGATCCTCCTCGCCTTGGTGACCGCGCCCGAAGCGCAGGTCGAGCTCGGTCTCGCTTCGATACGTCAGGTGCGCAATGCGACGAGCAAGCCCCATGCCTCGATGCGGGCCTTGGCCATCTGGGGCGTCGTAGTAGTCACCACCGCGGAAATTGGGATCCATGCGAATCGCCTCGATCTGCGCATTATGCGTTCCGATCTGGTCTGCGGTGACCGCGGCCGTCGATCCCAGCACCAGGCCGCTGCGGACCCGCTGCGGGTGGGCCACCATCCATTCCAGAACGCGCATGCCGCCCAAGGACGGACCGAGCATCAGCGACCACTGGTCGATACCGAGGTGATCGGTCAACCGGCGTTCCACTTCCACCATGTCCGCGACGGTCACTGTGGGAAAGCGACTTCCCCACGGACGCCCATCCGGAGCGAGACTGGAAGCGCCCGTGGTGCCCTGACATCCGCCTAGGACGTTCGCGCACACCACGAACCACCGGTCGGTGTCGATCGGGCGACCTTGCCCGACCAGGCCGGACCACCAGCCAGCGGTTGCATGGCCCGGTCCGGCTTCGCCGGTCACGTGGGAGTCACCGGTCAGAGCGTGACACACGAAGACGGCGTTGCGACCGTCCGGTGCGAGTGTCCCCCAGGTCTCGAATGCGACCTCGACCTCCGGGAGTGTCTGGCCCGATTCAAGGGACAGCTCCCCCACTGATGCAAAGGACCTCTCACCGGCAGGATCCCCCTCCCGCCAGGCTGCGCTGGCGGGAGGGGGTCCTGAGTAGTCGATCGGTCCTCGAGGCACGGTCAGGCCTGCTTCGCCGAACGGAAGCCTGCGTCCAGATCAGCGAGGATGTCCTCGAGTGCCTCCAAGCCGACCGCCAGCCGGACCAGCCCAGGCGTAACCCCGGCTGCGACCTGCTGTTCGGGGGTCAACTGGGAGTGAGTGGTCGATGCAGGGTGGATCACCAAGGACCGGACGTCGCCGATATTGGCAACATGGCTGTGCAGTTCCAGGCCTTCCACGAACTTCTTGCCTGCCTCCACTCCGCCTGCGATCTCGAAACTCAGTACGCCGCCGGTACCGGCCGGTGCGTACTTCTGCGCCAGTGAGTGCCATGGGCTGCTCGGCAATCCGGCGTAGTTGACCTTCTCGACCTCGTCCCGCGACTCCAACCAGGTAGCCACAGCGAGGGCGTTATCGCTATGCCGCTGAACACGCAGGCTCAACGTCTCCAGGCCCTGGGCGAGGAGGAATGCATTGAACGGTGCGGCAGCAGCACCCAGATCGCGCAGCAGTTGCACACGGGCCTTCAGGATGTACGAAACGTTGACGCCGAATACTCCGTCGGCCCCCAGATCACGTGCGTAAACAAGACCGTTGTAGGTCACATCTGGTTGGTTGAAGCCGGGGAAGCGATCCGGGTACTGCCCGTAATCGAACTTTCCTCCGTCGACAATCACGCCGGCAATCGCCGTGCCGTGCCCACCGATGTACTTGGTCGCACTATGGACGACGATGTCCGCGCCCCACTCCAACGGACGGATGAGATACGGGGTAGCAACGGTGTTATCCACGATCAACGGCACACCCGCCTCGTGCGCTACGCCGGCGATCCCTTCGATGTCCAAGATCTCACTGAGCGGATTCGCGATCGTCTCACCGAAGAAGGCCTTCGTGTTCGGACGCACCGCTGCGCGCCAGGCATCGAGATCGTTCGCGTCGCTGACGAAGGTCACCTCGATACCGAATTTCGGCAGGGTGTGCTGCAACAGGTTGAACGTCCCGCCGTACAGGCTCGGACTGGCCACGATGTGTGAGCCGACCTCGGCGATGTTCATGATCGCCAGCGCCTCAGCGGATTGACCACTGGCCACCAAGAGCGCCCCAACGCCACCTTCTAATGCATTGATGCGGTCTTCCACCACGGCCTGCGTGGGATTCATGATTCGCGTGTAGATGTTGCCCAATTCCTTCAGTGCGAACAGATTCGCCGCATGGGTGGTGTCGTTGAACGTGTAGGACGTGGTCTGGTAAATCGGCAGCGCGCGGGCATTGGTCGCCGCATCGGGCGCCTGACCGGCGTGGATCTGCTTTGTTTCGAAGGACCAACCTTGGCTCATCGCTTTCTCCTGAGTTCTTTCGGTGGCTAAGGCCACGGGTTCGAATGACTGGTTGTGGGACTGGTTCTTTGATTGATCGAGGATGAACGCTTCTTCAGCGCGGACCGAGTGTGCGATCACCGGCGTTCACGGCGATCACCCCGCGCTGCACGCGCACCGCCCGACCGCGAGCGACGAACCCACGGCGTTCGGTGACGCGTGCTATCAACACATGAAACGGGTACAGCGCATGTCAGACCTCGCATCCATCCGGGGCCTTGCCCTGCGCAAGACCCGCGCTTGCCCGAAATCGGGCCAGGTCTCCACCGGAGCACCCCACCGCGGTTGGAGGGTTGCCGTCCAGCTAGCCGGGGCTTGACGCTGGAACTCTTGACCTA
>CAYPSE010000001.1:0-57654 GCA_964413305.1 uncultured Rubrivirga sp. | reverse complement strand
GGCAGTTCGCGTGCGAAAACTTGGCAGTTCGCGTGCGAAAACTTGGCAGTTCGCGGGTTAGGCTTTGGCGAGGGTGCCGAGGTAGAGCTCAACGACCTTGGGGTCGTTCGCCAAATCGCGGCCGGTACCGGTGTAGGCGTTCTTGCCCTGATCCAGGACGTATCCGCGGTCCACGATCTGTAGGCAGCGTCGGGCGTTCTGCTCGACGATGATGACCGTCACGCCGGTCTTGTTGATCTCGCGCACCCGGACGAAGACCTCGTCCTGCAGGGCGGGGGACAGGCCGGCGCTCGGCTCATCCAGCAACAGCACGCTCGGCTCCATCATGAGAGCCCGTCCCATCGCCACCATCTGCCGTTCACCACCGGAGAGTGATCCGGCCCGCTGCTTGCGACGCTGGCCGAGGGTGGGGAACAGCTCCACCACCTTGTCGAACCGCTCACCGAAGCTCTTGGGATCTTGGAAGGCCCCCATCTCCATGTTCTCCTCGATGGTCAGCGAGGGGAACACGTTGTTGGTCTGGGGCACGAATCCGACGCCGCGCTTGACCAACTGGTCGGCGCGCAGGTTGGTGATGTCCTCATCACGCAGCAGGACGGCGCCCTCATTGATGTGGACGAGACCGAAGATCGCCTTGAGCAGAGTCGACTTGCCGGCGCCGTTGGGGCCGATGATGCCGACGAGTTCGCCGTCCTTGGCGTACAGGTCCGCACCGTTGAGGATGTTCACACCCGGGAAGTAGCCGGCGAACAACTGATCGGCGCGCACGAGTGCCCCGAGTGCCTCGGACTGGTGAATCTGCTCGGGGGTCGCGGGGTGGCCGGTGGCGAGTTGGTCGGCGTTGACGTCGAGTTCGGTCTCGAACTCGTGAGGATCGTTCGGATCCCCGGGATTGGGTAGGTCGGCCGGTTCGGTGTAGTTCATCGGGCACCGTCCTCGGTGAGTGCCTCACCGGACTCGGTGAGATTGGAGTCGTGGTGCGCGCCGAGGTAGGCATCGATGACGGCGGCATCCTTCATGACGGTATCCGGAGGCCCTTCGGCGATCACCTGCCCTTGCGCCATGACGATGACCCAGTCCGAGATGTCGTGGACCATGTCCATGTCGTGTTCGACGAACAGCACCGTGGTCCCCTCCTCGCGAATCGCCTTGATGTGGCCGAGCAGGCTCTGCTTGAGGGCTGGGTTCACACCGGCCATCGGCTCGTCGAGCATCACTAACTCCGGATCGGACATCAAGGCCCGCGCCATCTCGAGAAGTTTGCGTTGACCACCTGAGAGGGATCCGGCGAAGTCCGCCACCTTCTGGTGGAGGTTGAACCGCTCGAGCAGTCCCATGGCGCGTTGATCGATCTGCTTTTCCTGCGCCTTCCACAAGAAGGGGAGAATGGCAGCGTAGATGTGTTCGCCGGTTTGGTGCTTTGCGCCTAGCCGCATGTTGTCGATGACGGTCATGCGGCTGAGCGCCTTGGTCAATTGGAACGTTCGCACCATGCCGATGCGGGCGAGCCGATAGGGCGCCGTGCCGGCCACCTGGCGGCCGTTGAAGGACCATTTGCCCTCGTTGGCGGCGTCGAACCCGGTGATCAAGTTGAAGAACGTGGTCTTGCCGGCACCGTTGGGGCCGATCAATGCCGTGATCGCACCGCGTTGGATCTCCACGTGCTCGACGTTGACAGCGGTCAGGCCGCCGAAGGACCTGCGTACGTGATCGGCGATCAGGATCGGATCGGGCTTGGGTACACCGGGACGAGGCTCGACGGAGGCGAGGACGGCTTTCGCCTGTTCGGCTCGCGAGCCGGTTGCAACGGGGCTATCGGGCATCGAGGGCCAACTCCTTCCTGTCTCCGAAGATTCCCTGTGGTCGGAAGACCATCAAGGCGATCAAGCCTGCGCCCATCAGCATGAAGCGGATGTTGCCGACGTCGGTCGGCTGCAGGAAGTCGATCCAGCCCGCCTGGATGGCCTGGCCGAGGAACTCTCCGGTGCCGGCAAGCAGGAACCAGAAGATGATGCCACCGACGATCGGCCCGAAGACTCGCGCTGCGCCACCGAGCAGCAGGATCGTGTACGCGAAGAAGGTGAAGTCGGGCTGGAAGGTGTCCGGCTGCACCGATTGCTTGGCGACCGCCCACACGATGCCACCGAAGGCCGCGATGATGCCGCCGAGGATCAGCGCTTGCATCTTGTAGACGAAGACGTTCTTGCCCAAGGACACCACGGCGTCCTCGTCCTCTCGGATGCCCTTGATCACCCGGCCCCAGGGGCTTCGCACCAGCAGCCACACCAGGAAAGTGAAGGCGGCCACCAGGAGCCACCCGACGATGACCACCCACAGGTCCTGTCGAGTCCAACTGAGGATCGGCAGGCTCTGGAAGTCAGCGGGGAGCGGGTTGGTGTCGTGGAACTGCTGACCGAGCTTGCCGTTCAACCCCTGTGCGCCGCCGAGGGTGTCCTTGAAGGCGATCGATCGCACGGTGAGACGGAATAGCTCGCTTGCGGCGATGGTCACGATGGCCAGGTAGTCGGCCCGCAATCGCAGGGTCGGAATGCCGAGCAGTAGCGCGAGTGCCGTCGCTACCACGATCGCCACCAGGATCGAGAGCCACAGACTCAAGTCGAAGGTCAGCACGATGACGCCCACTGCGTACGAGCCCGCAGCGACGAACATCACCTGGCCGAAGTTGAGCAGTCCTGCATAGCCGAACTGAACGTTGAGGCCGATGGCCGCGAGGATGTAGATGATGGCCGTGATGCCGATGGCCTGGGTCATCGTCTGGGTGAGAATGAAACCCCAATCCATGTCAGCCCACCCTCTCTCGTCTACCGAGTAGGCCTTGCGGTCGAATCATCAAGATGATGATCATCACGAACAGCGCACCCACGGTCTTCATTTCCGTGGGGATGATCAAGCTGGTCATGTTGATGAAGACGCCGACGACCAGAGCCCCGACGATCGCTCCGTAGACCGTGCCCAGACCGCCGAGGATGACCGAGGCGAAGATGATCAGCAGGATTCTTTGTCCCATGTTCCAGACGCTGTTCTGAGTCATCCCCAGGTAGATGCCGGCGAATGCGGCAAGACCCGCGGCGACGATCCAGACCACCGAGATGACCTTCTCGACGTCGATGCCCGTGGCAGAGGCGAGCGCGGGGTTGTCGGCTACTGCGCGGGTTGCCTTACCGATGCGCGAACGCTGCACCCAGATGACGACGACGACCAAAGTGAGGATGGCCAACACGGCGAGGATGAGCGCTTTGGGGGTAGACGTCACGGGACCGAGGCTGATGCCCGCCTGACCGGCGTACTGCTTGTAGGTCTGGGGAGCGGCGCCGAAGAACAGGGCGACCGAGTAGCGCAGGACGATGGCCAGGCCGATGGAGATGATCATCATCGCTATCAGGCCGGTCTTCCGCTTGCGCAACGGTCGCCACAGCACCTTGTTCTGGCCCCAGCCGAAGACGATCGCGCAGAAGATCACCGCTATCGGGGCGGCGATCACCAGGTGGACGCCTACCAGGTTGAGTAGCAGGGCGGTGAATGCGCCCAAAGTGACCAGATCGCCATGGGAGAAGTTCGTCAGACCCGTGGTCCCGAAAACCAGGTTCAGGCCGAGGGCCGCGAGCGCGATCATGACGCCGAAGAGCAGACCGTCGAAGAGCAGTTGCAGGAATTGATCGCCGGTGACGTTGATGAAGCCGCCTCCGCCGCCTCCGCCGCCTTCCCCTTCGACCAGTTTGGTGAGGATCCGCTTTTCACCACCGAGGACGAGCAACGAGCGGCTCTCGTCCTCGGGCTTTTCCAGGGCGATACCGGCGGGGAGGGTCGATACGTCCAGGTCGATTTGGTAGGTACCGCCGCCGGGCAGGACTGCCGAGAACTCTCCGGCAGCGTCGCTGGTGACTGTCTCACTGAACCCGTCTTCGTTGCTGACGGTCACCGAAACGTCCGGGATGGGTGACCCATCTGGTGCGGTGAAGGAGCCGATGAGCACGGTGTCGGCCGCGTGCGCCGGACCGGATGCCAGGAGGGCGAACCCGAAGGCAGCCAGGACGGCGAGGATCAAAGCTCCTGCACTACCGCGGGCTCGGGTGAGCAAGGAACCTCCAGAATTCTGACGGACTCGAGCAACGCGCGCCGCCCGAAACGATCCCCGAAACCCTAGCCCGGTTCCCTGAGTGATGGGGGGCTGTTGGGAAGTTTGGCTCGATTCGTTACTTCTTCGTGCCCCGGCTCGGCCTGGCGTCGTCCCGTCAGTTGGTGCGCGGCGCGGGTCTGACGAGACAGGTGAGCCGAGCGGTGCAGATCGGTTTTCCGGCCTCGTTCACGATCCGGATCTGGGAACTGACGAGGGTCCTTCCGGCAGACAGCGTGGTGGCCTCGCCGGTCACGACCCCATCGGTGGCGGATCGGTGATGCGTGCAATTGAGGTCCACGCCCACGACGATGTTCTCCGGACCGGCATTGAACGCGGCATGTATCGAGCCCAGGGATTCGGCCAGCACGGCGCTGGCGCCCCCGTGCAGCAGTCCGTAGGGCTGGGTGTTTCCGACAACCGGCATGGTCCCCACGACCTTCTCGGCTGAGGCCGAGGTGATCTGGATCCCCATCTTCTCCGCCAGCGCACCCACGCCTAGTTCGGCGAATTCGGTGGGGAAGGGGTTATCGCTGTCGTTCCTCGAGGCGGCGTCCGTCATGGAAGCAGCGTATGGGTCCCCGTTAGGCATCAGCCCGGGAATGCGTCTGATCCCTAGGATCGGAATGTGCCCCACGGTTCGAGTACGTCTGGTGAGCGGACCCTGCTACTTCTCGACGGGCACTCGCTGGCCTATCGCGCCTTCTACGCACTCCCGGTGGAGAACTTCAGCACCAGCACCGGGCAGCCCACGAATGCCGTCTACGGGTTCACGTCCATGTTGGTCAACTTGTTGCGGGACGAAGCGCCCAGTCACGTGGCGGTGGCATTCGATGTCTCGCGAAAGAGTTTCCGCACCGATCGCTTCCCCGACTACAAGGCCACGAGGGCATCTTCGCCGGATGGTTTCAAGGGACAGGTCGAACTCATCAAGGAAGTGGTTCGAGCCCTCGGCATATCGACCGTGCAGGTCGAGGGGTTCGAGGCCGACGACGTCATCGCGACGCTGGCCACTGAAGGTCGGGACCGTGGATTGCATGTACAGATCGTGAGTGGGGATCGCGACACGTTCCAGTTGGTCGACGACGACACCACGGTTCTGTACCCCAAGAAGGGGGTTTCCGACCTTGCGCGGATGACGCCGGAATCGGTCGAGGAGAAATACGGCCTGACCCCCGCTCAGTACCCGGATTTCGCGGCATTGCGCGGAGATCCGAGCGACAACCTTCCCGGCATCCCGGGGGTGGGAGAGAAGACGGCTCTGAAATGGCTGACAACCTACGGTGATCTCGGTGGCCTGATCGACCATGTCGATGAAGTGGGCGGCAAGGTCGGGGATGCGTTGCGAGAGGCCGTGGCTCAGGTCCTCGTGAACCGGGAACTCACCGAATTGATTCGCGACGTTCCCCTCGACGTGTCCGTCGATGCCCTGGAGTGGCGCGAGTGGTCGCGCACCGAGTTGGAGCGGCTTTTCGACTCCTTGCAGTTCTCCGCACTTCGATCGCGGATCAACGCCCTGCCGCATGCAAAGGATGCTGGAGAGTCCTCCGATGAGGGGAAACCAGCCTCGGATTCGGCCGTGGTCCCCGCCGTCGAGATCATCGAGGCCGGCAACGCCGCTGCGGCACTCGAGCAGATCCCGAGTGCGGCCATCGCACTGCGCGGTTCATGGTCCGCCGGACGCGGCGACATCACCGCCATCGCCGTGAGTTCGGGCGAGCGATTGCTGGCCATACCCCTCGATGAGGTCGGCAGCAAGAAGGGTGCAGCCGATCGAACCGCGGTGGTCGACTGGTTGCGCCGGACCGACGTGGTCAAACGCATGCATGACATGAAGGGCCCTGATTTGGCGCTCTTGACGGCGACCGACGGTGCCGACTTGATCGCCGGCGTCACGATGGACACGGCGCTTGCTGCCTACCTGGACGCGCCTGGGGCCCGTTCGTATGCACTCGACGACGTCAGTGAGCGGGTGCTGGGCGCACCCGTCGACCGCTCAGCGCAGGCCGCCGACCAGTTGACCTTCGACGCCGACGACTCCACGGCCTTGCAGGACCTCGCAAGCGAAGCGCGCGCGATCGATCGCATAGCGGAACACCTGAGCGCGAGGTTGCAACGAGAACAGCTCGAGCCCCTGCTGATCGACATGGAGATCCCGCTGGCCGGACTCCTGGCACGAATGGAGTTCGCCGGCATCGCGGTCGATGAGGTGAGGCTGCGCGAACTGTCCGAGCAATTCGGCGAACGGATGCGAGCCGCCGAGCAGGAAGCGCACCGCATCGTTGGTGAGCAGTTCAACCTGGGCTCGCCGAAGCAATTGCAGGAGATCTTGTTCGTGCAACGTGGCCTGCCGAAGACGAAGAAGATCAAGACCGGCTACACGACCGACGCCGAAGCTCTGCAGAACCTGTTCACCGCGACGGGTGATCCGGTCGTGGAGCAACTGCTGGCATGGCGTGATGTGTCCAAGCTCCGCCAGACGGTCGACGGCCTGTTGCCTCTCGCCGACGACAGCGGGCGGATCCACACCACGTTCAAGCAGACCGCAGCCGCCACCGGCCGGTTGTCGTCGTCGGATCCCAACCTGCAGAACATCCCGATCCGTACCGAGGCGGGGCGGCAGATACGTGCCTGCTTCGTGGTGGGGCAGGGCTACGAGTCCTTGATGACCGCGGACTACAGCCAGATCGAGATGCGCATCATGGCGCATGCATCCGGCGATGAAGGCTTGATCGAGGCGTTCTCCGATGGCGAGGACCTACACAGTTCGGTTGCCGCGAAGGTCTTCGGGGTCGAGGAATCCGATGTGGACCCGGAGATGCGTCGCCGCATCAAGGCAATGAGCTACGGCCTTGCATACGGCCTGTCCGCCTACGGGTTGTCGCAGCAACTGCGGATCACCCCTGCTGAGGCTCAAGGCCTGATGGACGAGTACTTCACCCGATTCGGCGGTGTTCGCGACTACCTCGCCGGGATCGTGGACGAGGCACGTCGCGCCGGATACACCCAGACGATGCTGGGCCGTCGGCGCTACCTGCCGGACCTGAACCACGACAATCGCCAACGTCGGGAGATGGCCGAACGCATGGCACTGAACGCGCCCATCCAGGGAACCGCAGCCGACATCGTGAAGGTGGCCATGTTGAAGGTGCACCGGGCCTTCGTCGACGGTGGCCTTTCGAGCCGGCTGCTGCTGCAGGTACACGATGAGCTCGTCGTGGAAGTGGCGCGGGGGGAGTCCTCCCGGGTCGAGGCCATCTTGCGCCAGGAGATGGCGGGGGCCGCTGACCTCCGGGTTCCCCTCGACGTCTCGGTCGGGGTGGGCGCGAACTGGCAGGAAGCCGGTCATTAACTCGGGCGACCCGCGGTAGGGGAGTCGAGAAGGCTCCCGTACCCTTGAGGGGCCCAGCAACCGCTGGATACGACCACGACGCATCGGATTCCCCACTACATGACTGTTCCTACGACCTCCGCCCCTTCTGCTGCTCCGGCCCAGGTGGCCATCAACGACATCGGCTCGGCCGATGACTTCCTCGCCGCAATCGACGAGACCATCAAGTACTTCAACGACGGCGACATCGTCGAAGGCACCATCGTCAAGGTGGACCGCGACGAAGTCCTCCTCGATATCGGCTACAAGACCGAGGGCGTGATCCCCTCACGCGAGCTGTCCATCAAGCACGACGTCGATCCCAGCGAGGTCGTGGGAGTCGGTGATTCGGTCGAGGCCCTGGTTCTCCAGAAGGAGGACAAGGAGGGCCGCTTGATCTTGTCCAAGAAGCGTGCGCAGTACGAGCGCGCCTGGGGCACCATCGAGAAGGTCAAGGATGAGGACGGCGTGGTCGAGGGCCAGGTCATCGAGGTCGTGAAGGGTGGTCTCATCCTGGACATCGGTTTGCGCGGCTTCCTGCCGGCGTCGCTGGTGGAGATGCGCCGCGTGCGCGATCTGCAGCCCTACGTGGGCAAGACCCTCGAGGCCAAGATCATCGAACTGGACAAGAATCGCAACAACGTGGTGCTCTCGCGCCGGGCCTGGCTCGAGCAGACGCAGTCCGAGGTCCGCCAGACCTTCTTGACGCAGCTGCAAAAGGGGCAGATCCGCTCCGGAGTGGTCTCGAGCATCGTCAACTTCGGCGCGTTCGTCGATCTCGGTGGTGTGGACGGCCTGGTGCACGTTTCGGAGCTGTCGTGGAAGCACATCGACCACCCATCCGAGGTCGTCGAGGTGGGCCAGGAGGTCACCGTCGAGGTGCTCGACGTGGACATGGACCGCGAGCGCGTTTCGCTGTCCTTGAAGGCAACCCAGGAAGACCCGTGGCAGCACTTCGCTCGCACGCACCAGTTGAACCAGGTCGTATCGGGCAAGGTCACCAAGTTGGTTCCCTTCGGCGCGTTCGTGCGTGTGGACGAGGGCATCGAGGGGCTGGTGCACATCTCCGAACTCGCCGAGCGGCACATCGAACTGCCCGAGCAGATCGTGCAGGTGGGCGACGAACTCTTCGTCAAGGTCATCGACATCGACCTCGAGCGTCGCCGAATCTCGCTGTCGCTCAAGCAGGCCAACGATTCGGGCGATACCCAGGGTTCGGAGGAGTTCGATCCGTATCTGTACGGCATGGCCCCAGCGTTCGACGAAGCTGGCAACTACATCGGTCCGGACGGCTTCGATCCGGAGACCGGCGAATGGAAGGCCGGCTTCGAGGATCAGCGCGCTGCGTGGGAGCAGGAGTACGCCGACGCTCACGCCCGATGGGAAGCGCACCGCAAGCAGATGTCCGAGGCCCAGGAAGCCGATCAGGCGGCCGCGGTGGAGACCGGTGAGGCGACGAGCTACTCGTCCGAGTCTGCCGAGGCCGAAGGCTCCCTCGCGTCGGATGAGGCACTCCAGGCGTTGCGCGACAAACTAACCAGCGAGTAGCCACCAGGTGCGCATCGGGCTGACCGGAGGAATCGGCTCGGGTAAGTCCACTGTTGCCAGCATGCTGGCTCGCAACGGCGCAATCGTGGTCGATGCCGATCGACTGTCTCGAGTGATCGTTGAGCCGGGCTCCCCGGTGCTCGCTCGGCTGGCAGAGGAGTTCGGCGCCGATATCGTCTCGTCCGATGGTTCGTTGAACCGTGGACTACTGGCCGAACGGGCCTTCGTCGACGAACGAAAGACTCGACACCTGAACGAGATCACGCACCCGGCCATTCGCGAGCTCGCTGAAACCGAACTCCAGCGGGGTGAAGCGTCGGGGGCCGTCGTCGTATACGAGATGCCGCTGCTGGTGGAGACCGGACAGGTGTCGCTTGTGGACATCGTGGTCGTCGTGGATGTCCCCGAGGATGTCCAGGTGCAGCGCGCAGTGGCCCGTGGCCTGGAGGAAGCGGACGTCCGCCAGCGGATGACTCGCCAGGCATCCCGGCAGCGCCGGCTGGAAGCTGCAGACCACGTGATCGACAATTCCGCCGGACTCGAGAACACGCAGGCGCAGGTCGACTCGCTGTGGGCCACGTGGATGCAGACATGACGCGGCCCATCACCGACCTGCAGCGCACGGTTGCACCCTTCGAGGTCGTCTCCGACTTCAAACCGTCGGGGGATCAGCCGCAGGCGATCGAGGAACTAGCTCGACGGATCGAATCCGGCGATCAGCATGCGGTTCTGCTCGGGGCCACGGGCACCGGCAAATCCGCGACAACTGCGTGGCTGGTGGAGCGCTTGCAACGGCCCACTTTGGTCATGGCGCCGAACAAGACGCTGGCGGCGCAGTTGGCAACCGAGTTCCGTGAGTTGCTCCCGAACAACGCGGTCGAGTACTTCGTCTCCTATTACGACTACTACCAACCCGAGGCCTACGTTCCACAAACCGACACCTACATCGAGAAGGACTCCTCCATCAACGAGGAAGTCGAGCGGCTGCGGCACTCGGCGACCAACTCACTGTTGACCCGGCGGGATGTCCTGGTAGTGGCGTCCGTGTCGGCGATCTACGGCTTGGGAACACCGCAGGAATACGTGGACCGAATGGTGCGGCTACGAGTGGGGGAGGAACTCGAGCGAGACGCTCTCCTGCGCCGATTTGTGGACATCCAGTACGCCCGCAACGACATCTCCTTCGAGCGCGGCACCTTTCGGGTACGGGGCGACACCATCGAGGTCTTCCCCATGTACGAGGAGCACCCTGTGCGCATCGAGATGTTCGGGGACGAAATCGAACGACTCATGACGCTGCACCCGGTGACGGGGGAGATCCTGACCGAGGACCAGGAGATGTACATCTTCCCTGCGTCGCATTACGTGGCTGGCCCGGAGCGAATGGAGCGCGCTATCGCGGGCATAGAAGCCGAGCTGCAGACCCGGCTTGCCGAACTCGAATCCCAGGGCAAGTTGCTCGAAGCGCAGCGCTTGCGCATGCGCACCACGTACGACGTCGAGATGATGCGGCAGGTCGGCAGCTGCTCGGGTATCGAGAACTATTCGCGCCATATCGACGATCGACCGGCGGGTTCGGCACCCAACTGTCTGCTGGATTACTTCCCCGAGGATTTCCTGTTGGTGATCGATGAGTCGCATGTGACCGTGCCGCAAATCGGCGCGATGTACGAAGGCGACATGTCACGTAAGCGGACTCTGGTGGAGCACGGGTTCCGGTTGCCGTCGGCGCTCGACAATCGTCCGTTGAAGTGGGATGAGTTCACCGAGCGCATCGGCCAGGCCGTGTACCTGTCGGCTACGCCGGGTCCGTATGAGTTGGGCAAGGTGGAAGGGGACGTGGTCGAACAGGTCATCAGGCCCACCGGTCTGGTCGACCCGGAGATCGTGGTCAAGCCAACGGATGGACAGATCGACGACCTCATGCACGAAGTCAGGACGCGTGCCGAGCGCGGCGAGCGCTCCTTGGTGACGACGCTCACCAAGCGCATGGCCGAGGATCTCACGGACTATCTGGCCGAACATGGGATTCGCGTCCAATACCTGCACTCCGAAGTGGACACACTGCGCCGGGTCGAGCTATTGCGGGAATTGCGCGCTGGCGTGTTCGACGTACTCGTGGGCATCAACCTGCTGCGCGAGGGTCTGGACCTGCCCGAGGTCTCCCTGGTGGCGATCCTCGATGCGGACAAGGAGGGGTTCCTGCGCTCGGAAACCTCGCTCATCCAGACCATCGGCCGTGCTGCACGCAACGTCTCCGGCCAGGTGCACATGTACGCCGACACCATCACCCCGTCGATGCGTCAGGCGATCGATGAGACTAACCGCCGCCGAGCCAAGCAGGTTGCCTACAACACCGAGCGGGGCATCGATCCCCAACCGTTACGTAAGCGGATCGCAGACATCACCGATCTCCTGGTCCGCGAAGAGGCCGATACCGAAGCGCTGATCGGGCCGGCATCGACGTCGACCCCGACTCCGGTCCGTCGCACGGCATCGATGGCCGAAGGGGACCTGGTGAGTCTGATCGAGCAACTCACAAACCAGATGCATCAGGCAGCGGCCGACCTCCAGTTCGAACTGGCGGCCCGGATCCGCGACGAGATGCGGGAATTGAAGGCCGAATTGCGCTCGATGCGCGAGGCGACCACCTAGCATTCGCTGCGCCCCCCGCGATCGGGGACGGCGACGTTAGGAAAATTCGAGACGTTCGGGCAATCCGAGAAGGTCAAGGAAGCGGGAAACGTGGACGTTCCACTCTCATTGTGGGCCATCACGCTCGGTGGCATCGCGTTGCTGATCGTCATGGATTTCGTGACCGTCAGCCGGAAGCCGCACGATGTGATGTTCAAGGAGGCGGTCTTGTGGAGCGTCTTCTACATCGGCGTGGCCATCGCATTCGGCGTGTGGGTGTGGAGCAGTGCCGGTTCGGCCTTCGGTACGCAGTACTTCACCGCCTACCTGGTCGAGAAGTCGCTCAGCGTGGACAACCTCTTCGTCTTCATCATCATCTTGACCCAGTTCAAAACACCCTCCAATCTGCATCAGCGCGTGCTGCTCGTGGGAGTGGTCCTGGCATTGTTCATGCGGGCGATCTTCATCGCCATCGGGGCGGCGGCGATATCTGTCTTCGCCTTCACCTTCGTGCTCTTCGGGGCGCTACTGCTGTGGACCGGTGTGCAATTGATGCGGCACCGGAACGAAGATCCCGATCCGATGGACAACATCATCATTCGCAACGTCCGACGACGATTCCGGTTCTCCGACGACTACGACGGAACCAAGTTGTTCACCCGCATCGACGGAGTCAAGGTCGCCACGCCGCTGCTCCTGGTAATGGTGGCCATCGGTGGCACGGACCTGCTCTTCGCTTTGGATTCCATTCCCGCGACGTTCGGCGTGACCCAGGAGCCGTATCTGGTCTTCGCCGCCAATGCCTTCGCCCTGCTCGGCTTGCGTGCGCTGTACTTCCTACTCAAGGGTCTGCTGGACAAGCTCATCTACCTATCCACGGGCCTGTCGGTGATCTTGATCTTCATCGGCGTGAAGCTGATCCTTACCTACTTCCATGAGGTGTTCCCCGACACGGTGCCCAAGATCGATACCGCGTGGAGTCTCGCCTTCATCGCGTTGGTTCTGATCGTGGTGGCGGTCGCCTCGTGGATCAAGACGCGGCAGGACCCGACTGCGGTGGCCCATGCTGGTCGCTTGACGAATCCTCCCGAGGAGCGCGCCGAGTGAGGAGCCCGGCGTCGGCTAGTTCCTGGCGAAGGGCCGATATCTCGTTGGTCAGGGCTAGAACCTGGGCCCGAACCTCCCCTTGGCCCTGCAGCGCCTGGCCACTGAGGCGGGAGATGACCGACGAGGCCAGTGAGGCCCCGACCAAGCCAAGGAGCGAGATGCCGACGACCATGACGCCAGCGGCGATGATGCGGCCATCGGTCGTAACGGGGTAGTACTCGCCGTACCCCACGGTCGACATCGTCACGATCGACCACCACAGCGCATCGGGAAAGTCCTCGATCTTGGCACCGGGCGCGCCGCGTTCTGCGTTGAGGACGGCCAGGGAGCTCAGGTACATCACGAAGATGACGGCGATGACCACAGCGGTGGCAGTGCGCCCAAATCGCAGACGGCTGCCGCGGCTGATCAACCACTGTCCAGCGGTCAGTACCCGAAGCACGCGAAGCACTCGGAACGCCGGAATTGCGACGGCGATGACATCGATCGGGTGATGAACCAGGTACGCGAAGAAGTGAGGGGCGAGGAGCGCGCGAATAAGCAGATCGGCGATGAAAATGATCCAGATGGTGTTCATGCCGATGTTGAGGAGCGATCGCTGGGAGTCGTTGAGATCGGGCTCGAGGACGTAGAAGGAGTACAAGACAAGGTAGACGATTGATAGGACCACCATCGTCCACGCCGTCTTGGTCTCGTAGCTGTTCAGCCGCTTTGCCGCACGGACTTGTTTGGGCTTCTGCGGATCGGCATGCCGGTTTGTGAGCATCGTCCAGACGCGGTCCATGAAGGTTGCGTCGCTGCCTGTGTCGTGGGGCTCGGTCGACCCACTTGCCGCGATCTCACCAGCCACGTTCGCGCCACTCGTCGAGGTGCGGGCGTTCATCACCGAGGATCGTGTCGTCGCCGTGGCCCGGGTAGATCCAGGTTTCGTCGTCGTATCGGTCGAAGACTTTCGAGACGACACCGTCGTAAAGCGAGTCGAAGTCGTCTGCGGACCAGGTGCGGCCCACACCGCCGGGGAATAGGCAGTCGCCGGTGAACAGGTGGTTGTGGCCGGCGGGGTCGTCGTAGCCCAGAACCAGGGATCCGGGGGTGTGGCCGACGAGGTGGATGGTCGAAAGCGCGCACTGGCCGAAGACGATGACTTCGCCTTCACGGATCGGGTGATCCACCGGCAGGTCGATGCCCGGAACGTCGTCGGCATGCGCGTAGACCGGGGCGCCCGTTCTCCGTTGCACCTCGGCCAACGCACCCCAGTGGTCTGCATGCCGGTGAGTGGTGATGATCGAGACCAGCCCGTCGGCACCCACCAGATCCATGATCCGGTCCGGCTCCGCTGCGGCGTCGATGAGCACCTGGGCCCCGGTAGCGGCACACCGCAGCAGGTAGGTGTTGTTGTCCATCGGCCCCACGGCCAACTTGCTGATGGTCAACCGCGGGAGTTCGCGAACGCCCGCAGGACCGCCTACGCTGACGTGTCCGGAGTACATGACCGGCACGATAGCGAGGCTAGTCGATGGAAGGGGCGACTGTGGTCGGGGACCAGTTGGTCGTCCGCGGTGCGCGGGAGCACAACCTCAAGGACGTCTCCTTGGAGTTGCCTCGCGATGCCCTCATCGTCTTTACCGGACTGTCGGGATCGGGTAAGTCCTCGTTGGCCTTCGACACGATCTTCGCCGAGGGGCAGCGCCGCTACGTGGAGAGCCTGTCGGCCTACGCGCGTCAGTTCCTTGGCCAGATGGACAAGCCGGACGTGGACTTCATCGAGGGGCTCTCACCCGCTGTGTCCATCGACCAGAAGTCCACCTCGCGCAATCCGCGTTCCACGGTCGGCACGATCACCGAGGTTTACGACTACCTGCGTCTGTTGTACGCACGAATCGGCAAGCCGCACTGCCCTGAATGCGGGGATCCGATCAGTCGGCAGGCCCCCCAACAGATCGTGGATCAGGTGCTCGAGCTCCCTGCCAAGACGAAGTTCCAGGTGCTCGCGCCACTCGTGCGCGAGCGAAAGGGCGAGTACGGCGAGCTCTTCCGTCAACTTCAGACGCAGGGCTTCTCCCGAGTCCGGGTGGATGGCGTGGTGTACGCACTCGAGGACGTGCCCCGCCTGAAGAAGCAGGAGAAGCACACGGTCGAAGTGGTCGTGGACCGATTGACGGTCAACCCCGAGTCGCGGCGCCGCCTGACCGACAGTGTCGAGACGGCGCTGGGCATGGGGCACGGCTATGTCGTGTTGGACTTCGTGGACAAGGACGAATCCGACCCCGATCGCGAACGCATCTACTCCGAGCACCTCGCGTGCCCGCGCGATGGATTGTCGTTCGAAGAACTCGAGCCACGTTCGTTCTCGTTCAACTCACCCTTCGGTGCGTGTCCGGAGTGTTCGGGCCTTGGAACACAACGCGAAGTCGATGAGGAACTCGTGGTTCCCGATCCGGATCTGAGTTTGGCGGATGGAGCGATTTCGCCCTGGTCGCGCGGCACCGTGTCCGGCTACTTCTCGCGGTTGCTGGAGGCGATCGCCGAGGAACTCGAGGTGGACGTTGACACCCCATGGCGCAAACTGCCTGCGAAAGCGCGAAAGACGATCCTGAACGGCTATCCCGGTCAGATCCACGTGCAGTACCGCAACCGCTACGGACGCCGACGCTCCTACTACACCGAGTACGAAGGCGTCGTTCCCTACGTCAAGCGTCGGCACGCTGAAGCGGAGACGGATGCGTCCCGGGAGCGCTTCGAGGGATACATGCGTGAAGTGCCCTGTCTTGCCTGCTCAGGCTCGCGGCTCAAGCCGCTTTCCTTGGCCGTGACGATCGCCGACCGGTCCATTGCAGATGTTGCTGCGCTTCCCATCGGGGAGGCCGCCGACGTTTTGCGCGAGCTCACGCTCTCCGAACGAGACGCCGCCATCGCTTCGAGGGTGTTGAAGGAGGTCAATGAGCGTCTGCAGTTCCTGGTGGACGTCGGCTTGCACTATCTGTCGTTGGATCGGGCCGCGGGAACCCTGGCCGGTGGTGAGGCGCAGCGCATCCGGTTGGCAACGCAGATCGGCTCGGGGTTGGTGGGTGTGCTGTACGTCCTCGATGAGCCCAGCATCGGACTCCACCAACGCGATAATCATCGATTGATCGAGACTCTCATCCGTCTGCGGGATCTGGGCAACACGCTGATCGTCGTCGAACACGACGAGGACACGATTCGCGTTGCCGATTGGGTGGTCGACATCGGCCCAGGCGCCGGGGAGCACGGCGGGCAGATCGTGGTCAACGGCCCCGTTGAGGAACTTCTTGCTTCACCGGATTCGATGACGGGGCAGTACCTGTCCGGGCGTCGGTCCATCGCGGTGCCCGCGGTGCGACGCCCCCGAGATCGAGGCTGGGTGACCGTAACGGGCGCTCGGGAACACAACTTGAAGAACGTGACTGCCACGTTCCCGCTCGGCAACTTCGTGTGTGTGACCGGCGTAAGCGGATCGGGAAAGTCCACGTTGGTGAACGACATCCTGTACGCCGTCCTCGCACGGGATCTCAACGGCGCGCGAGTGGTTCCGGGCAAGCACACGAGCGTCAAGGGCATCGACGAGATCGACAAGGTGGTGCATGTCGACCAAAGCCCTATCGGTCGTACGCCCCGAAGTAACCCGGCCACCTACACAGGCGTTTTCGATCACATCCGCAAGTTGTTCGCTGCCACACCTGAGGCGAAGGTGCGCGGTTACCAGCCGGGCCGCTTCTCGTTCAACGTCAAGGGTGGCCGCTGCGAATCCTGCTCCGGCGACGGCACCATCAAGATCGAGATGAACTTCCTTCCCGATGTGTACGTGCCCTGCGAGGTGTGTCACGGTGCGCGATACAACCGCGAGACGCTCGAGGTCCACTACAAGGGCAAGACGATCGCCGAGGTCCTCGACATGCCGATCGAGGAGGCCCTGGACTTCTTCGCGGCGGTTCCGGCGATCGCCCGACACCTAGCCACGCTCGTGGACGTCGGGTTGGGATACGTGCGCATGGGTCAATCGGCGCCCACTTTGTCCGGCGGCGAGGCCCAGCGTGTCAAGTTGGCAAGTGAACTGCAGAAGCGATCGACCGGTCGGACCGTCTACGTCCTCGACGAACCGACAACGGGTCTGCACTTCGAGGACATCCGCAAGCTGCTCGATGTTCTGCAATCCCTCGTGGACAAGGGCAACACGGTAATCGTGATCGAGCACAACCTCGACGTGGTGAAGTCGGCCGACTACGTGATCGATCTGGGACCCGAGGGTGGATCCGGGGGAGGCACCATCGTGGCCACCGGAACCCCCGAGGAGGTGGCGGAGGTGGCCGAGAGTCACACCGGGGCCTTCCTGCGTCCGCTTCTCGGACTCGCCGCCTCGAACCGCGACGCAGGAGGCGCATCGAGCACGCGCGCCAAGTCGCGACGCGCTGGCGGCTGACGTACTGTGCCAGTCATGAGCGAATCCCGAATATCCGATGTTGTCCAGGTTCCCCGCAGGGCGCTTTTGGCGGCCGGCGGCGTGGTGGCCGTGGGAGGAGTCCTCGTCGCCTGCTCAGGAGGGGACACCGCGACCCCGGAGGCGAGCGACGGCACTGCTGAAGAAGCGGAGATCGCGGAGGAGATCGGCGACGCCGAGGTCCAGGCCGATCAGGGCGAGGTTCTCGTCTCGGTCTCCGAGGTTCCGGTCGAAGGTGGAGTGGTGATCCCCGAGCCACCCGTGGTGGTGGTGCAGCCCGCCGAAGGTGAGATCAAAGCGTTCAGTGCGGTGTGTCCCCACCAAGGTTGCTTGATGTCGTCGGTCGAAGCCAACGAGATCTTGTGCCCGTGCCACGGTTCGCTCTTCTCCGCCCAGGACGGTGCCGTTCTCGCGGGTCCGGCCAATTCGGGACTGCCGCCGGTGACCATCCGGGTGCAGGAGGATTCGGTCTTCCTGGGCTAGCCGTGCTGGGCTAGGTTGCCCGCGATGAGTGATCCCACCGACTACCGGCCCCCGTCGGGGTCGATTCCGACCTCTCCCGGTGTGTACCGCTTCCGGGACGGACATGGTCGCGTCGTGTACGTCGGCAAAGCGAGGTCCTTGCGCTCTCGTCTGAATTCATACTTCGCCGACTTCGCGTCCTTGCACCCGCGTACCCAGTCGATGCTCACCGCCGCATCGTCGGTGGACTGGGTGGTGGTTGCCAACGAAGTCGAAGCGTTGGCCTTGGAATTCACCTGGATCAAGGAGTTCGATCCTCGCTTCAACGTGAAGTACCGCGACGACAAGTCCTACCCGTATCTGGCCGTGACGGTGGGGGAGGACTTTCCACGGGCGGCGGTGGTTCGGGAGCCTCGACGAAGGGGCACGCGGTACTTCGGGCCCTACGCACATGCGTGGGCCATTCGCGAAACCCTCGACGAACTGTCCAAGGTGTTCGGTGTTCGCACCTGTCGCGATGGAGTGTTCAAGCGTGCCGCTGCGTTGGGACGGCCGTGTCTGCTCGGCTACATCGATAAATGCAGCGCACCGTGCGTAGGACGCATCGATCGTGATGGTTACCGCGAGCGAGTCGACGACATGTGCAAATTCCTATCCGGTAACACCAAGCCTTTCGTAAGCCAACTCCAATCAGCGATGAACGAGGCAGCTGCACGGCAGGAGTACGAAGAGGCCGCTCGACTTCGGGATCGACTTGGAGCCCTCAAGCGAGCCATGGAGCGAAATACGGTCGTGTTCGACGACGGGACCGACGCGGATGTCATCGCGCTGCACGACGATCTCCTGGAAATCGGGGTCCAGGTCTTCCACGTGCGCTCCGGTCGCCTTACCGGTGAACGTAGTTTCATCGTCGAAAAGGCCGAGGACATTCCGCTCGGCGGCTACGTCGAGCGGGTGCTGCAGCGACTCTACGCCGGGCGAGAGGGAGTAGAGATCGATAGCGCGCGCCCACCCCGAGAAGTTCTGGTGTCCGCACAGCCTCAAGATCGAGCGTCCCTGGCGGCCTGGCTGACCGAACGTCGGGGTGGGCCCGTCGAAATCAGAGTGCCGCAACGGGGTGACAAGCGGGCATTGATGGAGACCGCGAGTGCCAATGCTCAGGAGGCTCTCATGCGGCACCGATTCAAGCGCTCGAGTGACCTGACCGCGCGCAGTGAGGCACTCGCCGAACTCCAGGGTTACCTGGACCTCACCGAAGCACCGTTGCGCATCGAGTGCATCGACATCTCCACGCTGCAGGGCACCGACACCGTGGCGTCGTTGGTTGTCTTCGAGGACGGGCTACCCAGGAAGAGCGATTATCGGAGCTTCATCATCAAGACACCCAAAGCCGACGACCTCGCATCGGTCCGCGAGGTGGTGGAGCGGCGGTTCGCGCGCAGTCTCAACGTGGAACCAGGCGCAGAATCTGAAGGCGACACGGGAGACGATGTCGCCAAGTCGCGAACCTTCGCGTATCCGCCCGGTCTGCTGGTGATCGACGGGGGAGCGCCGCAGGTGGCCGCCGCTCAACAGGCTTTGACCGAGGTGGGTGCCGGAGACATCCCGGTGGTGGGCCTGGCCAAGCGGTTGGAGGAAGTGTGGTCGCCGGAGTCGGCCGACCCCATCATCTTGCCGCGAACGAGTGAAGCCCTCTACCTGTTGCAGCGGGTGCGTGATGAAGCGCACCGCACTGCGATCGCATTCCACCGGAAGCGTCGCGGCAAGCGCCAGCGGCGCAGCGCCCTGGACGACGTGCCCGGCTTGGGCGAGGTCAAGGCGAAAGCCTTGATCCGACACTTCGGATCGGTGAAGGCCATTCGTCAGGCGACGGATGCCCAATTGCAGTCCGTGCCCGGAATCGGTCCTGCCTTGGCCCAGGCAATCGTGCAGGCGCTAGCGTCGGATGCAGACCAGGCGGGCGACCACGCTCAGGATTCGGGAGTCGGACATGAATGATCGATCATCGGGCTCCGGATCCGCGAAATCCGGATGCGCGAGTTCCGGATCCGCCGATTCCTCAGCCGATACGTTCAATGTCCTGCTCGTGACCGGGATGTCCGGAGCGGGCCGCTCCACCGCGGCCCGGGCGCTCGAGGACGCCGGCTGGTTCGTAATCGACAACATCCCGCCGATGCTGCTGGGCGCGGCTATCGAGGTAGCCGAGGACAATCCCGATGTACAGCGGGTAGCCGTGGTCGTCGATGCACGCGGAGGTTCGTTCTTCCCTCAGTTGGCTGAAGCGATGTCCGGTCTGCGGGGATCTGGCGTGAACCTTCGAGTCCTGTTCCTTGAGGCGTCCGAGGAGTCGTTGGTGCGTCGTTTCGAATCATCGCGCCGACCGCACCCTTTGCAGGAGGGCGCGCGAATCCTCGATGGCCTGCGCAAGGAGCGCCTGGTCCTCGGTGACCTTCGTTCCCAAGCCGATCTGGTCATCGATACGACGTCGCTGAATGTGCACGAACTGCGGCGTGCGATCGATGCAGCATTCGCCGATCCCGACGAACGTCTCAACATCACGGTGATGTCCTTCGGGTTCAAGCACGGAATCCCGGTGGACGCTGACATGGTGGCCGATGCTCGATTCCTGCCCAATCCCTATTGGGACGAGAAGCTACGCGATCGCACCGGACAAGATCCCGACGTTGCGAGGGCCGTCCTGGAGGCAGAAGGCGCGCACGAGTTCCTCGACCACCTGGGTGCTTTGGTGCGGACCACTCGCGACGGCTACCTGCGTGAGGGCAAGCGATTCGTGACGGTTGCGGTGGGGTGCACCGGAGGCAAGCACCGCAGCGTCGCCCTCACCGAGGAATTGGCACGAAACCTCGAAGCACCCAACGTGGCGGTTGGGGTCGAGCATCGGGACATCGGCAAGGAGTAGGGCGTGGCGACGACGAGCCCCATCGTGCCCGCCCCGAAGGTCGTCGCCCTCGGGGGTGGTCATGGGCTTTCCGTGACCTTGCAGGCCCTTCGCCGGGTCACCGACCGCATCACGGCCGTAGTGGGGGTGGCCGACGATGGCGGCTCCAGCGGGCGACTCCGCCGAGAGTTCGGGATTCTGCCTCCCGGTGATCTGCGCATGGCGGTCGCGGCACTGTGCGCGAACGACGTCGCCTCTCGGGCCTGGGCGGATGTCCTGCAGTATCGATTCGGTGGGGATGGCGATCTCGGCGGCCACGCGGTGGGGAATCTGCTCATGGCCGCGCTGTGGGAGAACAGTTCGGACGCTGTGGCCGGTTTGCAGGAACTGGGTGCCTTGGTGGGTGCGGTCGGTCAGGTACTGCCGTGCAGCGTGGACCCCTTGGAGATCGTCGCCCTCATCCGCGGGCACGACCAATCACGACCGGGCGACGTCGTCGAGGTTCGCGGCCAAGTCGAGATCGCCACCACACCGGGGCGCGTCGAACTCGTGCGGATCGAGCCCGCCGGTGCCCGTCCGTGCACCCAGGCGCTGGAGGCGATAGACGACGCCGATGCCATCGTCTTGGGTCCTGGCTCGTGGTTCACATCGCTGATGCCGCACCTGCTCATGCCGACGCAGGGCGAACACGTGGAGTCGGCTGCCGGACGCCGGATCCTGGTCCTCAATCTCGATCCACAGGAGGGGGAGACAGGAGATTTCTCCCCGGCAGAGCACATCGACGCGATCACCAACCTCGCCCCGAAGATGCGTTTCGACGTTGTGATCGCCGATAGCCGTCATGTGGGCAGCGGCGAGGCTCGAGCCAACCTGATCGCGGCGTGCCGAGGTTGGGGTGCGGAAGTCATCGAAGCCGAGGTGGCAGGACACGGGGATCGGCACGACCCCGGCAAGCTGGCGCACGTCTTCGATACGGTTCTCGCCGGATGACGGGAGGAACGGCCACTATGGCGATGACCGCCGCAGTCAAGGACGAGTTGAGTCGGGTCGAAGTGACCAAGACCTGTTGCCGCAAGGCCGAGGTTTCCACTCTGCTCCGGTTCGGCGGTGCTCTGCATATCGTCGGCGGGTCCATCGTCATCGAGGTGGAGGTGGATGCGGGCGCTATCGCGCGCCGCCTGCGAAAGGACATCTTCGATGTCTACGGTCACGACAGCGAGGTCGCCATCGTCCAGGGCACCGGCATTCGCAAGGGAACGCGGTACCTGGTGAGGGTGAGCGCGGGGGGCGAGGCGCTTGCCAAGCAGACCGGCATCGTCGATGCCAGCGGACGCCCGGTCCGCGGCCTTCCGCCGGCCATCGTCGCCGGTGGTCTGTGCGACTGTGAAGCGGCTTGGCGCGGAGCTTTCCTCGCCCACGGATCGTTGACCGAACCGGGCCGTTCGTCGTCGTTGGAGGTGACCGCCCCCGGTCCGGAGGCCGCGCTCGCCCTTGTCGGTGCTGCGCGCAGGCTGGGCATCGCGGCCAAGTCTCGCGAGGTCCGTGGCGTGGACCGGGTGGTGATCCGCGACGGCGACGCCATCGGCGCGTTGTTGACGCGGATGGGCGCACACGAGTCGGTTCTGGCCTGGGAGGAGCGACGCATGCGCCGCGAGGTTCGGGCGACCGCCAACCGGCTGGCCAATTTCGACGACGCCAACCTTCGACGCTCGGCTCGTGCAGCGGTCGCTGCGAGTGCGCGCGTGGGTCGGGCACTGGAGATCTTGGGCGAGGACGTGCCCGACCACCTCGTGGTGGCCGGTCGGCTGCGCATGGATAACCAGCAGGCGAGCTTGGAGGAACTCGGTGCACTGGCCGATCCGCCGATGACCAAGGACGCGATCGCCGGCCGAATCCGTCGGTTGCTGGCACTGGCCGACAAACGGGCGGCCGAGCTGGGCATTCCGGACACCGAAGCAGCGTTGGTCGATGCCGATCTCGCGGATGACTGATCTGACCGACGACTGACGCGTCACCGTCACGACCGTGTCACCTGTACGTAACGTGGCTCACTAGGATGTAAACGTTGTCGGTGGAATCGGCTCCCGCAACACAGTTCAAGACAACTCGAGGAGACAGTCGTGACCATCAAGGTCGGCATCAATGGATTCGGACGCATTGGACGCAATTTCTTCCGCGCCCTCTTGGCCAGCGGGGCCGATGTCCAGGTAGTGGGCATCAACGACCTCACCGACACCAAGACGCTCGCTCACCTGTTGAAGTACGACTCGATCCTCGGTCGCATCGGGGTTCCGGTGGAGGCCGGCGACGCTCAGATCACCGTCGATGGCACGGTTATTCCGGTGTTCGCCGAGCGCGACCCTGCAGCCCTCCCGTGGGCCGAGGTCGGCGCCGACGTCGTCATCGAGTCCACCGGCTTCTTCACCGATGCTGAAGATGCCCGCAAGCACGTGACCGCTGGAGCCAAGAAGGTCATCATCTCCGCACCCGCCAAGGGCGAGGACATCACCATCGTGATGGGCGTCAACGACGGCGACTACGACCCCGCCAAGGACGTCATCATCTCCAATGCATCGTGCACCACGAACTGCTTGGCTCCCATGGCGAAGGTCATCGACGACGCCTTCGGTATCGAGCGCGGCTTGATGACGACCATCCACGCCTACACCAATGATCAGCGCATCCTGGACTTCCCGCACAGCGACCTTCGTCGTGCGCGTGCGGCAGCGGTGAACATGATCCCCACCAGCACGGGTGCGGCCAAGGCTATTGCCCTCGTGCTGCCCCACCTCAAGGGCAAGTTGGACGGCTATGCCATGCGCGTTCCCGTTCCTACGGGATCGGCGACCGATCTGACCGTTGAGCTGAAGACACCCGCCACGAAGGAAGAGATCAACGCCGCGATCAAGGCAGCCGCCGACGGCCCCCTCAAGGGCATCCTGCAGTACACCGAGGATCCGATCGTGTCGAGCGACATCGTCACCGATCCCGCATCCTGCATCTTCGACGCTGGGCTAACGAACGCGAACGGCAACATGGTCAAGGTGCTGGGTTGGTACGACAACGAGTGGGGCTACAGCAACCGTTTGGTCGACCTCGTCGGTCTCGTGGGCTCGAAGCTCTGAGCATGCGGACCCTGGACGACCTTTCCGTCTCCGGGTCCGTCGTCATCGTCCGCGTGGACTTCAACGTCCCGCTGGCCGACGACGAACACGGCGAACGCATCATCACGGATGCTGGACGCATCGAGGCTGCCTTGCCGACGATCGATTACCTGCGCGACCAAGGCGCTCGACTCCTGCTTGTCGCCCATCTCGGGCGGCCGAAGGGCACAGTGGATCCAGCATTGAGCCTGGCTCCCGTAGCCCGGGCTCTGTCGGAGTTCATCGGCAGTCCCGTGGACCTCGCTTCGGACATACCGCAGGCCCGGGAGATGCTCGAACGCTGCGGTCCCGGTGGGGTGGTGTTGCTGGAGAACATCCGTTTCGACGCGCGGGAGACCAGCAAGGATTCGGCGCAGCGATCAGCACTGGCCGCCGAACTTGCCTCACTCGGAGACGTTTTCGTGTCCGAAGGCTTCGGCGTTGTCCACCGGGAACAAGCCTCGGTAACCGATCTTGCGCGGGCGTTGCCCAACGCAGCCGGCCGTCTTGTGCATAGGGAAGCGCAGGTCTTCGCCGAGTTGCTCGGCGACCCCGCCCGCCCGTACGTGGTGGTGCTGGGTGGTTCGAAGGTCAGCGACAAGCTCGCAGTCATCGGCAACCTGATCCCACGCGTGGATCGGTTGCTGATTGGCGGTGGCATGGCGTTCACCTTCCTCGCCGCCCAGGGATACTCCGTTGGATCCTCCCTACTGGAGGAGGATCAGATTCCTACCGTTCAAGGATTCTTGGACCAAGCAGCCGCACGTGGTGTTGAAATCGTGCTGCCGATCGATGTTGTGGTGGCCGATCGTTTCGCCGCGGACGCGCAGGTGAAGGTCGTGTCGGTGGACCAGATACTCGAAGGCTGGATGGGGTTAGACATCGGACCTCTAACCGCCGAGCGCTACGTAACCTTGATCGCTGATGCCGGGACGGTCGTGTGGAACGGGCCCATGGGTGTCTTTGAGATGGAGCCCTTCGCCGCTGGGACGATCGCTGTCGCCAGCGCGATGGCGGCGTCGTCGGCAATGACCGTCGTCGGCGGTGGTGATTCCGCCGCAGCTATCCGCACGCTCGGAATCGACGAGGCCGCCTTCGATCACATCAGCACCGGCGGCGGTGCCAGCTTGGAATTCTTGGAAGGTAAGCAATTGCCAGGTCTGGCAGTTCTCGAGGAGGAAGCGTGAGCGATCGCAAGCCGTTGATGGCTGGCAACTGGAAGATGAACCTGAATCACTTCGAAGCGATCGCACTGGTGCAAAAGCTCGCATTCGCGCTGAGTGAGCAGGACCTCGAAGCTGTCGAGGTGGCGGTATTGCCGCCATTCACCGATATTCGAAGCGTGCAGACGCTGATCGAAGGCGACCACTACGACATCGCCTACGGTGCTCAGGACATCTCCGTGCACGCTTCCGGCGCCTACACCGGCGAGATATCCGGAGCGATGTTGGCCAAACTCGGCTGCACCTACGTTGCGGTGGGTCACAGTGAACGTCGCCAGTACCACGGCGAGGACGACTCCACGGTGGCAGCAAAGGCCGCCGCGGCGCTGGTGAACGAGCTTGTGCCCATCGTCTGCGTGGGTGAGGGGTTGGAGATCCGACAGTCCGGAGAGCACGTGGCGTATGTGCTGGACCAAGTGCGCGGATCGTTGGCTGGGATTTCCGACGACGACGTGGCCGGTCTGGTCATCGCCTATGAGCCCGTCTGGGCGATCGGCACCGGCGAAGTAGCCACCGGCCAGGACGCCCAGGAGGTTTGCGCTGCCATCCGGGCGGACATCGCCGAAACCAGGGGAGCGGCACCCGCCGAGTCGGTGCGCATCCTCTACGGCGGATCGGTCAAGGCGACCAACGTGGCCGGGATCATGTCCCAACCCGATGTGGACGGTTGTTTGGTGGGCGGAGCGAGTTTGGATGCCGACGAATTCATCGGGATCGTGCGCTACCGCCTGCACCCTGAAGCCGCGGCATAGCCCCGCGGTATCGTTGGGCCCCTCATGATCACCATCCTCACCATCGTCCTGGCCGTTCTCCTGGTCATCACCAGCGTGCTACTGGTCGTCTTGATCCTGCTGCACCGCGGCAAGGGCGGCGGATTGTCCGACCTCTTCGGTGGTGGCGTCTCATCGTCCATCGGCGGTTCGTCGGTGGCGGAGAAGAACCTGGACCGCCTGACCGTGGGAATCGGGCTGGTGTGGGCGGCAAGCATCGTGGCCGTCGGATTGATCATCAGTACCTAGACATTCGCACTCGGCGCCACGACGGCGCGGATTCGGCACCGATTCGGCACCGCCGCGAGGTGGTGGCGGAGATGAAGGAGGACGACAGATGGCAGGTGGCAGTGCTATTCGGGGTAGCCGCGTAGGCGCCGGCCCGATGGGTGAGGCGGAGCGCGGCGAGGCTGCACCTCGAATCCACATTTCCTTCTGGTGTTCCAACAAGCACGAGTCGAGGCCGAGTTTCGCGACTGACGCGGAGGTTCCCGAGGAGTGGGATTGCCCGCGCTGCGGACTGCCGGCTGGCCGCGACCAGGAGAATCCCCCCGCGCCACCGAAGATCGAGCCGTACAAGACCCATCTCGCCTACGTCAAGGAACGTCGTTCCGATAAGGATGGTGCAGCGATTCTGCAGGAGGCGCTGGATCGGTTGCACGGGAAATAGCGGCCGCGCCGGTTGCGGGGTGCCCGTCGAGCAGGACGTCTACCGCGAGAGCGCATTCGCCACCGTCGCGCGAAGCCCCAACCAACTATCGATGAACGAGGCGACGCCTGCTGCCTCCAGTTCCTCGCACACTCGCTTCAAGTCGATGCCCAGATCGTCCAGATCCCGCAGCGTCTGCTGCGCCTCCTGCGCCCGTCCGCTCATGGTGTCGCCGAGGTAGACGGCCGATTCGGCCACCGCATGCAAGGTCGCCTCCGGCACAGTGTTCACACAGCCCGGTGCCGCCAACTCCACGACGTAACGCGCAGGGTCGTAGGCGGGATCCTTCACTCCGGTGCTCGCCCACAACGGGCGCTGGGACCGTGCCCCTGCCGCGTTGAGTTGTCGCCAGTCGTCTGTGCCGGTGTGCTGTTCGAAGGCATTCCACGCTATCCGCGCATTAGCGATGGCGGCGCTGCCGCGTAGCCGAGCGGCCTCGGGCGTGCCCATCGCGTCCAACAGCGCATCGACCGCGGTGTCCACCCGACTGACGAAGAATGACGCCACCGACTCGATCCGGGACAGATCCAGGCCGGCCGCGTGCGCCAGCTGCAACCCTTCGAGGTGTGCTGCCATCACCTCCCGGTAACGATCGACGGAGAAGATCAGCGTCACGTTCACGCTGATGCCCTGGGCGAGCACCTGGGAGATTGCAGGCAGACCGGCCCTCGTCGCCGGAATCTTGATCATCGCATTAGGGCGATCCACGATGCGCCACAGCACTCCAGCCTGTGCGACGGTTCCATCGGTGTCGTGCGCGAGTCGGGGATCAACCTCGATCGACACGCGTCCGTCAAGTCCTGCGGTGGCATCCCAAACGGGTAGCAGTTCATCGCACGCTGCCCGGACATCGTCGGTGGTCACGGCCAGGATGGCGTCGTCGACGTTCGTGCCATCGCGACCAAGCTCGGTGAGCTGTTCTACGTATGCCGCGCTGCCCGAACCTACGGCCCGATCGAAGATGGTGGGGTTGGTGGTGACCCCACGGATCGCTCGGTTGTTGATCAAGTACTGCAGGCTGCGGGAATCGGTGGCGGATGCCAGGCGACTGCGATCCAGATCGTCCAACCACAGACTCACGCCACCGGCGGTCAGTTCGTCGAGCACCGCTGGGGTCATGCCGTGACCTCACGCACCGCGGCGGCGATCGCATCCGACGTGACACCGAACTCGGTGAACAGTCGAGCAGCGTCGGCACTGGCACCGAAGTGGTCGATGCCGATGACGCGCCCTCGATCACCCACGTATCGATGCCATCCCACGGTCGCACCTGCCTCGACCGCAACGCGGGCGGTGATGGTCGGATCGAGGACCGAGTCCCGGTACTCCTGATCTTGCGCGTCGAACCACTCCGTGCACGGCATGCTCACCACGTTCACGGGTAGTCCCGCGTCTGCTAGTTCGTCGGCAGCAGCGAGGGCCAAAGACACCTCCGAGCCCGTCGCAACGATCAGCGCCTGAGCATCCGGAACCCTTCTCACCAGGTAGGCACCGCGTGCGACGCCCTGATTCACCTCGTGTTGGTCGATGTCGAGTACCGGAAGGTTCTGCCTGCTGAGGATCAGGCCCACCGGCCCGCGTTGACGGACCGTGGCCAGCCAGGCGGCAGCGGTTTCCCGGGCATCTGCAGGACGGCATACAGCGAGCCCGGGGATAGCCCGCAACGACCACAGGTGCTCGATCGGTTGGTGGGTCGGACCGTCCTCACCCAGGCCGATCGAATCGTGGGTCCAGACGAAAGTGCTGGGGATATCCATCAACGCGGCCAATCGCACCGCACCGCGCATGTAGTCGCTGAATACCAGGAACGTTCCCCCGAAGGGCCGCGTCAACCCGTCGAGGGCGATGCCGTTCACGATCGCTCCCATCGCGTGTTCGCGGATTCCGAAGTGGATGATGCGGCCCGCGGGTGAGGAGGTATCGGACGATTCGGGCAGGAAGCTCACAGCACCGGCGATGCTGGTGTTGTTCGATTCAGCCAAATCCGAGGATCCGCCCCACAGTTCGGGCATGACCTGGGCGAGGGCGCTGATGGTGTCGCCGGAAGCTTTGCGAGTGGCGACCGACGAGCCGGATTCGAACGACGGCAGGGCGGATGCGACGCCCTGCGGCGGTTCACCCGTCAAGAGCCGCTCCAGCAGTGTCGCTCCCCGGGGGTTGTCTTTCTCCCACGCGGCGAACCGCTCCTCCCACTGCGCGCGGGCAGCAGCCCCGTTGCGTCGTCGATCGCCTCGTATCGCTCGGAGGAGTTGATCATCGAAGGCGAAGTGCTGGTCGGGCTCGAGCCCCAGCTCACGCTTGGTGGCGGCGACTTCATCGGCTCCCAGAGCAGCGCCGTGTGACTTGGCAGTCCCGCGCGCATTCGGCGCGGGCCAGGCGATGGTGGTGCGCAACCGAATGAACGTCGGTGCGTGGGTGGTCTGCTGCGCAGCATGGAGAGCAGCCGCCAGCCCAACGACGTCCACATCGCCGGACTCGAGCATCTCAACTTCCCTCACGTGCCACCCATAGGAGCGATAGCGGGCCACCACGTCCTCGGTGAAGGCCACGGACGTGTCACCCTCGATCGAGATGCGGTTGTCGTCCCAGACCACGCACAGGTTGGCCAATTCCTGACGCCCGGCTAGTGATGAGGCCTCGGCACAGATGCCCTCCTCGAGGTCGCCGTCGGAGGCGATCACCCAGATGCGGTGGTCGAAAGGGCTCTCGCGATCGGGTGGGCATGTCGGATCGAGCAGACCCTTCTCGTAGCGGGCGGCCATCGCCATACCCACCGCCGTAGCCAGGCCCTGCCCGAGGGGACCGGTGGTGGTCTCCACCCCCGGGGTGTGTCCGTACTCGGGGTGGCCCGGGGTGCGAGATCCCCAGGTGCGGAAGGTGCGCAGATCATCGAGTTCCAACATCCCGGACAAGAGCAGTTGGCTGTACAGCGTGAGGCTCGAGTGCCCCGCGCTCATCACGAACCTGTCTCGGCCCAGCCAGTTCGGATCCGCGGGGTCGTGGCGAACGAAGTCCCGGAAGAGCAGGTAGGCGACCGGCGCCAGCGACATAGCGGTTCCCGGGTGGCCATTACCCACCTGCTGGACCGAGTCCATGGCTAGCGCTCGCAGGTACGCCACGGCCCTTTCGTCGCTAACGTCCCACTCGGTGGCGGACGATCCGCTCGAGTCGTCCAGTCGAGCCGGGATTCGGGCCGGAAAACGGGGTACGACGGACGCTGCGGGCATGCCCTGCAGCCTATTGGCCGAACGTAGGGGAAAGAACCCAGCAACGCCTTGTACGCTGCCCGTACAACACCATTCCGCACGACGATCCTCCGGAACATGAACCTCGAGCGCAAGGAGACACGGGTGGTCCACGCCAGCACCGCGGACTCCACGCGTATCAACCCAGGGATAGGCCCTCGGGTGCGCGCGCACGTGTCACTCACGAAGCCACGGATCATCGAACTGCTCTTGGTCACTGCGGTCCCGACCATGTTCCTGGCCGCGGAGGGTCTACCGACGTGGCAGGTGACGATCGCGGTACTGGTCGGCGGTGCGTTCGCCGCGGGAGCGGCAAACACATTCAACAGCCTGTACGACCGGGACATCGACGCCGTCATGCAGCGGACCACCCATCGGCCAGCCGTCGTGGGGGATGTTTCGATCAGGGCCGGATTCATCCAAGGCCTCGTGCTGAGTGCCTTGAGCATCACTGTCCTGACCGTGCTGGCCAATCCCTTGTCGGCCGCCCTTGCATTGATCGCCATTGTCGGTTACGCCATCGGCTACACCATGCTGTTGAAGCGGCGTACGGATCAGAACATCGTGTGGGGTGGCGCTGCTGGCTGCATGCCCGTTCTCATCGCCTGGGCAGCGGTTACCGGAACGCTGAGCCTGGCGCCGGTGGTCTTGTTCATGATCGTCTTCTGGTGGACACCCCCGCACTATTGGCCGCTGGCCATCAAGTACCGCGAGGACTATCGAGCCGCCGGAGTGCCGATGCTCCCGGTGGTGAAGCCACCGCGCAGCGTCGCCCGGCACATCGTTGCTTACTCGTGGTTGATGGTCGTGACCTCGATGGCTTTGCTCCTTGTGGCGCCCGTGGGTTGGGTGTACGGCGTCGGAGCCGGTGTGGTTGGGGGCGCGTTCCTCGTCCAGTCCTATCGCTTGTGGGCGAGTATCCGTCGTGACAGCAAGGACGCTGACGCAGCGGAGGACTTCTACTCAGCCGGAACGCTTCGAGTGTCCATGCAGTTGTTCCACGGTTCGATCACGTACTTGGCGATCATCTTCCTGCTGGTGGGGCTCAGCCCGTTTGTCTACTAGCGCGCGTCATCTGCAAGCGCGCTGCTCCGCGTGAAGTGCAGAGCACCTCGAGTGCGCAAGGTGGGAGGCAGGAATAGGACCGCGACCCACACCAGTACCGCTCCGATCACGTGAAATGCCACGAGTAGTTCGGGCAGCCCGGTGAAGTATTGGGTGTAGCCGATCACGCCCTGAACGAGTGCGATCCCCAACAAGATCAGGGTGCGGCGCGTGAGCGCTGCTGGGGCATGGGCAACACGTGCCGCTACCAGCAGGCCAACGGTCAAGCCCATGAAGAGCAAGACGCTGTCGGCGTGCAACCAGGCGATCGTGCGCAGATCCAGGTCGAATCGGACGATGACGTCGATATCGCCGGAGTGGGGACCGCTCCCGGTCGTGATCACACCCAGCACCACCACGGCCAGCGTCGCCGCCACCAGAGCCCACGTCAGATATCGCAGCGCGGAGGGAACGAGCCAGGTGATCGGACGGTCTCCGCTTTCTCCGGAACGTACGACGAGAACTACGCAGGCGGCAACGAGAGCCACGGACACGAGGAAGTGGGCCGATACCGTGTAGGGGTTCAAGCCCGTGAGCACTGTGATGCCACCGAGCACGGCCTGTACTGCAGTGCCGATGAGCGGCACGACGGCCAGGATCGTGAGGATCCGACGTCCCGGCAAGTTCAGTCGGCGTCGGCGTCGGCGGTCCACTAACGCGGACACGACCGCGGCGATCGCGGCGATGGCCAGCACGAAAGTCAAGAGCCGGTTGCCGAATTCCACGTACTTGTTCCACGACTCCAGTTGAGTGGACGTGGGAGCGAGAGAACCTTCGACGCATTCCGGCCAGGTGGGACAGCCCAAGCCGCTTCCGGTGATGCGAACTATCGCGCCGGTCACGATGATGCCCGACTGGACGACGAGATTGGCGATGTAGATCCCACGGATCCACCGGGGCGACCTACCTGGATCACGTCCAGGCGCCGGCGACGTCGGAGTGCTGAACGTCCGGGTGGTGGCTGTCACATCATTCAGACTAACCGCTACCGCCAACGGAACAATCGGACAGTCAGCGCGGTGCCGAGAGCCCCCCAGATGAGCAGGACTCCTGAACTCAGCGGTGATGGTGCCGCCGCCGTATTCATGAGTGCCCCGGTAGGCAACCAGGCCAGCAGTGATCCGTATGGCAACGATGAGGCCGGGATCAGAACTCCGCCGAACAAGACAGACACCACGAAGATCCCGTTCGCCAGAACCAGCACCGTCTCCGATCGCACGGTGCCACCCACCACGAAGGCCCAGGGGATGAAGGCGATCAAGCCGAGTATCACCGCGATCGCAACGTTCCCCAGGTTCGCCGCATCGAGTCCGCCGAGCGCACTCGCCAGAACCGCCACGATCACCAAGGCGGCGAGGGTGGTCAGTGCGGTGGCGAACAAGGTGCCGGAGATGAGCGCGGTACGGGGCAGGGGAGTAGTGCCCAGGAAGGCGAAAGATCCATAGCGGCGTTCGAATGCGATCGAGATCGCCGGAGATGTGAAGCCGGCGCCGAGCACCACCATGGCGGAGGTGATCAGGAGCGGGGAGGTGGAACTGGAAATGAGATCGGTGCGGGTGAGCGCGAGCAGGACCGCGAGCGGTAGACCGATGAGAAGAAGCAACTGCTCGCCGTTGCGCCACGTGTTGGCGAATGCCCACCGGGCCTGCACCAGCGTCAGCGCGCCCCACGACCGCCTATCGGGTGGTGCGAATCCCGCCCGGCTCATGTGCCATCACCATCACGGAGTGCTGTCCGTAGCGCCCACGTCAGATCGGCGATGGCGAGATCCGGCATGACCGAGTGCTGGGAACACCAGGATGCGACGGTGGTCATGACTGCCGGATCGATGCCGGTCGGAACGTCGATTCGATAGGTGCCGGCAACCTCGCGAAGACACGACGAACCGACGGGTAGAGCTTCCAGAAGGGACGCGCTGTCGAGTTCACGGGCGCTGCGGGCCAGAAGTGTGTTGCGTGGCCGCAACTCATGAGGTGTTCCGGATAGCACGACCCGGCCGCGGCGTAGGACAACTACCCGATCTGCCAACTGGTCCACATCCTCCAGCAGATGCGTCGCGATGATCATCGACACACCCCGATGGCGCTCGCCCCGGAGCACGTCGTTCAATCTCTCGCGAGCAATCGGATCAACCCCGGCCGTTGGCTCGTCGAGGAGCAGGGCCTCGGGGTCACCCACCATGGCCGCGGCCCAGGCGACCCGACGCGCCTGACCGCCTGAAAGTCGGCGGATGGGGGTGCGCGCGGCTGGGTCGATGTCGACCATCTCCATTAGGGAGTCGACATCGCGGGGGTGGGGGTAGAGGCGCGCTACATATCTCAGGAAGTCGCGCGGCCGAGCGCTACCGGGGAGGCCGCCGTCTTGCAGCATGACCCCGATGGAAAGTCGGTTGGCAGGGGAGCCGGGTGCGCGTCCTCGGACGGTCAACCCACCGTTCGTGGGGGAGGTCAAGCCGGCGGCGCTCTCCAGCAACGTGGTCTTCCCGGCACCATTCGCGCCCAGCAGGTAGGTGATGCCCGAATCCGGGATCTCCAAGTCCACGCCGTCGAGGGCCGTGACGCCACCGGCGAAGCGCACGGTCAGCTGCTGAGCCTGGAGAAGGGCACCTGCCGGGCTCATCGAGCACTCGCGTTCATCGAGCACTCGCGTTCATCGAGCACTCGCGTTCATCGAGCACTCATTGCCGGCACCGCGCGAGTCTAGATCCAGACCCTGCGGTTGCACCCCGGTGCATTTACGTCACAATGGTGTTGTGAAATTCCCAACAGAGGCCGCCGAGCGGGTTGCCCGCTGCCTGGCCGAACGTGGGCCGTCCACCGCGTCGGCCATCGCGCAAGCATTGGGAATCTCGGCGGCCGCGGTGCGTCGTCCGATGCGGGCATTGCAGGACGCAGGGCTCGTGCAGGGGCTCGATCGTGCCCCTTTCGGCCCCGATCCGGATCCGCGGCGTGGTCGTCCGAGCCAGGTTTTCAGCCTCACCGACGCCGGTCGAGCAGCATGCGATCAGGCCTACGACGCCTTGGCGCTCGAAGCGTTGCGCTTCCTGGCCAACCGCGATGGACGCGAGGCGGTCGCGGCCTTCGCCGCCGACCGGGCCGAGCGCATCGTTGCGGGTGCCTTTGAGCGGGCCGGTGGGACTGCCGTGAATGTGCATGACATCGCCGAGCATCTGAGTGAACAGGGGTTCGCCGCAACCGTGGAGCCTTTAGCCCACGAAGGTGCACAACTGTGCATGCATCACTGCCCCGTAGTGGACGCGGCCGGGGAGTTCCCCGAGTTGTGCGAGGCTGAGACGGCGGCGCTGAGCGCGGTTCTCGGACGTCATGTGACCCGGTTGGCAACGTTGGCCCATGGGGACGGGATTTGCACGACGGTCATCCCGAACGGAATGGAAGAACGAATCACCGCAAGCACCAGCGTCGATATCAACATGGAAGAGAAGGTGAGCTGATGAGCACCGCAGCCGACGAGCAGGCAGCAACCATTGCTGAGCTCGGAAACTACGAGTACGGATGGCACGACGCCAACGACGCCGGCGCTACCGCTCGGCGCGGCCTCAATGAGGAAGTGGTGCGCAACATTTCGGCCTTGAAGAACGAACCGGAGTGGATGCTCGACCTCCGACTGAAGGGTCTTCGCCTGTTCGAGAAGAAGCCGATGCCTGGTTGGGGCTCGGATCTGTCGGGCATCGATTTCGACAACATCAAGTACTTCGTCCGATCCACCGAGAAGCAGGCCACGAGCTGGGATGAACTTCCGGACGACATCAAGAACACCTACGACAAACTCGGTATCCCCGAGGCCGAGAAGCAGCGATTGATCGCTGGTGTTGCCGCCCAGTACGAGTCCGAGGTGGTCTACCACGCGATTCGTGAAGACCTCGAAGAGCAAGGTGTGCTGTTCCTCGACACGGACACTGGCCTGAAGGAACATGAGGACGTTTTCCGCGAGTACTTCGGCTCTGTCATCCCGGTGGGCGATAACAAGTTCGCGGCGCTGAACACCGCAGTGTGGTCGGGTGGGTCCTTCATCTATGTCCCCAAGGGTGTGCACGTAGAAATTCCGTTGCAGGCGTACTTCCGTATCAACACCGAGAACATGGGTCAGTTCGAGCGCACGCTGATAATCGTCGACGAGGATGCCTACGTTCACTACGTGGAAGGTTGCACCGCCCCCATTTACTCATCCGATTCCTTGCACTCTGCGGTCGTGGAGATCATCGTCAAGAAGGGCGCGCGCTGCCGCTATACCACGATCCAGAACTGGTCCACGAACGTGTACAACCTCGTGACCAAGCGCGCGGTCGCGCACGAGGGCGCCACGATGGAGTGGATCGATGGCAACCTCGGTTCGAAGGTGACGATGAAATACCCGGCCGTGTGGATGACAGGTCCGCACGCCAAGGGTGAAACCTTGTCGGTTGCGTTCGCTGGTGAGAAGCAGCATCAGGATGCCGGTGCGAAGATGGTTCACGCTGCGCCCTATACGTCGTCGACCATCATTTCGAAGTCGGTAGCACGTGGAGGTGGCCGGACGTCCTATCGCGGACTGGTTCAGGTCCAAGAAGGTGCCCACCATTCGAAGAGCACCGTCAAGTGCGATGCGCTCCTGGTGGACGACATCTCGCGCTCGGACACCTATCCCTACGTGGATGTCCGTGAAGACGACGTCGCGATGGGTCACGAGGCCACCGTCTCGAAGGTCAGCGAAGACCAGCTCTTCTACCTGATGTCGCGCGGGCTCGATGAGGACGAGGCTATGGCCATGATCGTTCGCGGTTTCGTGGAGCCCATTGCTCGTGAACTCCCCATGGAGTATGCGCTGGAATTGAACCGCCTCATCGAATTGCAGATGGAAGGGGCAGTCGGTTGAGCAACACCACTGCGCCCCCGTCCGACTTGGCCCCCCGGGTCATCTCGAACGATCCCGGTGAGCACGAGGTTCCGAACGGCCGCGAAGAGGAGTGGAGGTTCACTCCGATCGCGAAGATCGCTGACTTCTTCCAGGAGCAAACCTGGCCGAGCATCGGAGCAGTCGAGGGCGGTTTCGTCACGGTCCGTGCTGCATCCGAAGGTGAGACGAGTTCGGTCGAGAAGGCTGCCCAATGGCAGGCGATGGACCGGCCATCGGCCCTCGCGAGGTCTCGGGCCGACAAGGTCGTCGAAATCGCCATACCTGCCGAGCACGTCGCCTCGGAGGTGATCGTGGTCGATCTGCACGGATCTCAAGGTGGCAACTACGGTCGGGTCGAGATCAATGCCGGTGCCTTCTCGAAGGCCACCGTGGTGCTGCGGCATGACCTCACCGTCGATGCCAATGGCGTGATCATCACCAATGTCGGGGACCAGGCTGATCTCACGGTGCTCGCCATGTTCGACGGTCCGCAAACCAGCCGCCACCTGTGGCAATGGGCCACTACCGTGGGACGCGATGCACAGTTCCTGGGATTGACGATCACCCTGGGTGGAGCGTTCATCCGTCTGTCACCGTCGGTCCGATACGCCGGGCCCGGAGGCACGGCGCAGATGTTGGGGGCCTTCCTGGCGACGGACGACCAGTTCCAGGAGTTCCGCCTCTTCGTGGATCACAACGAACCCCACTGCACCAGCAACGTGGTGTTCAAGGGGGCCCTGTCGGGGCGCAACACGCACACGGTGTGGATCGGCGACGTTCTGGTCCGCAGGGAAGCGGTCGGTATCGAGACCTACGAGATGAACCGCAACCTGCTGTTGAACGATGGGCCGCGCGCCGACTCGGTCCCCAATCTGGAACTGGAGACCGGCGATGTCGTCGGCGCCGGGCATGCCAGTGCTACTGGCCGATTCGACGACGAGCAGTTGTTCTACCTGCAATCGCGGGGCATCCCGGAGGCCTTGGCTCGGCAACTCGTAGTCCGCGGCTTCTTCGTGGACGTGCTGGACAAGGTTGCGGATGAGTCATTGCGGGCGGACGTGCTGCGTCGCATCGAAGAGCGCATCGGCATGGAGAGTTGGGAACTCGACGAGGTGAGCGCGTGAGCGATACAACACTCGTAGACGTCTGTGCATTGGGTGAACTCTCCGCGGACAGTGTGCGCAAGGTGGAGGCCGATGGTCAGGACATCGCACTCGTGCGTTGCGATGAAGGTGTCTTCGCCATCGGCAACAAGTGCTCCCACGCCGACGTCGACCTCTCCGAGGGTGAGGTCGAGGGCTGCACACTCGAATGCTGGCTGCACGGGTCGCAATTCGATCTCAAGACTGGCCAACCACTATCCCCGCCAGCGGTTCAGCCGGTGCCCACGTACACGGTCGTCATCGACGGCGACGGGGAGGGTGCGCGGGTCCTCATCGACCCTCGTCCCCAACTCTCAGACGCATGACCGGTCAACTCAATAGCTTCCACCCATCGACGTAAGGAAAAGGAATGAGCACGCTGGAAATCAAGGACCTGCACGCGAGCGTTGTTACCGACGCTGGCCAGACGCCTATTCTCAAGGGTGTCGACTTAACCGTCGAGTCGGGCAAAATCCAGGCGGTCATGGGGCCCAACGGCAGCGGCAAGTCGACCTTGGCGTACGTGATCGCCGGTCACCCGAAGTACGTAGTGACCAGCGGGTCGATCACTCTCGACGGCCAGGATGTGCTGGACATGAGTGTCGATGAGCGGGCGCGCGCGGGGCTGTTCTTGGCCATGCAGTACCCGGTCGAGATCCCCGGTGTATCGGTGTCGAACTTCCTGCGCACATCTGCCACGGCAGTGCGCGGCGAGGCACCGAAGCTTCGTTCGTGGATCGGAGAGGTCAAGGAGGCCATGGCCGGACTACAGATGGACTCCTCTTTCGCCGAGCGCAATGTGAACGAGGGCTTCTCCGGCGGGGAGAAGAAGCGTCACGAGATCTTGCAACTTTCCCTACTCAAGCCCAAGATCGCGATCCTGGACGAGACCGATTCCGGTCTCGACGTCGACGCGCTACGCATCGTTTCCGAGGGCGTGAACAAGGTTAAGCAGGACACCGATGCCGGCATTTTGCTGATCACCCACTACACACGGATCCTGCGCTACATCAAGCCGGATGTGGTCAACGTCTTCGCCGGTGGTCGCATTGTGGAGACCGGTGGACCGGAGTTGGCGGAGGCGCTCGAGTCCGAAGGTTACGAGCGCTACGCAGCCAAGGTCTGATCGTGACTTCCGCCCTCGACGTCCAGCGGATACGCAAGGACTTCCCGATCCTGTCGCGCACGGTTCGCGGGGAGCGGCCCTTGGTGTACCTCGACAGTGCTGCGACGAGTCAAAAGCCGACTGCGGTTCTCGACGCCGAGCGGGCGTATTACGAGACATCGAACGCGGCGGTTCACCGAGGTGCGCATCAACTTGCCGAGGAAGCCACCGACGCCTACGAAGGTGCGCGGGCTGCGATCGCTGGCTTCGTCGGTGCCCAGCCTCCCGACATCATCTTCACCAAGAACGCAACCGAGGGTCTGAACCTGGCTGCGTACGCCTTCAGTAACGCAACCTCCAAGGCTCAGCAGGGCATAGCGATGGATCCGCGCTTCGTGCTGGGTCCACACGATTCAGTCGTGGTGACCGAGATGGAGCACCACGCCAATTTGGTTCCGTGGCAGGAACTGTGTGCCAAGACGGGTGCTGAGCTCCGGTGGATCGGGATCACCGACGAGGGCTATTTGAACCTGGACGAGCTCGGTGTGATCGATGACTCGACCAAGGTGGTCTCGGTCGTCCATCAGTCGAACATCCTGGGGACAATCAACCCGGTCGAGCAGGTGATGGCCCGTGCACACGAGGTAGGTGCGATCGGCGTGGTGGACGCCTGCCAGTCGATTCCCCACATGCCGGTCGATGTTCCCTCGCTTGGGGCGGATTTGGTCGCGTGGAGTGGTCACAAGATGCTCGGTCCGACGGGTATCGGATTGGTGTGGGGGCAGCGCGAGGTGCTCGAAGCCATGCCGCCGTTCCTGACCGGTGGCTCCATGATCGAGACGGTCTTCATGGAGGAGAGCACGTTCGCTCCGCCCCCGCAGCGTTTCGAGGCAGGCGTGCCGATGGTCGCTCAAGCGGTTGGTTTGGGGGCGGCGGTGCGATATCTCCAGGACGTGGGCATGGAATCGGTCGCCCAGCACGAGCACGAGATCACCGGCTACGCCCTCAAGCGGCTCGAGGAACTTCCGGGGGTTCGTATCATCGGTCCGACTGCGAACGTCCATCGCGGAAGTGCCGTTTCCTTCGTGGTCGAAGGTATCCATCCGCACGATGTGGGGCAGATTCTCGACGACCGCGGTGTGGCAGTGCGCGTGGGACATCACTGCGCCTGGCCCACATGTCGTCGGTTCGCAGTCCCGGCCACAACTCGGTTGTCCACGTACATCTACAACGACAATTCAGACATCGACGCGGCGATCGAGGGTATCGTCGCCGCGCAGGAATTCTTCGGAGTGGCATGAGCGACAACGTCGAAGCGCTGTATCAGGAAATCATCCTCGATCACTACAAGCATCCTCGAGGGAACAAGTTGCTCTCCGATGCGGCGGGTGAGAGTTTCCAGGTCAATCCCACATGCGGCGACGAAGTCACCGTGGGCGTCAAACTCGACGATAACGGCCACGTCCATGTCGGGTACGAAGGTCAGGGTTGCTCCATCTCGCAGGCGAGTGCCAGTGTCATGACCGAATTGCTCGAGGACGCGACCGTCGCCGACATGGCACGCGCAGAACGAGCGTTCCTGGAGATGATGCATTCCAAGGGCGCCGGCGAGCCCGATGAGGACGTGCTGGGCGATGGCATCGCATTTGCCGGAGTGTCGAAGTACCCGGCGCGCATCAAGTGCGCGCTGTTGCCATGGATGGCCCTACAGGATGCCCGACTCAAGGCGGGAATCCACACCGATAAGACCGACAGCAATACGCCGGACCTCGAGAATTCCGAAAGGTAGGAGCACTATGGAATCGACGGTCGCGAGAGAGGACGACGTCATGGAGGCCATGAAGGACGTCGTCGATCCCGAACTGGGTATCAATGTGGTGGACCTTGGCCTGGTCTACGGGGTGTCCGTGGACGAAGGGAATATCGCCACCATCGACATGACGCTGACCTCCGCGGCATGCCCGCTTACCGATGTGATCGAAGATCAGACTCGGGCAGCCCTCCAGCCCGTGGTGAATGACTTTCGGATCAACTGGGTCTGGATGCCACCGTGGGGACCGGACAAGATCACCGACGATGGTCGGGAGATGCTGCGCAGCCTGGGATTCAACGTCTGATCTAGGTCATAGGCCCCGTGGCGCGGATGCGTAGTATTCCGGGGCGATGATCTCAGCAACCGGCATTGAACTGCGTGCCGGTTCGGAATTGCTTCTGACGTGCGATGCGCTCAGGGTCGCACCGGGGGACCGCATCGGTCTGGTTGGCCGCAACGGGGCCGGCAAGACGACCTTGATGCGGACCCTGTCGGGGGAGACCCAACCCGCGTCGGGTTCGGTCTCCAGCAAGGGAACCGTGGGGTATCTCCCTCAAGATCCCCGAGCTGCGCAGACCGAGGAATTGGCGCGGGAACGGATCTTGAACGCCCGAGGGCTAGGGGAGTCGACCACCCGACTGGCGAAGGCAATCGAGACGATGACAGGAGCCGCTGAGGGCAGTCCCGAGTGGGACAAGGCTGCATCCCGCTACGCCCGCGCGGAAAGCGACTTCCTTGCCCAAGGTGGCTATGCCGCCGAGTCTGAAGCTGCCACGATCGCGGCATCCCTCGGGCTGCCTGCGCGGGTCCTGGATGCGCAGTTGGGCACGTTGTCCGGTGGTCAGCGGCGGCGGGTGGAACTCGCTCGCATCTTGTTCGGGCACGCCGACGTACTCCTCCTCGACGAGCCGACGAACCACCTGGATGCCGATTCGATTCGTTGGTTGCGTGAGTTCCTGCGCAGCTACGCAGGCGGTTTCGTGGTCATCAGTCACGACACCGAACTGCTGGCCGACACGGTCAACAAGGTGTGGCATCTGGACGCTATACGCCAGGAGATCGATCAGTACTCCATGGGTTGGTCCGCCTACCTGCTGGCGCGTGAGACCGATGAGCGTCGTCGTAAACGCGAGCGTCGCAACGCCGAACAGCAGGCGGCATCGCTTCGCATGCAAGCCGAACGGATGCGTGCCAAGGCGACCAAGGCCAAGGCTGCGCAAGGGATGCTCAAGCGAGCAGACAGACTCCTCGCACAGACCGAAGGTGAGCGAGCCACGGATAAGGTGGCGGCGTTGCGGTTTCCCCAGCCCAAGCCGTGCGGCAAGGTGCCCCTGGCCGCTCAAGGTCTGTCTCGCAGTTACGGCAGCCTCGAAGTGTTCACCGATGTCGACTTGGCCATCGATCGCGGATCGCGGGTCATGATCCTGGGACTGAACGGCGCCGGCAAGACCACGCTGCTGCGCATCCTGGCCGGCGTGGATCAGCCCGATACCGGCACCATCGAGACCGGTCACGGTGCGGTGATCGGCTACTACGCCCAGGAGCACGAAACCCTCGATCCGACGGCAACCGTGGAGGAGACCCTCGCGCACGCAGGCCCCGACCTCGACGACACCCGCAGGCGGACCATCCTGGGCTCCTTCCTTTTCGCCGGGGATTCGGTGCGCAAGCCCACCGGAGTGCTCTCCGGCGGGGAAAAGACCCGGTTGTCCCTCGCATGTCTGGTGGTCTCCGGCGCGAACGTTCTGCTTTTAGATGAACCGACGAACAACCTCGACCCGGCATCTCGCGCGGAGGTGCTCACGGCCCTACGGTCCTACGAAGGGGCGGTGATCTTGGTCAGTCACGATCCAGGTGCCGTCACGGCCCTCGAACCGGAGCGGGTGGTCCTGTTGCCCGACGGGGATGAGGATCTGTGGAGTGAGGACTACCTCGATCTAGTTGAACTGGCGTGAGGGGAACGCCACCGATGATGGGAGCGAGCATGAACGATGCTGACCGCATAGTCGTCCATTCCGAAGGCGACGTCCTACGCGTGCGGTTGAACCGACCCGAGGTCCGCAACGCCCAGACACCCGCTATGTGGCAGCACCTTGCGGCGATCGCGGGTGAGATCCCCGTCGGCACCCGATTCGTCGTGCTGTCCGGTGAAGGCAAGGACTTCTCGGCAGGCCTTGATCGAGCGGTGTTGGTGGAAGGCATGCTCACAGACCTGCAATCCGACCCTGACGGATTCATCGCGCAAGCCCAGGAGGGCTTCGCACGCTGGATGCAGATCCCGCAGGTGGTCATCGCCGAGGTTCAGGGCAATGCGATCGGTGCCGGATTCCAACTCGCGTTGGCTAGTGACGTCATCATCGCCGCCCCGGACGCACGGTTCGCCATGCGCGAAGTTTCGATCGGACTCGTGCCGGATCTGGGCGGAACGGGTGCGCTCGTGGACGCGATCGGTTACCGCCGCGCGTTCGCGCTGTGCGCGACTGGAGGATTCGTGTCCGCCGAGCAGGCACGGGACTGGGGCCTGGTTCACACGGTTGCCGAAGATCCGTCGACCGCCTGCGCGGAGCTGATCGAGACGTTGCGTTCGCTCGATGCTGCGACCGTGGGAGACATCAAGGGGCTTCTCCAGCGCGTAGCCGGTGATCGGGACTCCTTCGCCCTCGAGCGCAGTGCTCAAATCCAGCGACTCGCCACGTTGCTGTCTGGCGCACAGCCGTGAGCATGCAATCGGTCTGGCAGACCTACCAGTCCATGACGCGCGATAGGTCAGTTGCTGATAAACGCGTCTCGCGTACGACGGTCAAGCGGATTCTGAGATACGCCGGGCCCTATCGAGTGATCATCGGGATCTTCCTCATCACGCTGGTCATTGCTGCGCTGTTGAGTGTTGCGCAGCCGCTGCTGTTCCGACGCATCGTGGACGACGGCATCTCGGTGGGCAATGCATCACTCGTCACGTGGACTGCGGTTGCTATCGCCGGCTTGGCGATCGCTGACGCAGCGTTGGGTCTGGTGAGCCGCTGGTATTCAGCACGCATCGGCGAGGGCTTGATCTTCGATTTGCGAACCCAGGTCTACGACCACGTCCAACGCCAATCGGTCGCGTTCTTCACCCGGGCCCAGACAGGTGCATTGATATCGCGCCTGAACAGCGATGTCATCGGTGCGCAGCAGGCGTTCACCTCCACCCTGGGGGGAGTGCTGGGCAACTTGATTTCCGTATCGATCGTCCTCGTGGCCATGTTCGCCCTCTCCTGGCAGATCACGCTCGTCTCCTTGATCTTGGTTCCGGTGTTCTTGCTTCCTGCTCGCTACATGGGTCGTCGCCTGCAGGCCATGACAAGGGAGCAGATGAGCGTCAATGCAGCCATGAGTTCGCAGATGACCGAGCGCTTCAACGTCTCGGGCGCGCTGCTCGTGAAGTTGTTCGGGCGTCCGGACGAAGAAGCGAGTTCCTTCTCCGGTAAGGCGGAGCGGGTTCGCGATATCGGTGTTCGGATCGCCATGGCCAATCGGTGGTTCTTCACGGCACTCACCCTGGTTGCGGCGCTAGCAACCGCAATCACCTACGGCCTGGGTGGCAATCTGGTCATCGACGGGGCGATCACCCTAGGCACCTTGCTCGCCCTCGTTGCGCTCCTAGCTCAGCTCTATGGTCCACTCACCGCGTTGAGTAACGTGCGCGTGGATGTGATGACCGCCCTCGTGTCATTCGAGCGGGTGTTCGAGGTCTTGGACCTAAAGCCACTCGTCCAGGAACCCAGCGAGCCCCGCCAGCTACCGACCGGGGGTCTGTCGATCGATTTCGACCACGTCGACTTCACCTATCCCACAGCGGCGCAAGTGTCGCTGGCTTCATTGGAATCGGTTGCCCGTGAGGAGACTGCGGGCGCAGGTGAGCCGGTCCTTCACGATGTGTCCTTCCACGCCGACCCCGGAACGTTGACCGCACTCGTTGGTCCCTCGGGCGCCGGGAAGACCACCATCACTGCGCTGCTGACTCGGCTGTACGACCCGTCCGGTGGTGCGGTTCTCGTCGGTGGCGTTGACATCCGCGATGTCTCCGGTTCGGATCTTCGCAGCGCGGTCGGCGTGGTAACGCAAGATGCCCACCTTTTCCACGAAACGATCGCCGACAACCTTCGCTACGCCCGACCCGATGCAAGTACCGACGAAATGCGGGCTGCGTGCGCTTCCGCGCAGATCCTCTCCCTCATCGACCAGCTCCCCGACGGATTTGACACCGTGGTGGGTGATCGTGGCTATCGCCTCTCTGGCGGTGAGAAGCAGCGGCTCGCGCTTGCGCGGTTGTTCTTGAAGGCACCGCGGGTGGTTGTCCTCGATGAGGCGACCGCCCACCTCGATAGTGAGAGCGAACGGTTGGTGCAAGCGGCCCTCGACACCGCACTCGAGGGTCGAACGAGCATGGTGATCGCGCACCGCCTATCGACCATTCGTCGGGCCGACCAAATCCTGGTGGTCGTGGGCGGTCGGGTGGTCCAGTGGGGGACCCACGAGGAACTGCTCGCCGAAGGCGGTATGTACGAAACGCTGTACCGAACGCAGTTCAGCAATTCGTAGGAGCGAATTCCGGGCGAGATGCCTACGTCCACGCCGTTAGGGCGAAGCGTCGTCGGCGCTCTCCTTTGCCTCGCGGCGCAAGAAGAAGAACCATCCGGCAATCGCCACGGCAGCGAACAACAACCACTGCACGGCGTAGGAGATGTTTTGCAGGTCATCGGGTTGCGAGATAGGCACAGGGATCAAGGGGTCAGCAGGCTGTGACTGCGTTTGCTGCAAATACCAATCCATCACGCCGGGGTCAGGAAGTTGAGCCACTTCAATGTTCGTGACCTGTTCGGCCGGTAGGCCGCCTCGCTCGGTCAAGGGTTCGCCCTCGGTGAGCGGACGGGCAACACCGATGAGGGTCACCACGCTGGAGTCGACCACCGGGACTTCAGGTGATTGCCCGGCGCTCGTCGCTGAGGGAATCCAGCCGCGCAGGACCCAGATGCGACCTTGGTTGGTCTGCAACTGCTCCAGTACCCAAAATCCGTTCCGTCCCTCGAGCGGGCGTTGACGGACGAGGCGCTGGGACGAGGGAAGGTAACTGCCGGTGACGGTGACTGCGGTGAATTCCGGAACGTCGTCGACGGGGGAGGGAGTGATGGGATCCAACTCGCTGGCCATTTGCGCCTGCTGCTCGTCGCGCTTCTCCTCTGCGCGGGACCATTGCCAGCGACTCAGCAGTCCGAACGCGATGATCGCGACGATGACAACCGCCGTGAAGCCTTGCCAGCGCCGAGTGCGCAGGAGTTGGAGCACCGTTCAACTGTACGGCGAGGCTAGGTAACCGACGAGCGAGGATCGCGAGGATTCGACGACTCGGCGTCTGACACGATCACCACCCCCTCGATGGCGATACCCGAAGCGGGCAGTGCCGCCTGAGCCTGAGGGGTGACGTGGTCCGGGGCACCGGTATCGCGCGCCTTGCCTGCGTTGGCGATCACCACCGCCAGGTAGGGGAGCACCACCGCCCCCGCGATGAGGACCCACCTGGGCCAGCCGGGAATGAAAATCGCCCCGATCACGCACGCGGTGCGAATCCCCATCGAAATCAGGTACTTACGTGTCCGACCCGCCTGCTCGGCGCTGAGCGCCCGCTGGGCGCTGGTAATGGTCTGGGGGCCGTCTGACACCCCAATAAGGTAAACCCGATCCCAGGGGAGCGCGCGTCGGTGCCCGGGAATCGAGCAGCGAGATAGCCATGAAGGAGGGAGTCGTCCATGTCAGATCGGGTCTACGGCATTAGTGAGGTCGTCGGGACATCCGCCGACTCCATCGAGGGCGCCGTGCGCAACGCCGTTCGTCGCGCTGGAGCGGAGCACCGGCACGTCGATTGGTTCGAAGTCCAACAGGTCCGTGGCTACGTCCGGAACAACGACGTCGATCATTTCCAGGTGACCGTGAAAGTCGGCTATCGACTCGAGGACGTCTAGGTCATGGTGCACAAGGCGCCCGAGCCAGTTCGGGTGCGCGGTGGTCGACCCTTCGACCGGCTCATCAATTTCACGGACGCAATCGTCGCGGTTGCCATCACCGTCCTTGTCCTGCCCATCGTGGACCTGCGCCCGAAGGTGGGAGAAGAAACGGTCTGGAAGGTCATCAGTGACAACAACGGACAGCTCGTCACGTTCGCCTTCACTTTCGTCATAGTGGCGGTGATGTGGCGGATCCATAATCGGATCTTCAGTCGACTTGCAGGGTTCGATGATTCGATCTTCTGGCTCAATCTCGTGTGGTTGCTGCTGATTGTCTTCCTTCCGTGGTCGAGCCTCATGTACGGAACCGGCATGGATAGCTTCCGCGCCGTTGCCGAGGGTTCCCACTGGTTCTCCGGCGGCGAAGGACTCGGCGGTGCAGGTTTGCTGTACTGGCTTAACCTGGGCTCAATCAGTTTGGTGGGTGGCTTGATCTCGGCTCACGCTCGACGCCATCCCGAACTCATCGATCCCGATACGCCACGGATTTTCACGGATTCACCGCTCGTGCGTACGCGAGGGTTCATCTTCGGCGCATTCATGATGCTGATTGGTGTGATGACGTTGATACTCCCGAACGTTGCCGTTTGGATGCCGTTGGGGTTGTTCTTCGTCGGGTACTTTCTGCGCAAACAGGAGGCATGACATGGCCGATGTGGCTTTGGTGACGGGGGGCAACCGAGGAATCGGTGCCGCCACGGCGGCCCGCCTGGTCGCTTCCGGGCACCGTGTCGTCACAGCAAGCCGCTCGGGGGCCGCACCCGATGGAGTAGGGGTTCTCGGCAGTATCGACATGGACGTCGCCGATGCGCAATCGATCGAGGCTGGGCTGCGGCGTGTCAACGAGGAGTTCGGTCCGGTCGCGACACTCGTCGCAAATGCAGGCATCACGCGAGATCAACTGATCATGCGGATGTCCGACGAGGACATCGATGAAGTCCTGATGACGAACCTCGCCGGGACATTACGGCTGTGCAGGGGAGTGGCGCGGGGGATGCTGCGAGCCAAAGCCGGCCGCATCGTGATGGTGTCTTCGGTAGTCGGGCTCATGGGCAGCGCTGGTCAGGCCAACTACGCCGCGTCCAAGTCAGGCCTGGTGGGTGCAGCCCGGAGTCTGGCACGGGAGCTCGGATCCCGCGGCATCACCGTCAATGTGGTGGCTCCCGGCTTCGTGGAGACCGACATGACGGCCGACCTGGACCAGCAGCGGCGCATGGAGATCCTGGCAGCCATACCGGTTGGTCGGTACGCAACAGCCGATGAAGTCGCGGCGGCTGTCGATTTCCTCGTGAGTCCGGCCGCTGCCTACATCACGGGGGCGGTCATCCCTGTCGATGGTGGCCTTGGAATGGGCCACTGAGGCCGGTTCGAATCAACATGGAAACGCGAGAGGAAACATCGTGGGATTGCTAGCCGAGCGCACCGTGGTCGTCACCGGAGTGCTAACCGACCAATCGATTGCCTTTCACGTTGCGAGGCTGGCGCAAGAGCAGGGTGCGCGGGTGATCCTGACGAGCTTCGGACGCACGATGTCGCTGACCAAGCGGTCGGCGGGCCGGCTGCCACAACAAGCCCCCATCGTCGAACTCGACGTCACCGATGACGAGCACTTGAGGACCTTCGCGACCAGACTGATGGAGCACACGGACGCGGTACACGGATTGGTGCACTCGATCGGATTCGCCCCTGAAGCCGCCTTAGGCGGAAATTTCTTGAACACGTCATGGCCCGATGTAGCAACAGCCATGCAGGTGTCGGCCTACTCCTTGGCGTCGCTGTCGGTGGCAACCAAGCCGCTCATGGGTCCCGGAAGCGCCGTGGTCGGCTTGGACTTCGACGCAACAGTGGCCTGGCCTACCTATGACTGGATGGGAGTGGCCAAGGCTGCGCTGGAATCAACGGCCCGTTATCTGGCGCGCGACCTCGGCGGTGAGGGTATTCGGGTGAATCTTGTTGCGGCAGGCCCCATCCGAACCATGGCGGCCAAGAGCATCCCGGGGTTCGAGGAGTTCGAGCAGGTCTGGACTGATCGGGCACCGCTGGGTTGGGATCTTTCCGACCCCACGCCCGCGGCCCAGGCGTGCGTGGCACTGATGTCCGCGTGGTTCCCGGCCACCACGGGTGAGATCGTGCACGTGGATGGCGGAGTGCACTCACAGGGCGCTTGAGGATGCATCGCCTGATCGTGCTCCGGCACGCGAAAAGCGACTACCCACCCGGTGTCGAGGACCACCACCGCCCGTTGAACGAGCGTGGCCAGACAAACGCCCGAACCATCGCGAGCCGACTCCAGCGACACCTGCCTCGTGATGCCTCCGTGAGCGCAGCGGTGTCGACTGCCGCACGAGCCCAACGAACGTGGGAAGTAGTCCAGCAAGATCTCCCCGTTCCGTTCTGGTCGGACCGCACGTTGTACTTGGCCGAACCCGGGAAATTGCTTGAGGTCGCCTCCGCCTTCGACACCGACGTCGGCGTGATCGTCGGACATAACCCGGGCCTAGAAGAGTTGGCTCGATCAGCTCGCGGGGCACGGGGAATGCGAGACGCGGAAACGTCGATCGCACTATGGGAGAAATTCCCCACGAGCGCCTTCGCCGTGCTCGACAGTCCAACCGGCGTGTGGGCCACGGGTCAGTTGACGTGTACCGCGTTCGCCGTGTGTCGCTGAATCCCCAGCTATACCGGAGGACGCAACGGAATCCCGTCCCGGAAATCAGCGAGTTCGACTTCCTCGCGGGTGATGCCCATCAAATAAAGGACGCTATCTAGGAAAGGCACGGTTACGGAAGCGTCGGCAGCTGCCTGGGCAATCGGTTTGGCGTTGAACGCGATACCAAGACCCGCAGCCTCGAGCATGTCGATGTCGTTGGCGCCGTCGCCGATCGCGATGGTCCGGCGCCTGGGTATACCGAAGCGAACCGCGAGATCCTCGAGAGCTTTGCGCTTACCCGGGCGGTCCACGATCTCGCCCACCACTCGTCCGGTCAGGCGACCACCCTCGATTTCCAGCACATTTGCGCGCAGTTCGGCAACACCCAATTGCTGGGCGATAGGAGCGACCACCTGGGTGAAACCTCCGGAAACCAACGCGATTCGGTAGCCCAACCGATTCAACGTTCGGCATAGGGTTCGCGCGCCCGGGGTCAACTGGATGCGATCGCGAACCACGCCCAGCACCGATTCCGGTAGGCCTTCGAGCAAAGCGACCCGCTGGTGGAGAGACTCGCTGAAGTCGATCTCTCCGGCCATGGCACGCTCGGTCACCGCGGCCACGGCGGCCTCTTGCCCCGCCTCAGCGGCCAAGAGGTCGATGACCTCGTCTTGGATGACCGTGGAATCCACATCCATCACCACGAGGTACTGCCCGCGACTTTCCAGTCCGGTCTCCTGGACCGAGATGTCCACCCCGAGTTCGGAGGAGATCGCCGCGAGTGGGCGACGCAGCTCATCGGGATCCACTCCGTGTCCCTCGAAGCCGATAGCGGTGATCGGGTAGTGAGCGATCGGACGGATCCGATCGATGTTCCCCCCGCCCGCGGCAATCTGGCTAGCGATGTCGGCCACTGCCTGGGGATCGAGATCCGGCGCCATCATCGTGATCCGGAAGCCGGCTCCCACGCCCGCAGCGCTAGGCCCGGGAGATGGCGAATGCATCGCACCGGTCCGGACGTCGATGGCAGTGTCCATCTCCAATCGCTCGGCGAGACGGCCGATGGCGACTCGCAGCTCCGAGATGTCTGTTTCGCTGCCCTCGACCGAGCAAGCCAAGATCAACCGATCCCTCATGACGATTTGGTCGATATCGCGAACGACCACGTGGAAGCTGCTGCACGTGGCGAAAAGATCACGGGTCACGCCGGGGCGATCTTGGCCACTAAGCGTGACAACCATGGTTGCGGGAGACTCGCTGATCATGATGAGCACACGCTACTGAGACCCGTTCCCCGAATCATCAACGAGCCCGCAACACGCCTAGGGTGTCGGCGTGCAGGTGCTGTCGATGTCGGGAGTTGGGGTACGGCGGGGGACCAGTTTCCTCTTGGACGACGTCAATTGGCAGGTTGAGGATTTCCAGCGTTGGGTGGTCATCGGGCCCAATGGCGCCGGCAAGACAACTGCATTGACCATCGCGGCAACACGAAGTTTCCCTTCTGTCGGGAGCGTCGAGGTGCTCGGACAGACCATGGGTGAAGTCGATTTGAGCGAGGTACGCCCGCGAATCGGTTTCGCAAGTTCGGCGCTACTCCGCGATATCCCGATGCACGAAAGCGCAGTGGATGTGGTGGTGACGGGTGCCTATGCCGTTACCGGCCGGTGGCTCGAGGAGTACCTACCCGAGGACATCGAGCGGGCAGCGGGTCTTCTCGCGACCTGGGGCGCAGCCGGATACGCGCATCGCCCCTTTGCGTCGCTGTCGGAAGGCGAACGCAAGCGGGTCCTCATCGCACGCGCCCTGATGAGCGACCCCGAGTTGATCTTGCTCGATGAGCCCGGCGCTGGATTGGACCTTGCTGGTCGCGAAGAACTCGTAGCCCTCCTCGGCCACTTCGCATCCGACCCGCACTCACCCACGCTGATATTGGTGACCCACCACCTGGAGGAGATCCCGCCGGGCATTACGCACTGCCTACTCCTGGGTGCAGGACGGGTGATCGCGTCGGGTCCAATCCACGATGTCCTAACGGACGTGAACATGTCGCAGTGTTACGGGATTCCCTTGACCGTCAGCGCGGTCAATGGTCGTTGGACGGCGACGGCGCGGAGAGCCACGTGAGCGAACGCACTCGCTGGCTCTTCGCCGATCAGCTCGGGCCGCATTTCGACGACGGTGGGCCGATCCTTCTGATCGAAGCGAAGTCGGTCTTCGTTCGTCGCAAATACCACCGACAGAAGGCTCACCTGATCTTGAGCGCGCTTCACCACCGTGCGCGTGAGGCAGCCGACCGGATCACATTCATCCAGACAAGCACCTACCGGAAAGGACTGGGTGGATTCGATCCCGCTCACCTCGAAGGTGTAGCCGCCACCTCCCGTCCCGCCCGCGAATTGGTGCGAAGGATCGGGGTCGGGCGCGTACTTCCGGAACGCAGTTGGCTCACCTCACCTGATGAATTCGCCGCGTGGGTGCATAGCCGGGGAAGCAAGCGCCTGCTCATGGAGGACTGGTATCGAACGGTCCGACGATCTCACGGGATCTTGATGGAAGACGCTCAGCCAGCTGGGGGCCGGTGGAATTTCGATTCCGACAACCGCTTGCCACCCCCTAAAGGGCACACCCACCTGCCGGTTCCTCCACCCTGGCAGCCGGAAGAAGACGACATCGATGCCCAAGTCCGAATCCAGCTCGATGACTGGGAACGCGAGGGCATCGCATTCTTGGGAGCGGACGGCCCACGTCGTTTCGCGGTGACTCGCGCGGAGGCCTTGACGGCACTGGATGATTTCATCGCGCATCGACTGAGCATGTTCGGACCCTACGAGGACGCCGTGTTGTGGCAGGACCCGTTCATGGCGCATTCACTGCTGTCCGTGCCATTGAATCTGGGACTTCTACATCCTCGTGAAGTGGTGGATCGCGTGGTAGCCGAGTGGCAAGCCGATCGCGCCACCCTCGCCAGCGTGGAAGGTCTGGTTCGTCAGATCATCGGTTGGCGTGAGTACGTGTGGCACCTGTACTGGCACCTTGGTCCGGAGTACGAACAGGCAAACGCCTTGGAGGCCACGACGGACCCGCCTGGTTGGTTCCTGGAGGCACGGGCCCAGGACGTGGATGCACAGTGCTTGAAGCATTCGCTGGAATACGTGCGGGACATGGGCTACTCCCACCACATCATCCGTCTGATGGTGCTCAGCAACTGGGCCCTACAGCGCGGCTACCAGCCCGCGGCCATCAACGACTGGTTCCGACGTGCCTTCGTCGACGGTTACCCGTGGGTCATGGCTGCCAACGTGATCGGTATGGGCCTGTACGCCGACGGGGGAGTGATGGCGACGAAGCCCTACGTCTCGGGTGGCGCCTATCTGAAGCGGATGACCGACTTCTGCGGCGGATGTCGCTATGACCCGAAGGTGCGGGTGGGCGACAACGCCTGTCCCTTCACGGCCGGATATTGGGCCTTTCTGCATGCACACCAATCCACGTTCCGGGGCAACCATCGAATGGCCACAGCCTTGCGGACCATGGACAAGTTGACCGATCTGGAAGCGTTGCTGGGCCAAGAAGCCACCCGTGGGTCGGCAGCGCCGTAGCGGTAGGCGCGGGGCATTTCGTGAGAGCCTGGTGACGAACGGACCAGACTCAGGACTTCAGTGAAGATTGGGAGATGATCATGGGCCGCACGGTGACTCGAGTCATCCTGGCGATCCTGGGGTCCGTCGGTGTGGTCGTGGGTGCCTTCATGGCAGCAGGTGGTGGATTGCTGCTGGCCACCGTGGGTAATCAAGACGAACTTTCCACGGCACCGCAGGAAATTGATGTCGCTGGTTGCTCAACCGTTGTGATGGAAATCGCCAACGCCAGTGTGCAAGTCAACGAATTCGAGGCGTTCGATGATTTCGATCCCCTCACCGACCGGTTCTCATCGTCGTTCGTCGTGACCGCAAACGGAACCACCCAAGAGCCATGGCTCGTCGGCGTTACCGATCAACAGAGAGTCGAGGAACGGTTACTTGGTACGCGCTATTGCCTGGTGGAGGTTCGCGATGGTGCATGGTCGTCGGTGTCGATTGCTCCATCCGATGACGCACCGGACGTGGTCTTCGATTCGGTGCCCGGTTTGTGGGCGTTTGCTGCGAGCGGCGAAGGAGTCTCCCTTCCGGTCCCGCAACAAGGATCAACCGTTGTGATCTCGGGCGGCAACGACTCATCGCTCGCGTCCGTGGTGATCACGGGTATCTATTCGATCGATGGGGCGTCGCAGGTGGGAATGGTCGCGATCATCGGAGGAGGAGTGACGATTCTTCTGGGGGTGGCGTTGCTCATCGTGAGCATCTATGTCCTTCGCGTGAAAGGCCGACACGAGGGAACGCCGGAACACCCATCCGGCAGCGCGATATGACGGACAACTGGCTGACGATTCCCAACGCCTTGAGTTTCGCAAGGTTGTTGGGCATTCCGCTATTCCTCTGGCTGGTCCTGGTTCAGCAGGCGGACATCTGGGCGTTCGTGGTCCTCGTGGTAGCCGGTGCAAGCGATTGGTTCGACGGATACCTAGCGCGCAGGCTCAATCAGATGAGTCGGCTCGGAGAGTTGCTCGACCCGCTTGTGGATCGGCTCTACATTCTGGCCACGCTCATCGGTCTGGCCCTTCGCGACATCATCGGCTGGTGGTTGGTGGGGATTCTGGTTGCGCGGGACGTCTTCCTGCTGCTACTCATGCCACTGCTGCGCCGTGCAGGGAAGGTCGCCCTTCCGGTGACTTACGTCGGCAAGGCCGGGACATTCGCGCTCTTGTGGGGATTCCCAGTTTTGCTCCTGGGCTCGCTGCCGGGTTGGTGGGGAACCACCGTCAGTGCCCTGGGCTGGGCATTCGCCCTGTGGGGCACCTACCTGTACTGGTGGGCGGGGATTAGGTACGCCCAGCAGATGATCGCGATCGGGCGACATCAGGATCGACCGGTGGACTAGTCTCTGGCGCAGATGCGATAGCAGGCCGCAACAGCAAGCCGGTTGCGTAAGAAGTTACCTGGAAGAAGGGCTCCACGATGATCCCCGGAGAGTTGAAGTACACCTCGGAGCATGAGTGGGTGAAGGGCGAAAGCGACAACATCGTGCAGGTGGGCATCACCCAGTACGCGCAGGAGTCCTTAGGCGACATCGTGTACGTCTCCTTGCCTGCTGCCGGCACGAACCTTTCCGCGGGCGATTCATGCGGTGAAGTCGAATCGACCAAGAGCGTCAGCGAGTTGTACGCACCGGTGAGCGGGGAAGTGGTTGAGGTGAACGTTGCCGTGGACGCCAACCCGGAGCTCATCAATTCCTCGCCCTATGAACAGGGCTGGCTGATGAGGATCAAGATGAGCGAACCGAGCCAAGTCGACGGCCTGCTCACGGCGAGTGATTACGAGGGGATGACCCAGGGGGCTTAGGCTGAGGTTGAGCGTGAAACCAGCTCGACGGCAACCGTGAAGGGAGCGAGCCCATGACGTGTCCGGCATGTGGCAAGCCCGTCCATCCGGAGGACCGGTTCTGCGCGGCATGCGGAGCTGCGCTAGCCGCCAACGACATCGATCAGACCGGTTCCATCACCTCGATCGGGTCTCTCGGCCCTCCAACGGGCACAGGCCCAGCCGCGGCGCTGGGAACCGGTATCCATCGAGAGTTGCCCACTGGCGCAGCCCTGCTGGTGGTGCACCGCGGGCCGGCCGAGGGTAGTGAATTCCTCCTTTCGGCTGATTCGGACATCGTGGGTGTTGGTCGCTCACCGGAGTCCGAGGTCTTCTTGGACGACGTCACCGTCAGCCGCCGCCACGCGGAGTTCCGTCGCGGAGCCGACGGATGGAGTGTGCGCGACGTGGGCAGTCTCAACGGCACGTACGTCAATCGCGTCCGCGTGGACGATCAACAGTTGCAAGGTGGCGATGAAGTGCAGGTCGGAAAGTTCCGATTCATCTTCCTCGTCGGCACCGAGCCGGGAGCCTGAACCGGGGGCATGAGCGCGCGTCAGGAATCCGAAGCTTCAACGCGAGGGACCTTGAGTATCGGTGAGGTTCTCAGCGTCCTGAAGCGTGAGTTCCCCGACGTGACGATCAGCAAGATCCGGTTCCTGGAGACCGAGGGCCTCATCACGCCCGCGCGAACTTCCAGCGGTTACCGCAGGTTCAGCGAGGATGACGTCCGACGCCTGCGTGATGTGCTCACGCTTCAGCGCGATCAGTACCTGCCGCTTAAGGTGATCCGCGAACAACTCGATAAGTCCGCCGACGACGCTCCTGCGGCTGCGGGCAGCGGAACACGTCCCGAAGACTTTCGGCCCGGTGCAGGTCGGGTTCGCCTAACCCGCAGTGAGTTGGCTGGGATGGCGGAGCTAGAAGAGGCCTACGTGGCCGAACTCGAATCGTTGGGTCTGGTCTGGGTTAGTCCGGCCGGGCACTACGACGAAGACGCTGTGATCATCTGCCAGTTGGCTGCGCGCCTATCGCAGTTCGGTTTCGAGGGACGCCATATGCGCAGTTTCCGGGTGGTGGCCGATCGAGAGACCGGCTTGATCGAACAGATGGCAACCCCATTCTCCAAGACGACCGGACGAGAACGCGATTCGCGGGTGCGGGCCCAGGAGGCCGTGCGCGAGATAGCGGCATTGTTCGTTCAATTGCATGGAGCACTTTTGCGGGCTGAGCTCATCCGTTCGGGCAAGGCCTGATTTCGCTCAGAGCGTCCCACGGGGGCACCCGCAGCGGCTCAAGGGCGGTTAGCCTGGTCTCATGATCCCGATGGAGGTAGTGGGCGTTCGCATGGAGATGCCCTCGAACACCCCGATCGTGCTGCTGCGCGAGAGCGAGGGGGAGCGTTACCTGCCGATTTGGGTCGGTGCCGTGGAAGCGACGGCGATCGCCTACGCCCAGCAGGGAGTTGTGCCTCCACGTCCCCTCACGCACGACCTCATGAAGGACCTTCTCGAGGCACTCGACGCAACCGTGACCGAGGTCCGAATAACGGGTCTGGAGGACGGGGTCTTCTATGCGGTTATCGTCTTCGAATCCGGGCTAGAGGTCGAAGCCCGACCCTCGGATGCGATCGCGCTGGCTCTCCGCGCAGGGGTGCCGATCGTCGGCGCCGAGTCGGTCTTGGACGAGGCCGGCATCGAGATCCCCAATGAGGAAGAGCCGGTGGAGGAGGACCAGGTGGAGAAGTTCCGCGAGTTCTTGGACCAGGTTTCCCCCGAGGACTTCGGCGCGCCGGGCGCCACTTCCTGATCTGCTCAGGCTTCAGTTCACCTTGAGACTTACGTCTGCGGCACCCTGGCGTGTCGCGTTGGCTACCCGAGGGACCTTCCCTAAGTTCGCACCTGTTCGTCTTCCCCAGCGGATCGGATCCGTGCCAGGGTTCCTCGCCCGGGACTAAGGTGAAGGCGCGAGGAGGAGGACTCGGTGACCGGAAGTTTCGTTCACTCCGCGGACGTGAATTCAGCAACCGCCCAAGGAGCGTTATTCGACGACGCCGATCTTCGCCCGTTGCCCCAGAACGTGGGCTACCGAGGACCCATTGCGTGTGCCGCGGCAGGGATCACCTACCGCCAACTCGATTACTGGGCGCGCACCGGACTCGTCGTGCCTTCCGTCCGCGGTGCAAGCGGATCGGGTTCCCAGCGGCTGTACGGTTTCCGCGACATCCTGGTCCTGCGAATCGTCAAGCGCCTCATCGACACCGGTGTTTCGTTGCAGAACATCCGCGCCGCCGTCGATCACCTCGCGACGCGTGACGGCGACGACCTTGCCCGGATCACCCTCATGAGTGATGGCGCCAGCATCTACGAGTGCCGTAGTGCAGACGAGGTGGTGGATCTGGTTCGTGGAGGACAGGGAGTCTTCGGTATCGCCGTCGGCAGCGTATGGCGTGAGGTGGAGGGCACCTTGGCGACCCTGCCTGCCGAGGACCCGGCAGGGGACTCGGTCGCTCCCGCGGGGGTCACAGACGAGTTGGCCAGCCGTCGCGCTCGCCGCGCCGCCGTCTGACCGACGCGCGAGCGGACTTTCCACTAGTCTGGGGACGCTGATAACCCCATGCGGGAGAGAGCCGCGGCCCACGCCAGGGTCGTAGCCGCCGAAGGAGCAATTGCCCCGACAAACTCTCAGGCACCGGTACCGCTCGGGTAGGCATCTCTGGAAAAGGGAGCGATCCCTACCGACGGTGAAAGCTGTGGTCTGCCACGGTGAAACTCTCAGGTCGCGCGTTGCGTGGATAACAGAGGGGGAGCAGTCCTTACTGTTCGCCTGACCTGGAGAAGACATGGATTTCACAGTTCGCCACATCGGTCCCGGCCCTGCAGACGTCGACATCATGCTCGCCGAGTTGGGTTATTCGAACCTCGAAGCGTTCATCGACGCCGTGGTGCCCGCGGGCATCAAGGACCTCAACGTGATGGAACTTCCGCCAGCCGCGAGTGAGACCGAGGCACTGGCCGAACTCGAGCGCCGCATCGAGGACGTCGCTCGCCCCGTCAACATGATCGGCCTGGGGTACCACGGCACCGTGATGCCGGAGGCGATCAAGCGCGGCATCCTGCTCAACGCCGGGTGGTACACCGCCTACACGCCCTACCAACCAGAGATCTCCCAAGGGCGCCTGGAGGCGCTATTGAACTTCCAGACGCTCGTCGAGGACCTCACTGGCTTGAACGTAGCCGGCGCGTCCTTGCTCGATGAACCCACCGCAGTAGCCGAGGCGATTGCGATGGCCATCAAGCACGGGCCCAAGGGTGTGGAACGCATCGCCATCGATAGGGGAGTGCATCCGCAGACCCGCGCCGTGGTCGGCACCCGCGCCGAACCGCAGGGCATCGAGTTGGTCGATTTCGATCCCACGCAGGGGTTACCCGAAGGCCCGATCTCCGGGGTGGTCATCGCGTACCCCGCTTCGACGGGCGCGATTATCGATCCACGCAGCCTCATCGCCCAGGCAAAGGAGCAAGGCGCGCTCGTCATCCTGGACGCCGATCCGCTGGCCCTGACCCTGCTGGAATCGCCGGGTGCACTCGGTGCAGACATCGCGGTGGGATCCATGCAGCGCTTCGGTGTACCGATGGCCTTCGGTGGACCGCACGCCGGTTACATCGCAGTACGCGCGGGGTTGGAACGCTCTCTTCCCGGCCGATTGGTCGGAGTGAGCATCGATGCCGATGGCCGTCCGGCCTACC